>JADGRE010000316.1 GCA_017881185.1 Pseudomonadota bacterium | reverse complement strand
GTCGTCTTGGCGTTGAACTCGGGGATCTCGATGATGCCCGCGATGCGCTGCTTGTGCTGCTGGTAGAGCTTCATTTCGCTGAAGCGCTTGCCGTCTTTCTCGATGCGTCCGCAGAAAGGGTTGAGCCACACGGCGATCGGCAGCGAGAAATTCTTGAGCAGCTCGAGCAGCCCTTGCAGCGTGTCGTCCTGGCCTTGGCCGCCGGTGATCACGCTGTGCAGGCAGATCTCGTGGCCCATCTCCTTGAGCAGAGCGGGCACGTCGTAGCTGATCATGTAGTCGGCCAGCGGTAGAAACGAGCTCGCACCGTTGTCGATGATGACGTGCTGGTCGGTCTGGGCGCCGGCGATCTTCTCGACCAACAGATCGAAGCGTCGCGGATTGATCTCTCGGCCCTCCATGAGGTCGATCGGCTGCACGCCGAACGCCGCGTAGCCCGCGAACGTCGCGTTGACAGGATCAGTGTCGATGCAGACAGGGTGTCCACCGCGATCCTGGAGAAACTGCGCCATCAACGCGGCGACGAAGCTCTTGCCGACGCCGCCTTTGCCTTGCAGGACCATGTGAATCATGAGTGTTTCCATTGCTTTAGGCGCTGACCGGGCCTAGAAGGGCACTCGGTCACTGCGCCATGTTTATTTGCTATGGCGTAACTCATTGCGCCATGATAATCAAGTATGGCAATGCCAACCGCGACCGTCAGAGCGTTCGAAATCGGTTTCGTGGCCTGTCTGCTGCTCGCCGCAGGCGCCGCCCGCGCGCAGGACTCGCGCTGCACAGCGCTCTTCGAGCAAGCGAGCTCCGAGCTTGCCGCGGAGCAGTACGCGAGGATGCTGCGCACCGCGGACGATCGGATGCACCTGTGCCCCGATCCCGAGAGCGCGTTTCTGCTCGGCCTCGCGCAGGCCAACATGGTCGACGGCTTACTCGTGAGCGATCCGGCCGAGCGAGAGCAGATGCGGCTGAGCGCGCTGCGCAATCTGCGCATCGCCGCCGCGGGCGGCGGCCTCAAGCCCGTCTGGGAGTTCACGGTCCACGACTGGATCGTTCATCTTCAGAGCTTCGGACCTTCCCAGGCGAGCCAGCCTGAGCCCGAAGGCGACGAACAGCAGGACAACGCCGTTGCGAGTGAAGACGCACACGGCGAGCCGCTGCAGGTACCGCCCGCGCCGCCGCCGCAACCGCAACCCGTCTTTCCGTGGGGGCCGGTGGTCACCGGGACGCTCGCAGTGGCTGCTCTGACCACGGGCATCGTCTTGGGCCTCGACGCGAGCAGCAGCCGAGACGATGCACGGCGCGCGGCGAATCAGCTTCGTGACAACGCCAGCGCGCTTGATTCAGCCACGCTGGCAAGCGGAGTGCGGCGCACGCGCGAGCTGAACGACGAGGCCAACAGCAAAGCGACCTGGTCGACGATCTTCCTTGTCGCGGGCGCCGCGGCGGCGGTCGGCTGCGTCGTTTGGTACGTCGCACTGCCGCCCCGGGGAAAGTGGCGGTGGGCCGTGCTTCCCACCGGCATGCAAATTAGCGCGCGCTTTTAGGAAGCCTATGAACAACGGCCCATCGGAATCCGAGTTTGATCGACGCACGCACGAGAAGTTGCAGCGCGACTTCGGCGGCGTGCTGGCGGCGGCACTGGAAGATCCGCTCACGATCGAAGTGCTTCTCAACGCTGACGGCCGGCTGTGGCAGGAGCGCCTGGGTGAGCCGCTGCGGTGCATCGGCACCATGGACGCGGTGCGCGCCGAGGCCGTGATCAAGACGGTGGCGAGCCACCTCGGCAAAGAGGTGACGCGCGAGAGCCCCTGGCTCGAAGGCGAGCTGCCGCCGCACGGCGCTCGCTTCGCCGGTCAAGTACCGCCGATCGTCACAGCGCCGGTGTTCGCGATTCGAAAGCCTGCGGTCAGCGCGCTTCGGCTCGAGGACTACGTGCTCGATGGGGCCCTGACAGAACAGCACTGGGCCGTCCTGAGGGGCGCGGTCGAGGCACACCGAAACATCCTGGTCGTGGGAGGCACCGGCTCGGGCAAGACCACGCTCGTGAACGCGCTCATCGCGGAGATGGTCGCGGTCGGGCCGTACGAGCGCCTGGTGATCATCGAGGACACGCGCGAGATCCAATGCACCGCGCGCAACAGCGTCCAGTACCACAGCACCCCGAGCGTCAGCATGACGCAGCTGCTTCGCACGACGTTACGCATGCGTCCGGACCGGATTCTCGTGGGCGAGGTGCGTGGTCCTGAAGCGCTCGATCTGCTGATGGCCTGGAACACCGGCCACGAGGGTGGCGCCGCCACGATTCACGCGAACAACGCCCGCGCGGGCCTCGTGCGCCTGCAGATGCTCGTGTCGATGCATCGCGATGCACCGTCGCCGATCGAGCCGCTGATCGCGGAAGCGGTGGATGTGATCGTGCACATCACGCGCACGCCCGGCGGTCGTCGCGTGCAGGAAGTGGTCGAAGTGTTGGGCGTTGGGCCCGATGGCTACCGAACGAAAACACTCTGAGAGGAGCGGAACATGAGACGAGAAGCTTTTTGGTGTCTGGTCGTGGCAACGGTCGTGGTCGGTGTGGTCTTGTCCGATGCGCCAATCGCGCACGCATCGGCCGGCGGCGGGGGAGGGCTGCCGTACGAATCGGCCCTGATGAAGCTGCAGCAATCGGCCACGGGTCCGGTCGCGTTCGTGCTGTCGATCCTGGGCATTGTCGTCGCGGGCGGGACGCTGATCTTCGGCGGCGACCTCAGTGGCTTCTTCCGGACGATGGTGATCTTGGTGCTCGTGATCGGCATCTTGGTGTCGGCCGTCAACGTGCTGCAAACGCTGTTCGGTACGGGCGCCATGATCGCGCAGGCACAGGTCGCACACCACGTGCTGTGCGCGATCGCTTGGAGCTGAGACGCCGATGGCCTTGCGAACCATCCCGATTCGACGCGCCGGCAATCGCCACAACCTCTTTCTCGGTGGCGATCGCGAGCTCGTGATGACGGCGGGCCTCCTCGCCTTCACGTTGATCTTCGCGGCGCAGAGCGGCGTCGCGACGGTCGCGGGCGCGACGCTCTGGTTTGCGGCGGTGTACCTGTGCCGGCTCATGGCCAAGAAGGATCCAAAGATGCGTCACGTGTACCTGCGGCATCGCAGCTATCGCCGCTACTACCCGGCGCGCAGCACGCCGTTCCGGGAAAACACGGCCGAGCAAGCGCGGCGGTACCGATGATCGTCACAGCACTCAGCTTCATGTTCGGCACGCTCGGGGTCGCGCTCGTGCTCCTCTTGGCGCGCCTGGTGCGCTCGGCCCGCGCGGCTGGCAACCTCGCACCGCACCGCCTGCGAGGGGAGGGCACGGCCGACCTCTTGAACTACGCCGCGCTGATCGAGGATGGCATCGTGGCGGGCAAGGACGGCTCGCTCATGGCGGCATGGCGCTACCGCTGCCCTGACACCGCCAGCAGCACCGAAGCGGAACAAGAGCAACTGGCCGCGCAGCTCAACCGCGCGCTGCAAGCGCTCGGCAACGGCTGGATGCTCCACGTCGATGCGGTGAGGCAGCCCGCTCCCAGCTACGGCGCACGCACGGCGTTTCCTGACCCCATCACCGAAGCGATCGACGACGAGCGGCGGCGCGTCTTCGAAGAACGCGGCGCGGTCTACGAGGGCTACTTCGTGCTGACCGTCACGTATCTGCCGCCGGCGCTGGCGCAATCGAAGTTTGTGGAGCTGATGTTCGACGACGATGCGCCGACCACCACCGCCAAAGATCGCGGCCGACACATGGTCGCATCCTTCAAGCGCGACCTGCGTGCGCTCGAAGCGCGCTTGCCGCTCAAGCTGGAGCGGCTGCGTGCTCACGGCGTCGATACCGAGCATGGCCGCGTCACTCACGATGACTTCTTACGCTGGCTACACCGCTGCATCGTCGGCAGTTCGCACCCGATCGTGCTGCCGAAGAACGGCGCGTATCTCGATCTCTTGATTGGTGGGCAAGACCTCTGGGGTGGGGTGGTACCGAAGATCGGCCGGCAGTTTCTTCAAGTCGTCGCGCTCGACGGCTTTCCGATGGAGTCCTACCCGAGCATGCTCAACGCGCTGGCGGAGCTGCCGTGTGAGTACCGCTGGTCGACCCGTTTCATCTTCCTCGACCCGCACGAAGCCATCACGCACCTCGAACGTTACCGCAAGAAGTGGCGACAGAAAGTGCGCGGCGTGCTCGACCAGGTGCTGCAGTCGAACACCGGCGTCGTCGATCAGGATGCCGTCGACATGGTCCAGGACGCCGAGGCCGCCATCGCCGAGGTCAACAGTGGCCTCGTCGCCCAGGGCTACTACACGAGCGTCGTGGTGCTGCTCGACGAGGACCGCGAAGCGGTGACGCGCGCTGCGGAGCAGACGTATCGGTTCGTCACGCGCCTGGGCTTTGGCGCGCGCATCGAGGATGTGAACACGCTCGAAGCGTGGCTCGGTAGTCTGCCCGGGCACGGCGTGCAGAACGTGCGCCGCCCGCTCTTGAACAGCTTCAACCTCGCCGACCTCTTGCCCACAAGCACGATCTGGGCGGGAGAAGAGGTCGCGCCATGCCCGTACTACCCGCCCGAGTCACCGCCGCTGATGCACGGCGTCACCACTGGCTCGACGCCGTTTCGGCTCAACCTGCATGTTCGGGATGTCGGGCACACGCTGATGTTCGGCCCCACTGGAGCGGGCAAGTCGACGCACCTGGCGCTGCTCGCGGCGCAGCTTCGCCGCTACCCG
>JADGRE010000315.1 GCA_017881185.1 Pseudomonadota bacterium | reverse complement strand
GCGCCGGCCGCCGCGCCCGCGCCGGCCGCCGCGCCGGCCGCGCCCGTCCGCGCCGCCCCGTCACCACCGTTGCACGCGAATGCAAGGATCAGCACAAGACACAATCCCAGCCTTGGCCAGCCTAGGGTTCGCATGGGCCCGAGCATATTCCAAAGCACGGCGCAGAGTGCAGAAGAGGTCCGGAGGTTGGCGAAGCGTTCCATTTTGCGAGACATGCAACGATGACCAACTTGCAACCTCGGAGTCTCACGATCGCAGGCACGGAAGTCACACTGCTCTAACACGAGCATGCGCTGACCAACCGGACCGCGCTTGTGCTGGCGAGGGTTGGAGCGTCGCTCAGCTGGCGCTCATCAGCCCGGGCCGATGCTGACCACGCAGATGCAGAACGGCAAAGCCGTAGCCGACATGCTGGGCAACAGAATCTGAACCTTGGCGATGGGTGTCCCGGCCGTGTACGCGGTACCGCTGCCATCCCAGCACTTCGTGTTGAACGAAGCCCAGGGAACGGTCCCCGAGCCGCCCGCTGGCAGCGGTGCGCACCATTCCGTCGTGCCGTCACTGATTGAGACACGCAGGCCGGCGGTCCCACCGGCCACATTCACTGCGACTCCGGTGCCCGTGGGGGCCACGGTGGCAACGGGATTCGGAGCGGCCTTTTCCTGATTGATGTTCCAGCCCACGCCCGCGATCGACATGAACGTTGTGTCTGCGCCCAGGCTGCCACTGGCACATAGGTTGGCACCGGCCATCTTGAAGCACGGCATGGTGCCTGCGCTATCGCAACCCGGGGTGATCGTAGCTGTGGACCCTCCGAAGGTGTATGCGTAACCCTTCCAGGTCCCGCTCATGCCATAACCATTGGTCGCAATCGTGCTGGGAGTCGAGCACGCAGCACTGCCCGCGGTGCCGGCGTCGGTTGTACCTCCTGTGCCGGCGGCGGTCATACCTCCTGTGCCGGCGGCAACCGTCGTACCCGCGCTGCCGGCGCCACCGAACGGCGAACCACCGCTGCCCGCGCCACCAAATCCACTGCCCGAGGTACCGCTCGAACCGCTGCCGGACGTTCCATCGAAGGGTGAGCCAGCTGACGTCCCACCCGAGCCGGAAGCGCTCGAGCCAGCCGAACCTCCGGACCTGGACGCTTTTCCGCTGGCGGCGCACGACGGACCGGCTAGAGCGGCCGCAAACAGAGGAGCAGCCAAAACCGAGAAGACAGCAGAAAGTCGTTTCATGGAGCGCACCTTGTGGCAGAGGGTATCGAGCATCAACCGACTGAAACCTACCACAGCCAAGCACGATGGAAAGGGCTTCTATGTTCCCGAGAGAGGGAGAATCATGGACCCATAGTTGCAATTCACCAGACGGGAATTCGGGTCAAACAAACAACGAGATTTCTTGCGAGGAAGCTATGTTTTCGCGCAGACGCTGCGGACATCAGCTGACAGCCAGCGCGCGTCCCTACAAGAACGGCCCCTTCTACGCCTCGTACGGCATCGTCACCGTGATCAGCACCACGCTCGGCACTGACACTCCCCGACATTCGCGCGACCAAGCTGCTCGCTGCGCTCACCGAGCGGAAGGGCGAGGATCCGGCGTGAGGTCGAGTGGAGGCAGGGGCGAGCCCAGCGCATCGCACACGGCGCGCAACAAGGTCTCTTCGTCGTCGGCAACGCGCCCGTCCGCCAGCACCGTGTGTGCGCACGCATCGATGATCTGCGCGGACAGCCGCGGCGCGAGCGCGACCAGCTCTTCGAGCGCTGCGCCCAGGCCCGACAGCAGCCGCTGGCTCGGTGGCAGCAGCGTCAGCTGGACGCCTGGCAGGCGCGCGACCCCCGCGGAAAACGCCGTGCTTGCCTCGCTGCCGTCGAAGTCGCCAGCGTGTGCCAGCAGCGACAACAGCAGCTGAATCTCGGCAGCTACGTCACCGAGCGACCTGTGCCTGACGCGCGCACGCTGACGGGCCTCGCGGCTGTCGTGGAGCCGTGCGCGCAGCGTTTGCGCGACGACATATTCGAAGATGGACACGCTCCGATCGGTGTCGATGAGCGCTTGCACGGCTCGGATGAACACGGCGCGCTGCGCGCCGGACAGACCGCGCAGACTTGGACCGAGCAGCGCCAAGAGCGCGAAACGCTCGCGTCGCGCGACGCCCTGCACCTGCGCCAGCATGCGCAGGGTTTCGCTGCGTAGCTCGGCACCGACGCGCGTTTCGATCTGTGCCAGCTGCTCGTCGCGTACGCGCGGATCGTCCGACAGCAGCAGGGCGTACGCGACGGCGCAGGCGCAGAACGGGCTGTGTGCTGCCGCCCGCAGCTGCGGCGGCAACGCCGCGATCGAGCGCTTGCCCCGGTCGATCGCCCGCGCGCTGGTGGTGCCGACCTGCGACACGATCGATCGCGGCGCGCTCGCCACGCCTCCGGCGTGCGTAGCAGGTTGCGCTGCGCTTGCAGCTAGCTGAATCACCGGCAGGTCTTCTGGCTGCGCGATCTCGGGGCCGACTTCAGGAAACTCGCCGCGAAACGACGGCTCGATGAGCACGATGCGTTCCTCGAGCCTGGGGTGCGTGGCGAACAGGTGGCTCCAGAAATGCCAGGCGTGAATGTCGCCGAAGAAGAAGTGACTGGCTTCGTCCGCGTGCTCGGAGCTGAGGCCTGCGCCCGCCCAATAGCCGCCAATCTTCTTCAACGCCCCGGCGAGCCCTTGCGGGTCGCGGGTGAACTGCACCGCGGAAGCATCGGCCAAGAGCTCGCGCTGTCGGCTCACGGCCGCCTTGATCAACTTGCCGAAGAGCTCGCCCAGCAGCCCAATGGCGAACACGCTCGCGCCGAACACGAACACGATGCCACCGGCCGATGCATCCCTGGGGCCTTGGCTCGACGAGAACGACACCCGGCTCTGACTCGCCGTGCGCATCAAAAACCGCCCCATCAAGGCGATGGACAGAATGCCGTACACGATCCCCATCAACCGGATGTTCAGCTTGATGTCGCCGTTGAGCACGTGCGAGACCTCGTGCGCGACCACGCCTTGCAGCTCGGAGCGCGTGAGCTTCTCCAGGCCACCGCGGGTCACCGCGATGACCGCATCCGCCGGTGTGAACCCCGCCGCGAACGCGTTGATGCCAGCTTCCTGCTCGAGCACGAACACCTGCGGCACCGGAATGCCCGACGCGATCGCCATCTCCTCGACGACGTCGAGCAAGCGTTTCTCCAGACCGTCGCGGGGGTTGCCACTCACCAGGTGCCCGCCGAGCATCTCGGCGATACCGGCGCCGCCGCCGCGGAGCGACGCCACGCGCGTCGCGCTCGAGAGCAGCACGACCACACCCGTGGTCCAAAGGCACGAGCCCAACAGCTGTGCGTCCAGGCGCGTGATGACCACCGCGGGGTCGCGGGTGACCACCAGCATGATCAGCAGATAGATCGACAGCGCCAGGCCGAACACGGCCAGCACCATGAGAAACACCAGCACCCGCGTGTTGCGACGCGCGCGCTCTTGGTGCTCGAAGAAGTTGGTCATTGCACCTGAGAACGGTCAGGTCGCACGCCGCGTCTCATGCCCCAAAGCTAGCATTTGCTGCGGCTGGGGCATACCGCGCGCCCCGCCGTTTCAAGCGCTGCGTGTTAGCTTTGCGCCGCAATGAAAGACTACTCCGAGCATGACGCAGTGGAGCTGGCGGCCAAGGTCGCGCGCCGCGAGGTTTCTGCCTCCGAGCTGCTCGAGCTTGCGATCGCCGCGGTCGAGCGCGTCAACCCTGCGCTCAACGCCATCGTGCACCGCATGTACGACGACGCGCGGCAGCAGCTTCGGCAGAGCGAGCCCCGCGGTGTGTTCGCGGGCGTGCCCATCGTGGTCAAAGACTTCGACGGCTTCGTGGCTGGCGCGCCCTTCACCGCAAGCTGTCGCTGGCTCGAAGGCTTCGTGCCCGACCACGATTCCGAAGCCATCGCGCGGCTGCGTCGCGCCGGCTTCGTGCTGATCGCGAAGACCAACTGCCCAGAGCTCGCGCTGGTCGGGACGACCGAGCCCGAGTGGCGCGGCCCCACACGCAATCCGTACGACCTCTCGCGCTCGACCGGCGGCTCGAGTGGCGGTTCGGCAGCGCTGGTCGCTGCGCGCGCGGTGCCCATCGGCCACGGCGGTGACGGCGGCGGCTCGTTGCGCATCCCCGCTTCGCACTGCGGGCTCGTGGGCCTCAAGGTCACGCGCGGTCGCGTGCCGCTCGGTCCGGACTACGGCGAAGGTTGGGGCGGCTTCGTGCAGTGGGGTGGGCTCAGTCGCAGCGTGCGCGACACGGCCGCGCTCTATGACGTGCTCGCCGGCGCGATGCCCGGTGATCCCTATGCTGCGCCGCCGCTGGCTGGGCCGCTGTACGACGAAGTCTCGCGCGAGCCCGGCAAGCTGCGCATCGCGTTCTACGCAGGCTCGCTCTACGGCAAGGACACCCACCACGAGCACGCCGAGGCCACGCGCCGCGTCGCTGCGCAGCTCGCCGCGCTCGGCCACTACGTCGAAGAAGCCGCGCCGCAGATCGATCGCGGCGCGCTCGTGAGCGCGTACCTCACGCAGATCGCTGTCGGTATCGCCGCGGAGGTCGAAGACTTCGCGCGCCTGACCGGACGGCAGCCCACGCCCGAGCTCTTCGAACCGGCGACGTGGTTCGTGCGCGAAATCGGCCGTTCGATGAGCGGTGTCGAGCTCACGCACGCGCGCGACGCCGCGCAGAACGCAGGTCGCGTCACAGCGGCCTTCCAC
>JADGRE010000314.1 GCA_017881185.1 Pseudomonadota bacterium | reverse complement strand
CAACACGCCGCAGGCCAGGTCTCTCGCTGAGTTGTCCTTCGTTGCCACGCTCAAACCTCGAGCCCGAGATGCCGCGACTTCGTGCAAGCGTTACGCCAAGGCGCTTTCGGCGCGTAGCGCTGCAGCGGGCCGTGTGCCACCCCGGAACCGTGACGCGCGCTGGTTTTGCGTCGACCGCCGCACACGGCTTTCAACCGACGCGCACGTGCGGGTTGCAAAATCCCCGCGTATTTCGTGTGTTCGCGCGAGTCGATGCACTTGGTCCGGGCGTTGCATTGCGTAGAGCCATGATCAACCGGAACCACGCCCTGCACGCATCAACGTTCACTGCGCCCGCGCGCCGTGTGAACCGCTGTTGTTGCCGTTCATGTCGAAGGGCTCCGTGCGTGCACGATTCATGAATCGTCGTCCAGCTTCACGCGCACAAGCCCTCCGCCTTTCGGCTCGAGGGCGTTTTCGTTTTTGCAGTCCGTCCATCAGGAGATTTCCCATGCTGCCTCAAGTTACCTTTCGTGGTCTTTTGCCTTCGCAGAGTGTGGTCGACGCCGTCTGGCGCAATGCGCGCAGACTGCACGTGCTCGTGCCGGAGGTCGCGGAGTGCCACGTCGTGATCGAAGCACTGCCGAACGACCGCAAGCGGCAACCTTGGTACAATGTGATCGTGCACACGACCGCGAGCACGCTGAGTGAGCCTCGCACCGGTCGCGACGCGGCGTGCGACGATAACGTGTTCATCGCGCTGCGCGAGGCCTTCGGCTCGGCGTACGAGAACTTGGTGACGCAGCCGCAGCACTCCGACGCGGCCGACTCGCCTGGTGCTCGGCTGCAGTGAGACGCGAGGACGTGGGCGGGTGAGTGGCACCCCTCGCGTCTTGGGCCGTGGGCCGTGGGCCCTTGCGCGCGCCTCTTCGGTTTGCACCTTCACGTGGCAACCCAAGGAGTCCCGTGATGCGCGCAAAAGATCATTCCAAGCCAGAGTCGCCCGACGAAGTCACTCCGCGCAACAGCTCGACGGAGTGGAGTTGGGGCTCGCCGCCAGGTCAAAGCAAGTTCATCGAAGGCATGAATGCGCCGCGGTCGTGGCTGCCGCCGCGCGCCGGCGAGGACCCGAACACTGTGCTGGAGCAAGACGTGCGCGACGCGCTGATCTCGCTACTCGGGATCGACGGCGGCGCGATCGAGGTGGAGACGCGTGACGGCGCGGTGACTCTGCGTGGTGGCGTCTCCGATACGCGCGAACGACTCGCTTGCGAGCAAGCGGTTGGCCAGGTCCACGGCGTGCGAAGCATTGCGAATCAGCTGCGCGTGATCCCGTCGGAGCCGGAGCGAAAATAGCTCCGTAGTCGAATGCTTCAGCGCGGGCCGATCAGATCCTGCTGCGCGTTCTTCGCGTGGATCAGGTGCTCCGACGCCACGGTGCGGGCGGTTTCCAGCTGCGCGCGCAGCGCGGGGCTCTTCGCGCTCGGGATCAGCTGCTGATCTAGGAGACGCAGCGCGCTCTCGTGTTCTGCAACCTCGGCATCGACGTACTGCTTGTCGAACTCTGCGCCCGACGCCTTGAGCAGCGACGCCAGCGTTTCATCGCTGCGGTCACGTAGCTCGCTGGACGCGTTGCTCTCTCTGGGGTTGATCGCGGCTTCTTTCGAGAGCGTGGCGCCGTCGCGCTGCAGGCGCGTGTGATCGCGCAGCATCAGCTCGGCCAGCTGCTGGACCTGCGGACTTCGGCTGCGACGCTTGGCCAGCTCGGCCTGTTGGATCTCGGCGGCGTGGAGCGTGTCCGTGATCTTGGCGATCTGCTGATCATCCAGCGGCGTGATGGCAGTCCGGTCGAAGGGCTCGGGATGCGCTGGGGAGCCATCGTCCTTCGACGACAACGGCTTCTGCTCTTCGACCTGTGGCTTCACCTGTTGTGCAGGTTCGTACGGCTCGGGCGTTGCAGGGTCGTGCGCTTCGGCGTGTGGCACGTCGGAATGCGTGCTTGCTGTCTTGGTGCAGCCGCCGAAGGCGAGCAGCGTGAGGCAAAGGGATGCTCGTAGTGTGTTCTGAATCGACATAGTGTCCTCGCAGTCTTGTTTGCCAGTGGTCGCGACCGCTAGCGTGTTCTCGGCTCATGATCCGTCGTCGAGCAGCACCGGGCCGATCGCGCCGGCCACACCGATCTGAACGGTATGAATCACGCGATCGAACCAGATGTTGTAGTAGTCCTGGCCGAGGTAGTACCCCGCGAACACGCCGAGATCGAACCCGGGGATCTTCACGGTGTACTGCGCCGCGATCGGAAAGCGCTCGGGCGATAGCCGGCATAACCACCACCCAGTCTGCCAGCCGCCCAGCCCCGCGTCACCCGCCTGAGCAGCTACCCCCTGGCGGCGGTTCTCGATTCTGGGTCGGGCCGATCATCACGTCGGCGAAGTGTTGATGCAGCTCTGGGTGTACGCGCTGACGCTGCGCAACGTGCAAGCGCTCGAACGCGGCACCGTCCCGAGCGCGCGCCAGGCTGCGCTGCTCGGCCTGGCCATGTCGCTGTCGCTGTGGATGTGGCGCGGCGCGGTCGTGTTCCTGGTGGTGCCGGCCGCCGTCGGCCTGCTGATGGTTGCAACGATGCGCGACGCCGAGCGGCGTCGCGCGGCGTCACGGGTATTTTCGATCGCGCTCGTCGTCGCGGCACTGCTCACGCTGCCCTATTCGGTGCTGAACGTGGTGCGCGGCCGGCCGGCGTTCGCCGCCTATTTTCTTTCGCTGCTGCAACCCGCAATGCTGCTGGCCTGGGCGCTGCTGTTCCCGGTGGCACCGCAGCTCGGCGAGACGGGTTTGCAGCTGCGGCCGCTGCTACGAGCACGCGTCGTGTTGCCCGTGCTCGGCGTGCTGGCGCTGCTCGGGGTCGGCGCGCACGGCTTTCTCGCCGGCACCGCCTTCCTGACGCGCATCGGCGATCCCTGGGCCGCGACGATCACGGAATCGCAGCCCGCCTGGACGGGTGGGCTGCCCACGCAGTTCGTGATCGAGGAGCTGGGCTTCACGCCGCTGCTACTGGTCGCGCTGGTACTGATTCAACTCGTGGCCGTGCTGCGCACGCGGCCGCCCTCGCCCACCGCCGTGTTCGTGCTGCTATCGAGCGCCTGCGCCACGGCGCTGGTGCTGCTGCAGGTGCGCTTCGTGTACTACGCGGCGCCGGTCGTCGCGGCGGTGCCGGGCGCGCTGTGGTGCGCGCTGCGCGAGCGACCGCGGGCGCGCGTCGCCGGGGCCGTGCTGGCGGTCGTCGTGTTGTGGCCCGCTGCGCGCTTCTGGTCGCCGGTGTTCGACGCCGACCCCAACACCGAGATGCGCCCGCTGGAGATGGAACCGTGGCTGGCGCTACTGATGACCGACCTGCGCCTGTCCACCCCCAGCGCCGGCGACGTGGAGCAGCCCGAAGTGCGCCCTGCGTACTGCGTGCTTGCGCCGTGGAGCCTCGGCAACTTCATCGAGATCATGGCGCAGCGACCGGTGCTGGCCTCGAGCGGCGGTCCGCACGAGACCGAAGCCTACGCAGACACCGTGCTGTTCTCGCATCACTTCACGCAGGAGTCGCAGGCCGTCGAGCGCATGAAGAAGCGCGGCTGCCGCTATGCGATCACCGAGCGCATCGATCCGGCCTCGGAGCCACCGGGCAGCGCCGAGAAGGTGTTCGCCCAGCGCCTGCACGCGCACGACGGCGCGGACTGGGACGCGTACTCCGGCTCAGGCCAGTTTCGTTGGCGCTTCGAGTCGCACGACGCACCGGGTGACCAGGACGCGCTGTACAAGGTGTTCGAGCTCGTGCCAGGTGCGCTGCTGCGCTTTCCGACAGCGCAGGCGCTCTGGGTTCAGACCGAGCTGCACGACCCCTATCGCCACTTTCTGTACCGGCGCCGGCTGCAGCCGGCCGCAGACGGCCTGGTCGAGGTGCGCGTCAGTCAGGCCGGCACATACCGCGTGCTCGCTGCCAACGGCAGCGTGCTCGGCGAAGTACCGGTCTCCGAAAAAGCCGTCAGCCGTGGCCACACCCTGTCGTTCGGCGCGGCGACCGCCGCGCAAGCCGCCGCACTCTGACGTGGCGGCTCGTGATTCGTGATTCGTGCCGCGCGGGACGGCACCTACCGCCGATCACACGTCGTCGCCGTTTGCTTTGTGCTCGTCGTGCTCGTCGTGTGCGCCGTGCTTGCGATGCAGCACTGACTCGAGTCGCTTCACGAGCACGAGCGTGACCAGCGTGAGCCCAGCCGCGATGGCGCTCAGCTGCCACAGCCCGCAGCCCGCCGCAATGCCGAGCGCCGCCGTCAGCCAGATGACCGCGGCCGAGGTCAGGTTCTTGGGCACTTCCTTGCCGGTGCCTTGAATCGAATGGCGCACGATGTCGCCCGCGCCGAGGAAGCCGACGCCGGTTGCCACGCCCTGGATGGCGCGACTGATGGCGTCTTCCGGCTGCCCGAGCGCCACGGGAACCAGCACGAACAGCGCCGAACCCATCGACACCAGCATGTGCGTGCGCAGGCCCGCGGGCTTGCCGGTGACCTGGCGGTTCCAGCCGACAGCAGCGCCCGCGCCCAGCGCGACCAGCAAGCGGAACAGCAAAATGCGGGGGTCCAAACTGGCGGCCGTCACGCTGGAACTCCTCCGACTTGCCGCGAGCGTACTTGCCGGCGTGCGCAAACACCAGCGCGGAGCCTCAGCGCGTGCGTGCGCGCCACTGCTGCCAGTCTTCTTTCACGGCGTCTGCCAGCAGCTTGCTCGTCGCGTGCAACCAGTGCGCGGGCAACGCCGAGAGGGC
>JADGRE010000313.1 GCA_017881185.1 Pseudomonadota bacterium | reverse complement strand
GTCGTCCCTTTCTGCGGTGCGTGCTCACCTACGAAACGTAGGCTCCGCGCGCTCCTCGAAACGGACGACAGCTCGCTCGTGTCTCACACCCCATGCGACCTCACACCCCATGCGACACTGTTTAGCGGCGCGCACTGCACCGCGCGTCGTGCGTCGCCTCGATGCGCGCCGTCGCCCAGTCGGCGATCGCGTCGGCTCTCACGTACTCGTCGACGCCCGTGCACGACGCACTGCCGCCCGAGAGCACGCCCGCGAGCTGCAGCTCCCCGCTCGCATCACGCGTCAACAACGGCCCGCCCGAATCGCCGTTGCAGGCGCCGCTGACACCGGCACCGTCCGTGATGATGAACGACTCCTCCACGCTGGTGACGCGCTCGGTCACGAAACGTAGCTTTCCAAGCTCGCCGACGCGCTCAGGCCCAACCGCTGGCGATGCGAGTCGCCGTGCACAGCACTTCACCAAGCGCGCACGGCGCATACAGCCACCGCGCGCGCCCGGTGTGCAGCTTACGGCGTACCCGGCTCATGGTACACGCATAGCCCCTGTTCGCAGGCAATCTTGCCCTTGCGACACTCACGGTACATCTCGGTGCATTGGCCGGTGCACTGGAACTGCGAGCGGAAAGCGTTCACCTGGTCGCGCGCCACCGCGAAGTCCTGGCCGCCGTTGGCGCAGTCGCAACAACCGTTCTGCACGTACGTGCACTGTGCGTGGCTGGTGCAAGCGCGGTAGGCACGGGTTTGCGGCTCGGGCATGCGCCCCTGCAAGCCGGACGCACCGTGGCAGCCGAACAGACACACCACAGCGACTGCCACCGCGAGCTTGGCGAGCTTGAACGTGGCGGGGCTCATGGCGCGCTCGCCCAGCTGTGGATGTTCGAGTACCAGGCCTCGCCAACCATCGTTCGTTTCATCTGGGGTAGGCTCCTTCGCGCTCAGGAAGTCCGGCGCGTGCCTCCCTCATCGCCCTACATCCCAAGCAGTTGCGCGCTCCGCCCGCTCCGACGGGCAATCCGCTCCCAAACCCTCGGAAAGTGGATCCATTTCGACACGTTTTTGCCCGCCGCTGACTTGACAGGGGGCGCCCCGCACGTATCCTTCCCGGCCCCACACCCATGGAACGCCTTTGGTGCGTCCCCAAAGTGCCGGGCACAAAGCTCTTTTCCCCGCGAAATCACGCGCTTTTTTGTCAGGACACGCGCTGCATGCCGACCATCAACCAGCTCATCCGTAAAGGCCGCCAGGACAAGGTCAAGAAGACCGACTCCCCGGCGCTGCAGTCTTGCCCGCAGAAGCGCGGGGTTTGCGTGCGCGTGTACACGACCACGCCGAAGAAGCCGAATTCGGCCCTGCGCAAGGTCGCCCGCGTGCGCCTGAGCAACGGCATGGAAGTCACGACCTACATCCCTGGCGAGGGTCACAACCTCCAGGAGCACTCGGTCGTGCTCATCCGCGGCGGCCGCGTGAAGGATCTCCCCGGCGTGCGCTACCACGTGGTGCGCGGCACGCTCGACGCGACGGGCGCCCAGGGCCCGAGCAACACGAACAAGGCCGAGCGTACGCAGGGTCGCTCGAAGTACGGCGTCAAGCGCCCCAAGAAGTGAAGAAGTGAGCGGGTCCGCGAAGAGGCGCAGCCTGCTTCGCGGGTATGTAACTAGCCAAGGACTTAAGTCATGTCTCGTCGCCGCGATATTCCCAAGCGCAAGATTCTGCCCGATCCCAAGTTCCGCGATCGCCTGGTCGCCAAGTTCACCAACATCTTGATGTACGGTGGCAAGCGCTCCACGGCCGAAGGCATCGTCTACGGCGCGTTCGACATCATTCAAGAGCGCTACAAGGCCGATCCGCTCGACACCTTCCGCAAGGCGCTCGATGCCGTGAAGCCCAAACTCGAGGTCAAGAGCCGCCGCGTCGGCGGTGCCACCTACCAAGTTCCGGTCGAGGTTCGTCCCGACCGTCGCACGGCGCTGGCGATGCGCTGGCTCACGCTCTACTCGCGCGCGCGCGGCGAGAAGACCATGGTCGAGCGCTTGGCCGCCGAGCTCATGGATGCAGCGCAGGGTCGCGGCTCGGCCGTGAAGAAGCGCGAAGACGTTCACCGCATGGCAGAAGCCAACCGCGCATTCGCGCACTACCGTTGGTAATCGCGTAAGACACACACACTATCGAGAAGGTCTTATTTACATACCCGCAAAGCAGCCTGCGGCTCTTTGCGTAAAGTCTGTAAGGGAAACCACTCGGTCAGGAGAGCTTCGACACTCACATGTTTACGCACAAATAGACGAGCCACTTTGTTTCTCTGAGCTCGCGCGCCAATCGGCGAACCAACTCAGAGTCAAAACCTAAAGTGTTACTCGCCGCCCTTTCCGAAGATTGGCGTCAGCCAATCTCCCATAAGTGTCCCGAAGGTGGACGCTGGGCTCGGAAGGGGTTTTTGTTTGTGCACAAAGGCCGCCACGCAGTGCCGGCCGAAAACAGAAGAGTCAGTTCGAGCGACCAGCCATGCCACGCGAATTTCCACTCGAGAAGACGCGCAACATCGGGATCATGGCCCACATCGATGCGGGCAAGACCACGACGACCGAGCGCATCCTTTTCTACACCGGTGAGAACTACAAGATCGGTGAAGTGCACGACGGCGCCGCGACCATGGACTACATGGAGCAGGAGCAAGAGCGCGGCATCACCATCACGTCAGCGGCCACCGTGTGCGCGTGGACGCCTGTGGCCGGCCCCTTCGGCAACCAGCGCTTCCGCATCAACATCATCGACACGCCAGGCCACGTTGATTTCACGATCGAGGTAGAGCGCTCGCTGCGCGTGCTCGATGGCGCCGTGTGCGTGTTCGACGGCGTTGCAGGTGTCGAGCCGCAGTCCGAGACGGTGTGGCGTCAGGCGGACAAGTACCACGTGCCGCGCATCTGCTTCATCAACAAGATGGACCGCGCCGGCGCCAACTTCAATCGCTCCATCGACTCCATCCACGAGCGCCTCGGTGCCCGCGCGATTCCGATTCAGATGCCTCTGGGCCTCGAAGACCAGCACAAGGGTGTGGTCGACCTCATCAAGATGAAGGCCATCGTCTTCGAAGAAGAAGGCAAGGGCTCGAAGTTCGATTACGTCGAAATTCCCGCTGATTTGCAGGCCGAAGCCAAGGTCTGGCGCGACAAGTTGATCGAAGCGGTGGCCGAGCAGGACGACGCGCTGATGGAGCGCTACCTCAACGGCGACACCGCCTTCGACGAAGACGCCATCATCAGCACGCTGCGCAAGGCCACGCTGAGCTTCAAGCTCGTGCCGGTGGTGTGCGGCGCCGCGTTCAAGAACAAGGGCGTGCAGCAGCTGCTCGACGCCGTCATCAACTACTTGCCCTCGCCGGTCGACATCCCGCCGGTCGAGGGTGAGAACCCCGACACCGGCAAGATGGAGCTGCGTGAAGCCTCCGACAGCGCACCGTTTGCGGCGCTGGCGTTCAAGATCTTGAACGACCCCTTCGTGGGTCAGCTGACCTTCCTGCGCATCTACTCGGGCCAAGTTGGCGTGGGCACCGGCGTGCTCAACTCGACCAAGCGCAAGAAAGAGCGCATCGGGCGCTTGCTCTTGATGCATGCCAACAAGCGTGAAGAGATCAAAGACATCCAGGCCGGCAACATCTGCGCGGCGCTGGGTCTGAAGACGGCCACCACGGGCGACACCCTGTGCGACAGCGACCATCCGGTCATCCTGGAGCGCATGATCTTCCCCGAGCCGGTCATCTCGGTGGCGGTGGAGCCCAAGACGGCCGCCGAGCAACAGAAGCTCGGTGAGGCCCTACAGAAGCTCGCGCTCGAAGATCCTTCGTTTCGGGCACATACCGACCAGGAAACCGGCCAGACCATCATCAGTGGCATGGGTGAGCTGCACCTCGAGATCATCGTCGACCGCATGCGTCGCGAGTACAAAGTCGAGTGCAACGTAGGCAAGCCTGAGGTCGCCTACCGCGAGAGCATCAACAAGTCGGTCAAGCAAGAGGGCAAGTACATCAAGCAGTCCGGCGGACACGGCATGTACGGCCACGTCGTGATGCAGATCGGCCCGAGCGAGCCCGGTGCGGGCTTCGTGTTCGAGAACGAGCTCGTGGGCGGCGTGATCCCCAAGGAATTCCACTCCTCCATCGAAAAAGGCGTGCGCGAGGCCCTGCAGCGCGGTGTTTTGGCCGGCTACCAGGTGATCGACGTGAAGGCCACGCTGATCGATGGCAGCTACCACGATGTTGACAGTTCCGGCCCCGCGTTCGAGGTTGCCGCCTCCATGGCTTTCCAGGAAGCCGCACGAAAAGCAGGGATTCATCTGCTGGAACCCGTGATGTCGGTTGAAGTTGTCGTCCCGGAAGACTATATGGGCGACGTCATTGGCGACTTGAATAGTCGCCGCGGGCGCATCACTGGAATGAACCCGCGCAGCAACTTGCAGGTGGTCACCGCGGAAGTACCTCTGGCGACCATGTTCGGTTACTCGACGGACCTGCGCAGTAAGACACAGGGCCGCGCCAGCTACTCGATGCAGTTTCACCGCTACGAACCCGTGCCCAACAACATCGCCGATCAGATTGTGGCGAAAGTGAAGGGTCTCTAAAGAAGCCAGGGTCTCTAGAGCGCACACGGGTCAACAAGCTTTCGATGTTTTGAGGAGAGAGTCATGGGTAAGGAAAAGTTCGTCCGCACGAAGCCTCACGTGAACGTTGGCACCATCGGTCACATCGACCACGGCAAGACCACGCTGACAGCTGCGATCACCAAGGTGATGGCTGAC
>JADGRE010000025.1 GCA_017881185.1 Pseudomonadota bacterium | reverse complement strand
CCGGTGCGGCCCGACCAGGGCGAACCGGTACGCGTACGGCTGGCGTATCGCAAGCTGGGTCGCGCGGCGTTCAGCTCGCACTTGGATCTGGTGCGCCTGTTGCCGCGCTTGTTCCGGCGCCTGGGTTTGCCCGTGTACTACTCGCGCGGCTTCCACGCGAAGCCTGTGCTCGTGTTCGGTCCCGCGCTCTCGCTGGGCGTGGCGAGCTTGGCGGAGTACATCGACGTCAAGCTGGTCGCGGATGGCGCCGTCGACTTCGAGCAACTGCCGGCGCGCCTCACCGAAGCCTCGGTCGACGGCATCGAGTTCTTCGCTGCGGCCGAGCTCGGTCCCAACGATCCCAAGCTCTCGCAGCTCATTCACGAAGCCGAGTATGCGGTGGGCTTGCCTCATGCGGCGCTGGCGCAGCTCGGTGTGCGCGATGCGCAGGAGCTGCGTGCCTTGGTCGCGAGTCGCCTCGGCGGAGACCTGCGCACGCGACGCAATGTCGACGGCATCGGCAAGTGGATCGACGTGGGTCAGTACCTGCGCGGCGTAGACGTCGGAGAAGGCGGCAGCACGCTCGCCGAAGCTGGCATCGCAGGCGGGCTCACACCCATGCGTGTGCGCATGCAGATCACCGGCTCCGGCACCGCAAAGGTCAGCGAGGCGCTCGAGGCGCTCACCGGCGTCAAAGATCTGCCCGCACGTGTGGTGCGCGCGGGCTTGTTCTGGTGCACGGACGCGCAGCGCGGCACGCCTCTGGAGCTTGCCGCCGTGCGACGCACACCGAACGTCGCCACGCCCGAGAACGCACTTGGCTCCGACGCAAGCATGAGCGACGCTTAGCGTCCGATGAGCCGCATCGACGTCATGAAGAGCCTCTTGCGCAGCGCCGCCGTCGGCGCGAGCCAAGGGCTGGATCGTCTGGGCGTGAGCGCTTCGGTGCGGAAGACCCTCAGCGAGCTCGGCTCACGCCGCCTGTTCATTCCCGACGCGCGCTTGACGGCTGCAGTGGCGCGCGTACCCGGCGTGCTCGCAGCCACCGTGAGCACGCGCGACGGCCGCGTACGCATCGATGCGACCTTTCGCGAAGGCGGGCCGCTGGTGCTGTGCTTCGTGCCGGAGCGCGTGACCTTCGCGGCCCACGGAGCCAAGGAGTGGAGCGTGCTGGTCGAGCCCAATGCAGCCGCGCTCGACTCGCGCAGCGGCGACGTGCTCGCTGCGCTCGCGGGCGAAGTGGCAACGAGCTTCTGGGGACCCTTGTTGCGCAAAGATCAGGGCCACGCCAGAACGGCCTTCGCACACCGCGATGGCGACACGCTGGTGATGGACCTGCGCACGCTGCCCGACGTGCGTGCGGCCCTCGCCAAGCGTTTGACCGCGACAGCCATCGACGCGCTCTCGCTGCAGGCCATCCACGCCGAAGACGGCGGGCTACGCCTGGTGCCGGCGCTCGCCGGCATGCGGTTCTAGGCCGCAGCTCTGCCCGATCAACGTGCCGGTGCCGCGCGAGCCGCCGCAGCCAACCAGAGCCGCACCTACGCAACCCCCCCCAAGTTGAACGCGTTGGGCGGCACGCAACCGAACAGCAACTGCTCCCGGAATGCTCACACTGCGCTCGTTGTCCGGCTTTGCCTGACGACTAGACTCGCCACAGGTCGAAACCGGGGACAGGGGAAGCGCGATGACACACTTGGGTTGCACTCGCCGCGCACGCGCATTGCGAGCGTTCGCACAGTTGTTCGCGCTGCTCTGTTCGCTGAGCTCCGTCAGCGCCGCGCACGCGCAGGCACCAGCCGAAAGCGCTTCGGCCGAGTCCGAAGCACGCGCGCACTTCAAGCTGGGCGAAGCCTATTACAACACCGGCAAGTTCGCGGACGCCGCACACGAGTTCGACGAGGCCTACCGCATCTCGCGGCGCCCTGCCCTGCTCTACAACATGTATCTGGCCGACCGCGACGCCGGTCGCGTGCAAGCAGCAGCCGAAGCGCTGGATGCGTACCTGCGTGCCATGCCCGACGACCCGCGCGCAGATTCGCTGCGCGTGCGCTTGCAGGCACTACGGCAAGCCAGCGCAGATCGCAGTGCGGCGGACGCGGCCAACGCGGCCAACGCGGGCGACGCCAAGCCAGCGCAGCACGCTGCGCGAAACGACACCGAGACGGCCGCGACGAAGCCAGACACAAACGCCGCGAGCGCCGTCAGCGCGCCAGCAGCCAAGCCGCGACCCGCATCGCTCGTGCTGCCGATCGCATTCTGGGGCGGCGCAGGCGCCCTGCTGATCGGCGCCGGGCTCACGCAATGGCTGGCCGCGAACAAACACGACGATCTGCAGAAGCTCTGCCCCGCAGGCGACTGCACCAAAGCCGGCGCCGCAGCCGACCACCGAGGCTCGCAGCTGCAGAGCCAGGGCAAGACCTTCGTCACCGCGAGCTATGTCTTGCTCGCCGGCGGCATCGTGTCCGCGGCGGTGGGTACCGGTCTGTACTTCCTGACCGGCCGCAAGCCGAGTCAGACCGAAGCGAGCACAGCGCCAGCGACCAGCGCAGCGCTCGAATGCGGAGCCGAACGCTGCGTCGCCACGCTACGGGGAGCATTCTGATGGCCCGCTACACCAAGCTGCGCGCAGCGGTCGTCGGCGGCTGGGCCGCGCTGCTGGTGGCTGCAGCTGACGGCTGCACCACCAACTCCGACTTCGAGGGCTACAAGCACTTCGCGCAGAGCGCGGCCGGTGCCGCGGCCCAGACGGCGGATGGCGGCAACCACGCTCACGCCGACGCGGGCAGTAGCGTTGCCGGTGGCGGTGCAGGCAAGGCGGGCGACGGGTCCGATGCAGGCGCCAGCGACGCCAGCACCGCCAACGACGCCCGCGCCACCGGAGACGACGCCGGCACGCTGCCAGCCGACGCCGGTTCGAAGCCCAGCTGCAAGACCACCAAGTGCGCGGCCGTCGCGAGCTGCTCCGAGAGCAGCGGCAAGCCCATGTGCCAGTGCCCAACGGGTTACACCGGCAACGGCATGCAATGCACCGACATCGACGAGTGCACCGGCGCCAAGCCACCCGCGTGTGACACCCATGCCAAGTGCGTGAACACGCCCGGCTCGGCCCATTGCGCGTGCGACGCCGGCTACAACGGCGACGGCCTGGTGTGCCAGCAGAACATCGCCTGTCCTACGGGCAACGAGTGCGCTGCGCTGGCCACTTGCACGGTCGTCTCGGGCAACCACTTCTGCGTGTGCAAGACCGGCTACACCGGCAACGGCGGCAGCTGCACCGACATCGACGAGTGTGCCGCCAACACGGATGGCTGCGACGACAGTCCCGACGCCTGCAAGAACAGCGTGGGCAGCTTCAGTTGCAGCTGCCCGAGCGGCTACACAGGCAACGGCCAGGGCCCCAATGGCTGCGCCGACGTCGACGAGTGCCTCACCAGTAACGGCGGCTGCGACGCCAACGCAAGCTGCACCAACACCACGGGCTCGCACTCCTGCGCCTGCAACGCGGGATTCACGGGCAGCGGCACCAGCTGCGCCGACATCAACGAGTGCCTCACCAGTAACGGTGGCTGCGACGCCAACGCAAGCTGCGTCAACACCACGGGATCGCGAACCTGCACCTGCAAGAGCGGCTACATGGGTTCGGGCCTGAGCTGCTCGGACATCAACGAGTGCCTCACCAGCAACGGTGGCTGTGACGCCAACGCAACCTGCACCAACACCACCGGCTCACGAACCTGCACCTGCAACGCCGGCTTCACCGGCAGCGGCACCAGCTGCTCCGACGTCAACGAGTGCCTCACCAGCAACGGTGGCTGCGACGCCAACGCCACCTGCACCAACACCACCGGCTCACGTACCTGCGCCTGCAACGCTGGCTTCACCGGCAGCGGCACCAGCTGCTCGGACATCAACGAGTGCCTCACCAGCAATGGTGGTTGCAGCGCCAACGCCACCTGCACCAACACCGCGGGCTCGCGTACCTGCGCTTGCAACGGCGGCTACAGCGGCAACGGGCTCAATTGTACGGATATCAACGAATGCGCAACCGGCAACGGCGGCTGTGACAGCAACGCGACATGTACGAATACAGTCGGATCGTTTTCATGTGCATGCTCTTGCGGATACAGCGGTAATGGTTTCACATGCTCCGCCACCAGCGCCTACGCAGGCAACGGGCCACCCAACTTCACGCAGACCTCGGTACTGAGCAGTAACTACCTCTTCGGCTATCGCATGCACCTGTCGCAAGCCGCGAACCTGCTCAACATCGGCGTGCACACCACCGGCGGCAACAGCTCGGGCACGCTGGCGCGCGTCGGCCTCTACCACGACAACGCTGGCGTACCGAGCACGCTGATGGCGCAGAGCCCGGCAGCTGGCGTCGCCATTCCCGTGGGCGCCGGAACCGCGTTGATGTTCAGCGCCCAACCGTGTCTGTCGCTCGCCGCGGGCGACTACTGGCTGTTCATCGTCACCAACCAGCAAGTGAACCTCTCCGCCAACACAGGCAGCTCGATCACCGAGTACTACTCGAGCTTCACCTTCACCACGAGCGGCTCGCTGCCCACCGACTTGTCGAGTGCGACAGCTGCATCCGGCTCGCCCTACAACGTGTACGCCATCATCGACTGAGAGACCCGCATGAACCAACGCAGCTCCAGCTTCGTGTCGTCCGTATCGGCCGTATCGCCCGTCTCACTGTGGTCGCTCTGGCTCAGCCTCTGCGCCTGCGTGCTCGCAGCGGGCACGCTGCTCGCTGCGCCTGCGGCCGCCCAGCCCGAGTGCATTCCAGACGCCATCGGCGTGCCTGGTCAGCCGGGTCCGCCGGCGTGGTGGGGCGGCGGTAGTGGGCCCACGAGCGACCCGCGCTGGCAGGGCGCCATGAGCTACGGCCACCCCGATGACCAAGCGCAGTTCCGTGCGCTGCGCTACACGGACAGCGGCACGACCTACCTCGTGCTCTCGTGGGAAGTGAACGCCGACGACGGGCCAGCCGCGAGCACGCAAGACTACCTCTACGCGGGCTTCTGGGACGACGCCACCAGCCGCGGGCACATCATCAAAGTCACGCGCAAGACCAGCGCTTCAATCACCAACGGCACCTTCGCGGGCAGCGCCTTCACCGCCGAGGTGCGCTATCGCGACTCCACCACCGCCGGCGCTTGGCAGTTGATCACCGCGCTGCCGCCGGTCACGCCGTGGATCCAGTCCGATGCGCTCTTCGACGCCAGCTGCACCACTGGTGGCGGAGCACTTTGCACCTCGTGGAGCCTGCGCATGCGCATTCCGATCCAGTCCGGGGCGAGCGTCGCCAACCCCGCGACCGGGCTGCCCTTGCCCACCACCTTTCGTGCCTGGCACGAGCTCCACGTCGAGACGGGCGGCGGCGGTCTGGTGCACTTCAAGTGGCCACAAGGCGTTGCAACTGTCACGGATCTCCCACTCACCTTCCCGGACCCTGCCACTTGGCAGCAGGTCAGCACGACCACGCCCTGCGCCACCGGCGTGAGCCTCGACTACAGCCAGATCACCACCGACAACCCCGCGGGCAACACCGAGATCTCGCCAACGAGCGCGAACGTGTTTCACGCGCGACCGAGCAACGGCACGGGCGCCGCGCTCGCAGGCAACAGCATCCAGGCGCACTTCCGCATCGCCGACTGGGGCTCGGTGCTATTCAGCTCGCCCCAGTGGAACGAGATCCTGCCGAGCAGCCCCGGTTGCGCGGCCGCCAGCGGTGCGTCGACCCCTGTGCCCAGTGGCGGCAACTTCGATCTCTCTTGCTCGTGGACGCTCACGCCCACGCAACAGTGCGAATACCGGCCCGACGTCTACCATTCGTGCTCGCCGATGCCGACGCAGAAGAACGACCACCAGTGCATCCTGGTCGAACTCTCCACCGCGAGTGGTGGCACGCCCGTGTTCTTCTCGCGCGTGAGCGCCTGGAACAATTTTCACTTCGCAGCCACGTCGCACTTCGAGCAAGAGGCCAGCATCAACATCGCTGGGCTGCCGCCGCTGGCGGGCTCGCCCACCCGCGACGTGTACCTCTACGTGCAAACGCGCAACCTGCCTGAAGCACGCATTCCGAAGCCAGCAAACGACAATGGCCAAGCGGCTGCCGGCCAGAAAGACCAGGCGCAACACGAGCCACCTGCTGGGCTCCAGCCCTTCCGCACCGTCGATGGCGCGCGGGTGAAGCGTTTCCAGGAAGAGCTGCGCGCGGGCAAGTTGAGCTACCAGCAACTGCTCACCACGATGCCGAGCTACCGCGTGCTCGTATACTACGACACGGGCGAGCGCATCACCGTGGGCGCGCAGACGCACATCGTGCTCGAGCCCATGCCGGCGTTCGGCTACCTCGTCTACCACGACGGCGGCGACATCTTGGGCTGGGTGCACTCGCTGCAAGGCGCGGTCGAGGTCTCGCCCAACTTCTACAAGCTCGGCGTGCCGCACGGCGGCGTCGGCAAAGTGAAGACCATCATCGACAGCGTCGAGTGGAACCCAAAGGTCACGCCGCCACCACCACCGCCACCGCCACCACCGCCGCCGCCGGGCACCCCGTGGAAGCTCTGGCTACTGCTGCTCCTTGCGCTGGCCGTCGTGATCCTGCTGCTCAGCCGCCGCAAGGCGCCGTAGCCAGCGAAGCGCGATAGCCCCGCGCTTTGTGCACAGAATGGTCGGTGTTCAACCATAACGAAGGTGAGCTGACCACAGCCGTCGCCCAGGGAGTGTGGGCGATGGATGTGAAGTTGGTCGCCTGGGTTGTGTCTGCGTTGCGTCTGCGTTGCGTCGTGCTTGGCCGTGGCGGCTTGCTCGGGTACTCGGCCAGCGCCCGATCCCAGCGGCGTGACGCGCTACGGCCGCGACCACAACGCAGCCTCGAAGCCCAGCAGCGCAGTCAGGAAGGGGCGTCCCCATTGCGCCGCGTCTCGCGGACCGAAGCGCACGGAGATTTGCGGCACCGACGCGCCGAGCTCGCCCAGCGCCAAGAGGTGCAGGCCGGCAGAGAGCGCAAGCGACAGCGACGCGCGCGCGAGCGGCGCGGCCACCCAGACCGTGCTGTCTGCGCTCTGGTAAGGCGCGCGGGCCGAGCCATGCATGCGGCAGGCGACGGCAGCGAAACCCGCACCCAGGCTGAGCGACAACCAATTGGCGGCCAGATCGAGCTGCGCATCCGCGGCCAGCGCCACGATGAGCGGCGCCACGCGCGCGCTGCCCTCGGCGGCACGCACCCGCGCGCTCGACAGCGGCTCGATGGCGGCGAGAGAGATCGACCACGCGTGCTGCGGCTGCACGCGCACACCGAGCCAGCCGTCCAGCGTGAGCGGCACACCGCCCGGGCTCGCACCCAGCGCAGGCCCGAGCTGCAACCACAGCGCGTGCGAGATGCGCGGCAAGGGTGGGCTGTAGGAGATCGCTTCTTCAGCCTCTGTCGACGCCTCGCTGCGCGCGCCGTCGTCTGCCGGCGTGCTCGCGTCGTCCTGCTGCTCGGCTGCCGTTGCAGCTGTCGGCTGCGGCTCGGAAGACGCTGCTTGACCGCTGCCACCGGCCTGCGATCCGGGGCGATCCACCGAGAGGCCCATGGCGCGCAGCGCCTCGGCCGCGCGCAACGCCAGCACGGCGTCGTCCATGCGCGGCCCCTGACCCGACAAGGTCTCGACGCCCGCGCGCCGCGCCGAGCCGGCAGCCCACAGCTCCATTTCCGCCAGGGCGGGACGCAGACGCAGCGCAGCGCTCGCGTGGTAGCGTGCCGCCAGCTCGGAGAGCGCCGCGTGGTCCGTCTGATCATCGGGGCCGAGCTCGACGACCTGCCACGCACTCGCACGCAACTCCGCACGCAGACGCACGATCGCGCGCTCATCGCCCTGCGTGCGCACGATCACGATCGTGCCGCGTGTGCTTGCCGTCGACGCGGGCGCAGCTGTCGCGGCGCTCGGCGACGACTGTGCGTGTGCCAGCGCTGCACCACCGCAGACGCAGAGCAAGCACGCCGCGAGCCCCAGCCCGCGCCCAGGCGTCAGGGCGTGGCGGGTTGCGCGATGCGCTCCGCGAGCTTGGCGTGCGGGCCGGTCGGATAGTCGTGCAAGTAGCGCTCGGCCAGCACGCGCGCCGCCGACACGTCGCCGGCACGCAGCGTCGCTTCCATGAGCCGGCCACGCGCTTCGCGTGCCAGTGCTCCGTGCGGTTGCTCCTTCAGGTAGGTGAGGAACCACCCAGCCGCCTTCCTGTATGCCCCATGGTCGTCGAATTCTAACCGGCCGAGCGCGAATGCAGCCAGTGCCGCGCTCTGCCGACGCGCAAAGCGCTTGCGCAACGACCCCAGGACCTGCGCTTGCTTGCTCACGTCCCCCGCATAGCGGGCCGAATCGGCGAGCAGACCGAGGTCGTCGGCGCTGACACTAGCGCAGAGCCGGTCCCAACCGGCAATATTCGCCGCAGCAAACGCCTCGCGAAACTGGCCCTTGGCTGCCAGCGCGCGCCACGAGAGCGCACGCTCCGAGCTGCCGGCGTGTGCGCCTGCATTGTGCGCACGCGCCGGGGCCGCCTCGGTGCTGGCGACCACCGGCTCCGGCACAGCCACCACCGCCAGCGGACCGGCGGTCGACGGAGTGCCAGCCACGCGCGCGCGCGCGCCGGCGTCGACGACATCGAAGTGCCCGCGGCGGCAAGAAGCATGCACCGTCTGCCCCGCGCTCATCTTGAAGCCGCTGCCAAGCACGCAGCCCGACACCTCGACATGCCCCTCGGTGAGATCGAGCTCGAAGTCGTCCTGCTCGGGGTTCCAGCGCAGGTCGAAGCGCGTGCCCGTGATGCGCACCGCGAACGGACCGGCGCTCACCCGCCACGCCGCGTGCGGCAGGCGCGATACCTTCACATGCGCGAGCCCGCTCTCGAGCGACAGGTGTGCGCCGTAATTGCCCAGCTCGACCACGCGCACACGCGTGCGCGGCGCCATGTCGATGTGCGTGCCGTCGGAGAAACGCAGAGGCAACGCTTCGGACTTGGGCGCCTCGAGCCATGCGCCTGCGCCGGCGTGCTGTGCGCCTGCACCCACGCGCAGCGTGAGCGGACTCGGCGGAGCGGGCCGCAGCCACACGAGCCATGCCGCCGCGACGGCCAAGAGCGCCGTACCCACCGAGCCGAACGCGACCCGGCGCAGCGACACCGCGCGGCGCGCAGGCAGGTCTCGACCTACAACATCGAGTTGCAGCTCGACCAAGGTCTGACGCACGTGATCGGGCACAGGATGTGCGGCGCGCAGCGCGTCTTGTTCGTGGGCGATCGCGGCGCCCAGCCGTGCAAGTGCGTTCATGGCGCCTGCTCCTCTTGCGTAAGTCCGTCGCTCGCTGCGTCACTCGACGCATCCGCGACCGCATCATCGAGCGCATTGTCTAGCGCGTTGTCTAGCCATGGCGCGAGCGCGGGCTGCGCTGCGGCCAAAGTGCGAAAGGTCTGTTGGGCTTTGCTCAGGTGTCGTTTGATGGTGGCGAGCGACACGCCGCGAGCTTGCGCCACGGCCGTGAGCTCCATGCCGTCGATGAAGCGCAGCGCGAACGCCACGCGCTCGTCGGCCGGCATTTTCTCGAGCACCGCGTAGGTGCTGCGCAGCGCTTCGCTCACCTCAGCCGACGGCAAGAGCGCCTCGCGCTCCGGCAGCTCGCCCGGCGCGAACAGATGGATGAAACGCCAGCGACGCCGGCGCAGGATGCACTTGCGCGCCTTGTAAACCGCGATGCCCGTGAGCCACGAGCGCAACGCGCTCGGATCGCGCAGCTGGCCGATCGACGTGAGCGCCGCGACGAACACGTCTTGCACCAGATCCACGACCTCGGCGTCGGGGCCAAGCACGCGGTACAGCACGCGCTGCACGTCGGAGGCGTAGCGCTCGAAGAGCGCACTGCGAGCGTCGGCCCGACCTGCCTTGAGCGCCGCAACCAACGCGATGTCGGAGTCCCGCAACGGCAACGCCACGACCTGGCGCTTGGCCACCTGCGGAGCTGCGCCGGGACGCGGTGTGGATCGAGGCGGCATTGCAGAGTTCTAGTTCCCCCGAGGGGGATGCGCGGCTCACGCGCCGTAAAGAGGTGGCTACGGACCCGCGAAATCCAGGGTCCAGGTCTGGCTGGTGTAGCCCACACCCACGACCGTGAACTCGGATGAAGTCAGTGCCTGACAACCCTCATTTCTCGCCATCAGCGCAGCCAACACCTGGGCGGGCTCGGTATAATCACGTTCGATGGCCTCACCCCACGGCCCGGCCGGCCCGCCCGCGGCCACGATGCGAGTGCCAGGATCGATGCCGTCCTGATCGACCTCGCTGAAGTAGTGCCGCTGCAGCATGTCGCGCGTGTGCAGGCGCGCCGAGCACCGCAACGCGCCGGAAACCTGCAGCGGCGCGAGCGGCACAAACGAACGATTTCCGCAGCCCCGCATGCCACCACCGCCGCCACCGAACGGCATGCTGCGCTCACCATTGATCAGAGCAACGAGCTCGTCCTCGGCCGTGCGTTGATCGGGTGGCCAGAGCGCGACTGGCGCGCAATGCGAGGTGGCCGGCACCTCGCCGCTGACGGCGCCTGCGTCGCTCGGCAGCGCGGCGTCGGCGTTGCGGTCGCCAGCGTCCGCCATGGGCCCGATGTTCGCGGCGGCCGCGCGAATCGGCGAGCCGACCCCACTGCCGCACGCGCTGAACACGAGCAGACCCGGGAGGCTGACGCTGAGCGCAAACGTTCGCATGAGTCCGCTGCAGTCTATGCCTGCCGGCCGCTCGCGCAATCGCTCGCAGTCCCATGAGCCGCAAGACAGCCACCCGGGTACTGTTGTGACACCTGCTGCAGCAGCCCCCGAGGAGCTCCATGGTCATACCCAGCGCAGCCTGCCGCGTTTCGCCGCGCAACCTGTTTTTCGCCACGCTTTGCGTCGGCGTGCGCAGCAGCAGCGCGTGCCAGAAGAGCAACATGATGTACCTGGAGCAGCCGCTGGCGGCGGCGGCCAAGTACCGCGTGAAGATCGTGGGAACGTCGATCAGCGGCGCGCTCAATCGCGAATGGACCTTCACCATGAAATGAGCAAGGGGACCGTGCATCGGTGCTCGCGGGTGGCCGTTGCAGCACCTGACCGAGTTGACCACTGGCCCGCGACTGCGCAAACAAGCTCGAATCTTGGCCAACACGAGACGGGAACGCCTTCGCCCAGCCATTCACACGAACGTGCCCACCAATGCGCGGTCGCGCTACGAACGAACGAGACGGATCAACGAAACCAACGGATTCTGCAGGCCCGCACGCCTGCGTGTGCGGCCGCAGCCGCCAAAGGGAGAGCTCTCATGATTCACAAGCTGCTGTTGTTGGGTGTGTGCGTTGGGCTGTCTGCCGCCGTTGGCTGCGGAAGCAACCGACCGGCTCCCGCGGGTACAGCCGGCGCAGCCGGCACTTTCGGTAACGCCGCTGGCGTCACCGGTGGGACCGCGGCCGGCACGATCAGCACTGGCGTCGCCGGCAACGCGGCAGGTGCCGGCGCTGGCACCACCGGCGGCACCGCAGGCACGACCGGCACAGCCGGCACGATGGCCACCGACGCGGGCATGATGCCCAGGGTGACCTGCAACGCGACCATGACCTCGGTCGGCATGTGTGGAACCACGGCGTGCCCGGCCATCAGCCCGATGGCGCCCATGTGCACGATCAACTGCTGCACCACTACCAACCAGTGCGGCACGCTGCGCGCGGTGATGGCGGGTGGCGGCGGCGGTGGTATGACGCAGTGCATGGTGCCTGCACAGCCCGATCCGCGTTGCCCCGATGGCATGCGCAACGGCACCGTGCGCAAGGGCTGCTGCGTGAACAACCAGTGCGGGACGATCTCGCCGACCAGCATGAGCTGTCGCGTGGGCGGCGGTGGCGGTATGGCGCCGCGAGCGTGCGATGCCAATGCTGCCGACGCCGGCGGCACCGGCGGCTGACGAACACGCTCGCTTGCGCGAGCTCGATGCCCATGTGACCGGCGCCGTGCCTTTGGCACTGGCGCCGGTCGCGTTTCGTAGCGCACGCGGCAGCTTGCGAAGTGCCTGACTCGCGACCAATACTGGGCGCGGCGCCTGGTTCCCTGCAAGCCCATATCACACGGCAGCCCACCGCTCTCGCCCCACCCGCATGTCGTCCCCATCGGCCTCGTCACCTTCGCCACACCCGTGGCTCTCGTCACCCCGCGTGGTGATCGTGGGCAGCGGCTTCGGCGGGCTCGGCATGGGCATCCGGCTCAAGCGCGCGGGCATCCACACCTTCACGATTTACGAGCAGGCGCAGACGCTCGGCGGCACCTGGCGCGACAATGACTACCCGGGCGCCGCATGCGACGTGCAGTCGCACCTGTACTCGTTCTCGTTCGAGCCCAACCCCAACTGGTCGCGCATGTTTGCGCCGCAGGCGGAGATCCGGGCGTACCTCGAGCACTGCGCCGACAAGTACGAGCTGCGTCCGCGCCTGCGCCTTGGCACTGGCGTGCAGAGCGCGCGCTGGGACGACGCCACCAGCACCTGGACAGTGACGCTGGCCAACGGCGAAGCCGTGCAAGCCGACCTCGTCGTGACGGCGACCGGCGGGCTGAGCCGGCCTTCGTATCCGCAGCTGCCGGGCCTTTCGAGCTTCGCGGGGAAGCTCTTCCACTCGGCGCGCTGGGACCACGCGTACGCGCTCGAAGGCAAACGCGTCGGCGTCATCGGCACGGGTGCGAGCGCGATCCAGTTCGTGCCGCAGATCGTTCCCCGAGTGAAGCAGCTGACACTCTTTCAACGCACGCCACCGTGGATCCTGCCCAAGCCCGATCGTGCCATCGGCCGCGTCGCCCGCTGGCTCTACCAGGCCGCGCCGCCGGTGCAGTGGCTGCACCGCGTGCTCATCTACTGGCTGCTCGAGCTGCGCGTGCTGGGCTTCGTGTTCGACCCGAAGATCATGCAGTACCCGCAGCGCGCGGCGCTGGCGTATCTGGAGCGCTGTGTGAGCGACCCGGTGTTGCGCGCCAAGCTCACGCCCAACTTCACCTTCGGCTGCAAGCGCGTGCTCATGTCCAACGACTACTACCAGTCGCTGGTGCAGGCGAATGTGCAGGTTGCCGATGCCGGCATCGCCGAGGTCACGCAGGGCGGCATCTCCTGCAGCGACGGCACGCACCATGCGCTCGACGCCATCATCCTCGGCACGGGTTTCCAAGCCTCCGAGGCCATGGCGCCATTCGCGGTGCAGGGCGGCGCGGGCGTGTCGCTCGACGACAAGTGGCGCGATGGCGCCGAGGCCTATCTGGGCACCACGGTCGCGGGCTTCCCCAACTTCTTCATGCTCAGCGGCCCCAACACCAGCCTCGGCCACAGCTCGGTCGTGTTCATGCTCGAAGCACAGATCGAGCACGTGATGCGTGCGCTGGCCGAGCGGCGCGAACGCAACGCCAAGTGGCTCGACGTTCGCCCCGAAGTGGTGCAGCGCTTCAATCGATGGCTGCACGAGCGTCTGCGCAAGTCGGTCTGGGCCACGGGCTGCAAGAACTGGTACCTCACCCGCAGCGGCAAGAACACCACGCTGTGGCCGGGCTTCACCTTCACCTTCGGCAAGCTCACGCGGCGCTTCGATCCACGCGACTACGTGTTTTCAGCTGACACCCGCAGCACCGTGGCTGCGCTGCCCACCATGACCCGGACAGCGGACGAGCAGGCTCCGCGCTGAGCGCTGGCCGCGCTGGCCCACATCCTGGTCGCGTTCGTCGCGATGTTCTTCTGCTGCGTCCGCGCCGACAACGGCTAAATGCGAACGCCCCGAGCGCGTTGGCACTCGAGGCGTTCCAGGTTACACGCGAGTTACGCGTTCACTTGGGCGGGAAGCAACGTCCCGCCGGCAGGGTGCCGCCGTCGTCCGCAGTCGCGTACGGGTCGACGGGGATCTGCGTGCCCGCCGGCAACAAGCACGACTTGGCGGCGAAGGTTCCGCACACGCCGAACTTGCTGCAGCAGCCCCAGATCGGCACTCCGCCCACGCCGAGGTAGCTCGGGCACTGGCCGTCGACCGACTTGTCGTTGGGCGGCTCGGTGGAGATCGGGCCAGCGTCGACGGCAGGTTTCGGCACGGCGCAGAACAGACCCGTGCCCGAGGGGTCGGTGCCGCACTTGCCGGAGTTGGTGCAACACCGGATGCCGACGTCGGGCGTCGCGCACTTCTTGACGTCGCAGGTGGACGAGCCGCCATCGATGTTCACCGGCGGTGGATTCGCGAAGCACAAGGCGCCACTACCCAGAGGATCGCGGCCGCAATCACCACTGGGCAGACAGCACGCGGCGCCCACGTCGGGCACCGGGCAGTCAGCGAGCTTGCACACTTTCTTGCGCGCACCGGCGTTGGCCACGCAGAACGCGCCGCTACCGGTCTGATCGGTGCCGCAGACCGCGTCGGGTGTGCAGCACGCGATGCCCACATCGGGCTTCGGGCAGCGCTCGAGATCACACACGCCAGGCTCCTGTGCGGCGTCGAAGGGCGAGCCCGAGTCGTTCTCTGGGACGGGGACGTAGCTACTACCCGCGTCGAAGCTCTTGCGCGTGTTGTGCCGCTCCGTAACACCATCATCGCAGCCAACAGCGGCGGCAAGGCCCAAGACGAGCGCGCTGAGCGCTAAGTTGCGTGTCGACATTGCTCGCAATCCTCCATGTGGAACACGGCCTGATGGTGCCAGCCTCTGTCACGCTGGGAAGCTCAATTCGCTTCGTATACGTGCTTTTGCTGCGATCGTTCCCTACATGTACTGGCAGCGCCGACGCTGTGCGATCAGCCCGCGGACAGCAACGAGCACGTGCTCATTTCGCAGGCGCGAGGCAGTACGCCAGCGGCACGCTGGCCTGCGCGCACTTGCCTTGGTCGCAGAACACCGACTTGCATTCCAGCCCCCGTTTGCATGCGGAGCCCGTACCCAGGCGCGTCATGCAGCGACCGAGCTGCGTGATGTTCATGCTCAAGTTGGGCTCGCAACGCAGCCCATCGGCGCAGCTGGCATCGGCGAGGCAGGTCTCGCCGACCTTCGCGCGCGGCTTGCACTTCCACGCCGACAGCGCCTTGCCCGGATCAGGCAGGCACGCGTAGCCGTTCTTGCAAGAAACAAAGGCCGCGGGGTCGGCCTTGGCACTGGGTGTCCAGCACGCTTTGCCGGCGTCGATGGTGCCGCGCATCACACTCGCCAGACCCGTCGCCGACACACCCCACTGCACGATCTGTGGATCGCATGCGTTGGCGTATTGCGCGAACGCAGCCATCGCCTTGCCGGCCGCGTTGGCATCGTAGCCGCTGCGCGGGTCGCCCGTGACCTCTTCGGTCTTCGCGGTCTTCATGCACGCGTCGAGCTGCGCGGCCACGCAGTCGGCATGGGTCGCGTACTTGCGCGTGGTGTCGTCACAGCAGCAGCCCTCGGACGAGCACTGCAGGTCTGCGACGCGCTCGCAGATTCGATCGGCAGCAACGGCACCGCTGCTCTGGACTCCGCCAGCAGGACAGTCCGCGGGACCGTCGACACTGGCGAGACCCGTGTCACTCGTGCATGCGGCGATCGTGAGGCAGGTTCCCAGCGCCACAAGGAAGACACCAGCGAAGACACCAGTGAAGACACCGCGGCGAACACCCATCACAACCTGCTTCCACATCGCCAACGATTGGAACACGGCGCACTCGCAATTTCCAGAGATGCGCAAAGCACCTACCTCGCAACATGGGTGCGGAGGAACTCGAGCATCTCGGACCAAGCAGCCGCGGCCAGCTCCGGCTTGTAGGCGGCAGGACGTGTGTCGTTCATGAACGCGTGGCCGGCGCCGGGGAACACGCGCACGCTCGAGCTCACGGGCAGCTGCGCTAACCGAGCACGCAACGCATCGATGTCGCCGAGCGGCACGAATGGATCGCTGTCGCCGTAGAACGCCAGCAACGGACACTGCAGCTGCCCGACAGCATCGAGCGGCGAGCGAGGCTTCTTCTCCGGATCGAGTCCGTGCTCCGCGAACAAGAGCCCGTGCTCGTGCGACAAGATGCCGTAGAACGGCACGACTGCAGCCACGTCGCGCAAGCCACAGCCGGCCAAGAGCGCGTACATGCCGCCCATGCAGAAGCCGACGACGCCGACGCGCGCGCCTCCCAAGTCCGGCCGCGCGCGCAAGAGATCCACGCACGCCTGGATGTCCGCGAGCACCTGTGGATCGGAGAGCGAGCGCATGAAGGCGCCCGGGTCGCTGATTTGCGCCGGCAGGTCACGTCGGTACAGCTCGACCGCCAGCGTCGCGTAGCCCTCGGCCGCAAGCCGCCGAGCGACGTCGCGGAAGTGTTCGCAGAGGCCCCACACGTCGTGAACGACCACGAGCGCGCCGCGTGCTTGCCCCTCGGGCAGCGCCAAGTAGCCGAGCGAAGTCTCTGGCATCGCGCAGCGCAGGGTGATCGCGCGCTCGAGGTCGTGTCAACAGGCCGGCCCAGACACTGGCCAGCGGGGAATTCTGAACCGGGCCCCTGCGGCCACCGCGGGTGCGTTTGTGACGGTCTTGGCCAGCGCCGCTACCTATTTGGCGGGGCGGGCTACTCGCGTCGGGGCGCGTGGGACGCATAGTATGTTTGTGCACATGTTGTACAACTGGTGAAGAGCGGTCAGTATGATGGAACGCAATCCATCTGCGTCGGGCCCAGCCAGCACACGTTCGGAGGATCAGTAATGTCTAAGGTTGTCGCAGGGTTACATGCTCATCACAGTGTACTGTGGGGCCTGGTCCTAGCGCTCGGCTTGGCCGGTTGCAACAACACCAACGCGGGCGGCCGTCCGACGAACGTGGATGGGTACGGGAGCGCGGGTGCGGCAGGCGCAGCAGGCGCCGGTGCCGCGGGCACTCTTGGCGGCGGGGGTCAAGCCGGGACGGTTTCCCCGACGGCTGGCACCTCCGGTCAGCCATCCAGCAGCGACCCGCTGCCTTGCGCGGTCGCGCAGGCGCTCATCACCAACTGCCAGAAGTGCCACGGCACCACGCCCATCGGCGGCGCGCCGATGTCCCTCGTGCACTACTCCGATTTCACGCGGCCTGCGCACACCGTGCCGAACCTCACGGTGGCGCAGCTGGCGCAGATGCGCCTCAACGACAAGGTGCGCCCCATGCCGCCCGGCGGCACGATCTCGGCGGCCGATCTCTCCACGCTCAACAACTGGCTCGCGGCAGGCGCGCCTGCTGGCACCGCCGCCGACCTTAACTGCATGCAGCAGATGATGATGGCTCAGCCCGACGGAGGCGTTCCGGGGCCTCAGCCCGGCGAGACCTGCTACGAGCTGCAAAACCACGACTTGATGACCCCCGGCGACAAGACGCCCTACGTCGTGTCCACGGGCGAACACTACGAGCAGTTCTACTTCAAGGTGCCGTGGCCCGCGGGTAGCTCCGCCACCCGCTTCGGCGCGAAGTTCGACAACCTCGCCGTGTTGCACCACTGGCTCTTGTTCACCAGCTCCAAGTCCGTGTCGCTCGACGGCACGCACGAGACCGTGATCGGCACGCAGCTGGGTGACAGCTCGCAGCTGCTGGCCGGCTGGGCCGTAGGTGGCGACGACGTCACCATGCCAAGCGACATGGAGCTCGAGCTGCCTGACTCCGGGCTGCTCAACTTGCAATGGCACTTCTTCAACAGCACCGGCGCCCCCGCCAACGACGCGACCCCCATCGTGGTGTGCACGGTGCCGAAGGGCACGCGCCCGCACCTGGTGTCGATGACCTGGCTCGGCACCGAGAACTTCAATGGCCCGTTCGGCATGCCGGCTCACACCAAGAGCTCCTACAGTGGCACCTGCCCGAACGACTCGGGCGCGCCCATCACGATCTGGTCGTTCTGGCCGCACATGCACAACCTCGGTCGGCACATGAGTTCGGTCGTGCACCGCAACAACGGCATGGCGGAGACGGTGTTCAGCAAGGACTTCGACTTCAACCACCAGGTCCACTACGTGAACAGCCCGATGGTCGTGCTCGCACCCGGCGAGACCATCACCTCCACCTGCGACTTCGACAACACCACGGACAAGGGCGTGCCGTTCGGCCCGTCTACGACCCAGGAGATGTGTTACCAGTTCGCGTACTCTTACCCGGCGAAGGCGCTCGACAACGGCGTCGCGAGCTTGATCGGCGCGACCAACACTTGCTGGTGACAGCTACTGCATGACCTGTGGAAGCGGCGAGGTCCGGTAGCTCCGGGCGTTCGCCGCTTTCCGTTTCCGGGCGGCCAATTCGCTTGGCGGTGACTGCCGAACGGAATCGACTGCTACTTCATCGAACGCTGCCACACCTTCGACGGGTCGTCCGCGAAGCGGACCACGTCGCTGTCGACGCTGATCGCCAGCATGCCCGTGTAGGGGACTTCGATGCGCAGGTCTTGGTGCTGCTCGAAGAGCAGGTCACGTGCTGCGCTGACCTTCCACGCAGACGAGGCGTCCTTCGCGACCACGATCTGCGCGACCACGATCTGCGCGACCAAGTTGTCCTCGCCGCGAATCGTGATCTGGCCGGGCTTGCCCTGGTAGACCACGGACTCGAACGGCAGCGTGATCTTCAGCTGCTCGATCGGGCCGGTGGCGGTGACGCGCTCGAGCATCTGCCCCGAGCCGACGATGACTTTGCTCTGCGGGTCTGCGCAGGCCCCGAGCCACAACGCGACGAAGGCCAACACGAACGCGGGCCCCCGACTGCATGTTGAGCGACCGTTGTCGGTGCGCATGTGCTGCCTCCTGCCAAAGTGTGAACCCAAAGGCGTGCATCCCATGTGCCATGACGAACTCCCTTGTTTTCGAGGGTTTTCGTGGTGTCTCGGCCGCGTACGCGCGCAAGCTTTGCGTCGGCGGCGGCAAGTTTGCGCGGGCAGCGACACGCTAATGCGCTCGCCTTCCGCAGCTTGCGGTGGCGCACCAGAGCGTGCACGGCACCCTCTACCTCGACAACGATGTGCGTGGCCAAGGTCTGTCAGTGATCGGACTCGCCGGCTAACAACCGCTACCCGCACGGCGTTTTTTGGTATATCGGGTCCCTGCGCCCCATGCCGAAGACCGCGAGCATCCCCTGGTCCGTCGAGCGCGCTCGCAAGGCGTACTCGGTCCCGTATTGGGCCGACGGCTACTTCGACATCGACGCGCACGGTCAGATGTGCGCCCTGCCCAAAGGCGCGGGCGGGCCGATGCTGGCGTTACCGGAAATTCTGGCGCGCGCCGATGCGATGGGTCTCAAGCTGCCGCTGCTCCTGCGCTTTTCGGACATCCTGGGCGACCGCTTGCGCAAGATGCAGGCCGCGTTCGGCAGCGCGATGCGCCAGCTCAACTACACGGGTGGCTACACGGCGGTGTATCCCATCAAGGTCAATCAGCACTTCGGCGTCGCGGGTGTGCTCGCGGCGGAAGGTGGCGAGGGCTTCGGCCTCGAAGCCGGCAGCAAGCCCGAGCTCATGGCCGTGCTGGCGCTGGCGCGGCCCGGCAGCCTCGTCGTGTGTAACGGCTACAAAGACCGTGAGTTCATTCGGCTGGCGCTGATCGGCCGCAAGCTCGGGCTGCTCACCTTCATCGTGGTGGAGAAACCTTCGGAGCTGGACGTGGTGCTCGAAGAAGCGCGGGCGCTGGGCGTGGAGCCGGGCCTGGGCGTGCGCGTGCGCCTTTCGACCATCGGCGCCGGCAAGTGGCAGAACAGCGGCGGCGATAAGGCGAAGTTCGGGCTGTCGGCGCGCGAGGTGCTGGATCTCGTCGACAAGCTCAAGACCACCGGCAAGCTCAGCGCGCTGCAGCTCCTGCACTTCCACATGGGCTCGCAGATCTCGAACGTGCGCGACATCGCGGGTGGCATGCAGGAAGCGGTGCGCTACTTCGTGGAGCTGTCCAAGCTGGGCTGCGCCATCCGTTACATGGACTCGGGCGGCGGCCTCGGTGTGGACTATGAAGGCACGCGCTCGCGCGGCTACTGCTCGGTCAACTACGGGCTCGATCAGTTCGCGCACACGCTGGTTCAGCCGCTGGCCGAGGCCTGTGCCGACCACAAGCTGCCGCAGCCGCGCATGGTCACCGAGACCGGACGAGCGATGACCGCACACCACGCGCTGATGGTGGTGAACGTATCGGAGGTGGAGCGTGCACCCCAGGGCGCGGTGCCGGCCATCCAGCCGAGCGACCCCGCCGTGCTGCGCCATCTGCGCGAGACCTACGCTGCGCTCGACACGCGCCCGGCGCTCGAGCTGTACCTCGACGCGCAGCAGGCGCTGGCCGAAGGCCAAGCCGCCTACGTGATGGGCCAGCTCAGCCTCGCCCAGCGCGCGCGCCTCGACGACCTGTTCTACGCCATCGCTCACGGCGTGCGCGCGCGCCTGACCGGCGACGAGAAGAGCCATCGCCCCGTGCTCGACGAGCTGAGCGAGCGCCTGGTCGACAAGTACTTCGCGAACTTCTCGGTGTTCGAGTCGATCCCGGACGTGTGGGCCATCGATCAGGTGTTCCCCATCGTGCCCATCGCGCGCCTGCACGAGCGGCCCGACCGCCGCGGCGTCATCGCCGACCTCACCTGCGACTCCGACGGCCGCATCGACAACTACGTGGAGTCCGAAGCACTCAGCGCGTCGCTGCCGCTGCACTCACTGCAGCCTGGCGAGAGCTACCGCCTGGGCATCTTCCTGGTGGGCGCGTACCAGGAGACGCTGGGCGACATCCACAACCTGTTCGGCGACACCGACACGGCCGACGTGCGCCTCACCGCAGATGGCAGCTACACGCTGGTGCGCCAGCGCCGTGGCGACACCACCGACGTCATGCTCGACTACGTCGGCTACGCGCTGCCCGAGGTGCGACGCGCCTACCAGGCCAAGGTCGACGCCGCGCACTTGCCCCCGAGCGAAGCCGCCGCCATGCTGGCTGCGCTCGAAGCGGGCCTCACCGGCTACACCTACCTGCACGAACACGAAGCATCGCGACCCGAAGCACGACCCCAACCATGACAGAGGACCGCTGGCGCACCGTGACTCGCCACGGGACAATCCCTCCTCCGCCCATCATGCACAATCCACCCAACGGCCAGTCCGCACCCCCGAGTGAGCTCGAGCGCACGTCGCACGATTCCAGGAGTCCCCGCATGATCAAGCCGCTTCCGCGCCTCAAGCTGCAGGGCTTCAACAACCTCACCAAGTCGCTCAGCTTCAACATCTACGACCTTTGCTACGCCGTGGCGGACGAGCAGCGCGGTCGCTACATCGAGTACATCGACGACGCGTACAACGCCGACCGCCTCACCCAGATCCTGACCGACGTCGCCAAGATCATCGGCGCCAACATCCTCAACGTCGCCCGCCAGGACTACGACCCGCAGGGTGCGTCGGTGACAATCCTCATCTCCGAGGAAGACGTGGTCGACCGCCGCGCCGCTGGTCCCCAGGTGCTTTCCGACGTGGTCCGCGAGCACAAGAGCGACGCCAACCAAGATGCCAGCGTGGTCGCGCATCTCGACAAGAGCCACATCACCGTCCACACCTATCCCGAGACCCATCCGCACAACGGCATCGCCACCTTCCGCGCCGACATCGACGTGGCCACCTGCGGCGTCATCTCACCACTCAAGGCGCTCAACTACCTGATCGAGAGCTTCGAGTCCGACATCGTCGTGGTCGACTACCGCGTGCGCGGCTTCACCCGCGACGTGAAGGGCAAGAAGCACTACATCGACCACAAGATCAACTCGATCCAGGAGTACCTCTCGAAGACCATCCGTACCCGCTACGAGATGATCGACGTGAACGTGTACCAAGAGAATATCTTCCACACGAAGATGCACGTGAAAGAGTTCGACCTGGATACTTACCTGTTCGACGCCACGGCCAAGAGCCTGTCGTTCAAGGAGCGCCTGCGCATCGAAGCGCAGCTCAAGCGCGAGATCGAAGAGCTGTTCCACGGCCGCAACTTGGCGGACTGAGACGGGCGCGACGTTCAGAACACCACATGCGAGCACCGACAGCCCTGCCCGCCACGGCACCCGTGGCCGAAGCGCGTCAAGTGCTCGCTGCGAACGCGCTCAAGAGCTGTCCAGAAATAGGCTCAGAGCGAGCGCGACCGGAGGAAAAACCGGAGGAATACTCCTGTATTTCGAGGATTTTTCTGAGGACGTAAGCCGCTATGAGCCATTTCTGGACAGCTCTTCAGCCCTCGCGGCGCAGCTTCCACAGGCACTCGGCCGGCCAGCGGCGGGCCCAGTCGTGGGACACGAAGTTGTTGTAGCTGGTCGCGGCGGCGGGGTCTGGCCGCAGCTCGATCAGGTCTTCCACCACGAAGCCGTGCTTGCGAAAGATACGTATCCACTCGCCGTAGGGCAGCTGATAGGCCACTAGGCCATCGTCTTCCCAGCGGCCGAGCTCGAAGTAGTTGCGCTGGAGCTCGCTGCGAACCTCCTGACGCTCGGCGTCGTAGCAAACGGTGAGCAACGGGCTCGCGACCAGGAACGCGAACAAACCACCTGGGCGCAGCAAGCGTGCGGCCTCGGGCACGGTGCGCTCTGGGTTGCCGTAGGTCATGCCGCCGTGATCGGTGAACACGATGTCGAAGCGACGATCCGGTAGCGGCACCGATTCCGAGCTGGCGTGCACCAACGGGAACTCCACACCGGCGTCCCGCATGAGCTTGCGAGCGTGAACCAGCTGGCGTTCCGAGATATCGAGCGCCACGGGCCGCGCACCCTGCCGTGCGAGCAGGATCGACCACTGTGCGGCGCCCGCGCCGAGCTCGAGGATGTCTTTGCCCGTGACATCGCCGAGCACGTTGAGACGCGTCTCCGGGATGCCCCACACGCCCCAAGACAGCTCCGGCACGCTGAGCAGCGCGCTGTGCCGCACCTGATAGTCATCCGCAGCCTCATCCCAGGCGGCCTGATTCACTCGGCTCTCATCGCTCAACTCACTCATGACGCGGCACTCCCCTGTTGCGGCCGGGTCTATATCAAATTTCCACGATTTCGGGGCGGCGGAAGTCGTCTGCATTCAGGGCGGCACGCTTGCTGCATCTCATCCGCGCATGACCATCCAGTACGAGAGGAAGAACACATGATCAACGTCCAACAAATCAAGCCCGACATGCCCGTCGTCTGCTCACAGAACGGCCAATTCGCGGTGGTCGACCACCTGGAAGGGCAGGACAGCATCAAGCTCAAGAAGGACAAGACAGGCAAGCACCATTTCATCCCCGTGAGCTGGGTGACCGTGGTCGACGAGATGGTCCACATCGACCGCCCGGGCACTCAGGCGATGCAGCAATGGCGCACTGAGAACTGAAGCTGACATGCGGCGCCGGTGCTGCGTTGCACCGGCGCCGCGCAGCTGGTTCAGCTGACACTCGGAGGTTTTCGTGCGCGATCCGCTTCACGTCATCATCATTGGCGCGGGCCCCGCAGGCCTGAGTGACAGCGGGCTCGGCGGCGGAGCGCTGGGCGCAGTCGGCGGAATGTCCGCGTCGAGGCGAGATCCGGAGCTAACGCGTGGCATTGCGTTCGTTCCAGAGCGCGAAAGCGTCGACGAACTTCTGCAAAAATCCGCGAGTCGTATCGTTGACCAGCGAGCCCTTTTCGTCGAAGAGGCCGGCAGCGTTTCCGATGTAGGCTTCGGGTTGTCCCATGGTCGGCATGTCGAGGAACACCAGCGATTGGCGCAGGTGATGGTTGGCACCAAAGGCGCCGATTGCGCCTGGCGACACGCTGATGATTGCGGCCGGCCGGCCGTTCCAGCTGCTCTTGCCGTGGGGACGCGAGCCGATATCCAACGCGTTCTTCAGCACGCCAGGTACCGACCGGTTGTATTCGGGCGTGACGAACAGCACGGAGCTCATCGACTCCAAACGCGCTTTGAAATCTCGGACTATCGTTGGTGGATCCGCTTCGTAGTCTTGGTTGAAGAGCGGAAGCTGGCCGATCTCGACGACCTCGCACTTCAGCGAGGCGGGTGCCATGGCGATGACAGCGTGCGCGAGCTTGCGACTGAGCGAGTCTTTGCGAAGACTGCCGATGATAACTGCAACCTTGCGAGGAGTAGTCATTTGTATTTCCTTTGTGGACACGGACGATTTCGGCGCCTTGGGAGCGCGCGCCCCGCCGTGTGCTGGCAGGCGGACCAAACCAAGCAACTCGACGTGCACGATGCGTGCCGGACGAATCCCGAACGCGCCGATGTCGACCCGGGTGGTCCGCTCCGCCCGCTCCGTCCCCTCCGTCCCCCGTGCGTCCATGGCAGTCTCCCCGTGGCCGGCATCTTCTGTTCGGCCATGTCGCTCCAACGGGACAACTTGTCTCAGTCGGGTGCGTTCTTGCGTCGAGCAGACGCCTCCACGTGGCGCTTTGCCGGTGCGGGCGTAAGAGTACCCCGATGAGCCGAACCGCCAGGGTGGCACGTTCGCTTGCGATCGCCGGCGTAGCTTCGCTGCTCAGCTGCAGCGGGCTTAAGCCACCGCTCGCGCGCCCGGCGGCCATCGCCGCGAACACGCCGAAGCCCGACGCTGCTATTGCCGTGGCTACCGCGGCGCCTGTGAAAGTCGAGCCTCTCGATGCCGCGCACGCACGCGAGCTCTGGGCCGGGGCGCAGCGCGTATTCGAGACGCGCTGCGTGGTCTGTCACGGTTGCTATGATGCGCCGTGTCAGCTGAAGCTCGACACGTACGAAGGCGTGACGCGCGGCGCAACCACGCAAAGGGTGTATGACCCTGCGCGCGTATTTGCGGCCGAACCCACGCAACTGTTCGTGGACGCGCACGGGGTTGCTGCCTGGCGAGACAAGGGCTTCCACACGGTCCTGCCCGAAGGTGTGCATCAAGACGCGCGCGCCAGTGTGCTCTTGCGCATGCTCGAGCTGAAGCGTGCACATCCCCTGTCGCCCGATACCGACGTCGCCAAGCAGTTCACCCTCGATCTCGACCGCACAGAGACCTGCACGGATCGAGAGCACTTCGCCGCCTACGCCGCCGACCACCCGCTGTGGGGTATGCCGTATGCATTGCCTGGGCTCGATGCGGAGCAACACGAAGCGGTGATGCGCTGGGCGCAAGCGGGTGCTCCGGGTGCAGACGACACGCTTGCGGTGCCCTCCAAAGTGAACGATGCGATCGCGCGTTGGGAAGGCTTTCTCAATGAGACGTCGGACAAACATCGACTCGCTGCGCGCTACATCTACGAGCACTTGTTTCTGGCTAGTCTCTACTTCGAAGGTCTCGACGAGCGCGCCTTCTTCCGTTTGGTTCGCTCGAAGACTCCGTCGGAGCAACCGGTCGACGAGATCGTGACGCGACGACCCTTCGACGATCCCAGAGCCGTGCATTTCTACTATCGATTCGTCCGGCGTTACGGTCAGCCCCTGGTCAAGACGCACATGCCGTACGCGCTCAGCGATCGACGTTTGGCGCGGTGCCGTGAACTCTTCATCGATTCCAACTACGAGATCGATCAGCTGCCTTCCTACGACTCTGAGGTCTCGGCGAACCCGTTCAAGGCATTTCAAGCGCTGCCCGTGAAAGCACGCTACGAGTTCATGCTAGACGAAGCCGAATTCACGATGATGGGTTTCATCAAGGGGCCGGTGTGTCGCGGCCAAATAGCGCTCGACGTGATTCAGGAACGGTTTTGGGTGACGTTCGTCGATCCCAACGCCCCGTGGCTCGACGCCGAAGCGAACTTCTTGGCCGAGCACCAAGACGCCCTGGATCTTCCGGCCGAGGCTGGGAGCACCGCGTTGCCGACGCGCTGGTTCGGTTTTGCCAAGAAACACGCGAGGTACGTCAGGAAGAAGAGCGGGTTTCTGAGCCAGGCGACGAGGCATGGTCGGAGCCTCACGCTCGCCGCTATCTGGGATGGCGGTGGTCGCAACGCAAATGCCGCGCTCACGGTGTTTCGGCACTTCGATAGCGCGACGGTCGTGAAGGGCCTCGTCGGCGGTCCACCCAAGACAGCATGGGTGGTCGACTACGCGCTGCTCGAGCAGATCCACTATCTGCTGGTTGCGGGCTTCGATGTGTTCGGCAACGTCGGGCATCAGCTGACGACGCGTTTGTACATGGACTTCTTGCGCATGGAAGGCGAATACAACTTCTTGGTGCTGTTGCCGCCCGCGCGCAGGCGGCCGCTCGTCGAGGCCTGGTATCGAGGCGCCAGTCCGGGCGTCAAAGACCAGGTGTATGGTGAGCTGGCGAGCTTCGACGGCACCCCGAAGATCGCTTACCGCACGCGACACCCCGAGCTGGAGCTGTTTGCGAAGCTCGAGGCACGGCTAGCCGCGGTGCGCTCCAGACAGTACGCCCTCGATACTATCGAAGACACGCAGCTGCGAGCCGCGCTCGAGCGCCTGGCGAAGGTGCGCGGCGTGGTTGCATCGAGGATGCCCGAGCTTTCGTTCGTGACGATCGAGCGTGAAGCCGCGCAACCGCCTTTCCACTTCACGATCATGCGCGACAGTGCTCACACCAACGTGGCTCAGTTGTTCGGCGAAAAGGATCGAAGAGCGAAGGCCGAGGACGCGCTGACCGTTGTCCCTGGCTTCTTGGGTGCCTATCCAAATGCCCTGTTCCTGGTTCAGGAAAAGGACCTGGAGCTCTTCGTGAAGGCCATCGAATTGCTCGGCGCCGACGCGAGCTACGCCGCCATGCGCAAAGTGTTCGGTGTGCTGCGAACCAGCGAGCACTTCTGGAGCTACAGCGATCGCATCCACGCAGACTATCGTGCTGCGGAGCCGCTCACCGCGGGTTTGTTCGACTACAACCGCCTCGACGGCAACTGAGTCATCCGAACGCGCGCTGTTGCCGCCGGGCTTCCGAAGGCGGTGACCTCGCGCAGCACGGTCTGTAGCAGATGGGTGAGCGTGGTCTTGCCGGCACCCTGGGGGCCTTGGATGCCGATTGTCAGCGTTGCGCCTGTGTCGGCGCGCAGCTTCGCAATGTGCTCCGCCAGCGGCAGATAGAACGGCAAGAGCGAAGCCACCGTCTCCGGCGGCAGCCCACACGCGTTGCTGAGCCACTGCGGCTCGCGCGCCGCGCAGGCCTGCGCAGCTGCTGCGACCTCCAGGGCGGGTTGAAGACCAGACATGCGCGCGAGATTTCAGCGCGTGGCTAGTGAAAGCGCAAGCGCGAGCAGCGCACACGATGCCGCACGCCTCACCAATTCGAGATCACGGTCAGCGGGGTCGCGCGCACTCGGCGCCGAGCGAGTGCGCATGACCCCGCTGCGTTCCGCGTCGGCTCAGTGCTTGCGCTCTTCGACTTCGTTCACGAACGACACCTCCGGCGCGCCGATCACCCCACCGCGCTCCATCGCGGCGCGAATCTCCGGGCCGCTGCCGTAGCGCTTGGCGCCGTCCAGATCTTTCACGCGGTTGACGATGGTGACGAGGTTCGGGTCGACGGCGTCGCGGTACACGATGGCGGAAATCCATCCGTTCGCCTTGCGGGTTGCGTCCATGCCGTCGAACGCCTTCTTCCAGGTTTCGAAATCGGCGACGCGATGTTTCACGATGAGTGCAGCGGTCATTCGGTGTTCTCCAGGTTCGTGACGGTGTGTCCGTCGTGGTGAAACAGACCTTGCCAGCCACTGCGACGCGTTGGAATGCTCGAAAACGCACGGGGGGTATGCGAGCATGCACGGGTGCTTTCCTGGGACGATTTGCGGTATTTGCGCGTGATCTCCAGCAAGGGGAGCTTGGCGCAGGCGGCCAAACAGCTCGGCGTCGATCAATCCACCGTCAGTCGAAGACTCTCGGCCCTGGAGAGCGCACTGGGCGCCAAGTTGTTCACGCGCGGCAGCGACGGGCTCATTCCATCGCGTGTGCTCGGCGAGCTCTTGCCGCACCTCGAGGAGATGCAGCGCCACGCCGATGCCATCGAGCGCAGCGTGTCCGGCGACGATCAGCGCGTCTCCGGCAAAGTGCGCGTGACCACCTCCGAGGCAATCACCGGCTACTTCGTGGGCTTGCTCGCCGCGCTGCGCGTGCGTCATCCGCAGATTGCGGTGGAAGTGCTCACGGGCAACCAGGCGTATGACCTTTTGCGAGGCGAAGCCGACATCGCGGTGCGCGCACGCGAGCTCACCGAGCCGGACCTGATCGCGCGGCGCCTGACGACCGCGGTGTGGGCGCTCTACGCCACGCCTTCTTACATTGCGCAGCGTGGACGCTTGACGTCTCCAGAGGCGCTCGCCGGCCACGATCTCGTCGGCTACGACGCGACCATGGCCGGCACACCGGGTGGCCTGTGGTTCGACGCGCACGGCGCGGGCGCGCACATGGTACTGCGCGGCAACAGCATCTCTTCGACACTCAGCGGTGCGCTCGTCGGCCTCGGCATCGCGGCGTTGCCGTGCTTCCTGGCCGACACGGAGCCCACCTTGCGCCGCATCGCCGATGCACCGATCGGCGTGCGCGACATCTGGCTCGCGGTGCATCCCGACTTGGCCCGCATCGCACGCGTGCGCGCCGTCATGGATTTCATGATCGAACACTTCGATCGCGACGGCGCACGCTGGCGCGGCGAGCAACCGATTGCGACTTGAATCAACGCACCAAACGGAGAAATGGAATGACGCTAAAAGTGATCGGCGCGGGCTTTGGACGAACGGGAACACTCTCCACGTACACGGCACTCAACCAGCTCGAGTTTCCTTGCTATCACATGTTCGAAGTGCTTGAGAACAAGGCAAACAAGCACCACCTGAGCTTCTGGCGCAAGGTCGCCAACACGCCGCGCGGCACCAAACACAGCTGGCAGGAAGTGTTGGGCAACTACGTCGCCGCCGTAGACAACCCTGCGTGCTGTGTGTGGCGCGAGCTGATGCAAGCGTATCCTGACGCCAAGGTGCTGCTGACGCTGCATCCACGCGGCGCGGACGCTTGGTACGAGAGCACGATCGAGACCATCTACTTCACCGAAAACCGCTGGCAGTTCCGGGTGCTCGCACTCTTCACGCCCTTTGGCCGACAGATGGGCGAGATGTCGCGCAAGCTGATCTGGCAGGGCAACCACAAGGGAACGATGGAGGACCGAGCCGCAGCCATCGCCCACTACAACCAACACATCGAAGACGTGAAGAGCAGCGTGCCCGCCGATCGCTTGCTAGTGTTCACCGTCGATCAAGGCTGGGAACCGCTGTGCAAGTTCCTCGGCGTGCCGGTTCCTGCGACGCCCTTCCCCAACGTCAACGACCGCGCGCAGATCCAGAAAGTGATCGCAGGCATGACCATGGGCGCGTACGTCATCCTCGCCGCAGTCGCCGCTGCAAGCGCTGGCCTGATCTACGGCGCGATGCGCCTGCTCGGTTGAGCGCCGCGCGCCTTCAGCTGCCCAGCCGCGCCACCACGGGCATCAAGCTGTGGACGCCGTACTGGCCGCGTGCAGCCGCGGATCCTGCGGCTTGGGGCGTGCCTGGCGATCTCAGCTCGGCCGCCGTCGGGCGCTGCCGGCTTGGCTGCGGCCCGATCGCAGGCGCACCCCACCGGCGCGGCAATTTCGCAAAAAACAGCTTCACGTTGTGCCCAACGGCAGGCGTGCGCTCATCGGAGCACCTGTCGCACCTGCTGCACCTGGGGCCGCGCTGGGCAGGCTTATGGCCGCGTTTGGACCTTGCCCCTTGCGTGATCCGTCGCGGAGCCGTAGCAAAGCGTCCTTGATTCGATGCACGCCCTCGCGCCGACCATGCCCGCCGACTTGCGGGCGCTTCTGGAGTCGCTCGGAGTGAAAGCCCAAGGCGAGCGTCCGCGCAGCGAGCGGGTGCTCGAACGGCTGCTGGATCTCAACCGCTGCGTCGCGCTCGGCGGCGTCTTGGATGAGCCGCTGCGTGCCGAAGCGACGCCTCGGGGCGAGCGCCTGGCACTCGAACATGCCCAGCTCGCACGCCTGCGCCTGCTCGAAGCCAAGCTGCTCACCAGCCTGCGCGATCTGCGCGAGCAGATCGACCAGCGCTTCGAGAATGCACGCAGCGGCATGCGTGGCGCGCCCGACGCAGCAGCACTGCATGCGCTGCTCAGTGAAGGCGGCGGCCTGCAGGTAGGCGGTGAAGCCCGCCGACGCGTCGTCGCCGCGCACGTCACTGCGCGCTACGTGACCATGATCGACGGCGTGCTCGAGCTGCTGCTCAAGGAGCTCAGCTGGCGCCAGAAGGAAGTGCAACAAGCGTTGCAGCAAGGCAACGTAGAAACGCTGCGCCTGGCCGCGCTCGATCGCGTGCTCGACGAGACCTTCCGCACCGAGCTGGAGCGCAGTCGCATGCAGCTGAAGACGACCCTGGGCGGCGCACTCGAGACGCAGCTGCGTGCCTTGTGCGCGCCACTCGCCGTGGGTGCCGGCGTCGAGCTGCTGCGCCCCTGGTTTGCGCCACGCGGCTGCATCGGACAGTTGCTGCGCGACGCAGCGCGCGTGTGTCACGCGCTGCTCGACTTGGAATGGGCTGCGCTCATGGGGCTCTTGCAGGCCGCGATGCAGGCTTCCGTGGACGGCGCGCGAAGCGCGCAAGCAGGCGTAGCCAACCCGCTACAGAGAGGCGATTGATGAGAACCACGCTGGCCACCGGGACCTGCGGAGCCGTGGGCATGCTCGCCGTGCTCAGGACTTCGCTCTACTACCAGGGCGTCGACAAGCTCGCGTTCAGCATCACGCTGCTGATGGCCTTCGTGTTCGGCGTGGCCATCGTGGAGCTACTGTGGGTGGCACGCCGCACCGGCGCACTGCGTGATGAGCTGCAAGCGATTCCGAACGATGCCGACTACGAGCGCGTCGAGCGCGCCTCACCGCTCTTGCGCTCCTTGCTCAGCGCGCGCCTCGATCGCACGGCCTTGCCGGTGCCCGGGCCGGTCTTTGCGCCCTTCATCCTGAGCTTGCTCGTGATGCTCGGCCTGCTGGGCACCTTCCTCGGCTTGTTCGAGACGCTGCGCGGTGCCGGCCTCGCGCTCGACGCCAGCGCCGACGTCGAAGCGCTGCGCAGCGGACTCAAGGGACCGATCAGCGGTCTGATGCGCAGCTTCGGCACCTCGGCGGCGGGCGTTGCCAGCTCCTCGATGCTCGGCATGGCTGCAGTGTTCGTGCGGCGCGACAGCAGTCGCTTCGGCGTCGCACTGCACGAGATGGCCAGCGGCAGTCTTGCGCGCTTCGCCCCCGCGCGCCGCCAGCTGCTTGCGCTCGAGACCCTCGCCGAGCAAGGCCGGGCGTGGCCGACGGCCGCAGCCGCGCTCGAGCAGGCCGTGGCGCAGCTGCAAACACTCCAAACGAGCTGGAAAGAGGCCCACGCGCACGCCGCCGAGCAAACGCAGCAGCAGCTCGGCGAGGCCACGCGCACGATCCGCGATGCCATCACGAGCGGTGTGCAGCAGGCGGCGGCCAGCAGCAGTGAAGGGGTCAAGCCACTCTTGCGCGAAGCCATCGCCGACAGTGGCGCAGCGGTGCGCGAACACCTGGGCGCCTTGCGCGAGCAACTGAGCCGTGAAGCCGAGGCCCGCAAGCTGCACCAAGGCAAGCTGCAAGAGCTGGCTGAACAGCAGCTGCAGCAGGTCGCCGAGCGCCTGCAGGCCGACACCGCGGCACGCACGCAGCACGAAGCGCAGGTGCGCGCGCAGACCACCGAGCACTTGCAGAAGCTGCACCAAAAGCTCGACGCCGACGCGCAGACGCGTCGCGAGCACGAAGCGCAGGTGCGCGTGCAGGTCGCCGAGCACCTGCAGACGCTGCACGCGCGGGTGCAGGAAGAAGCGCAAGCGCGCCAGCACCACGACGAAGCGCTGCGCACTGCGCTCGCCGCGCAGCTGGGCGCGCTCGAGACCGGCTTTGCGCAGAGCCGCAGCAGCCTGGCCGAGCTGGAGACCCAGCGCATGCAAGCCCTGCTCGACGGCGAGAGCGAGCGAGCGCGCAGCCTGGGCGCACAGTGGCAAGCGCTCGCGCGCAGCCGCGCCGAGGCCGATGCCGGACTGTTGTCGCAGTTCGAGCACGCGCTCGCGCAAGCGACCGAGCAACAGAGCAAGCGCGCCGACACGCTGGCCGACCGCTTCGAGCAACTTGCCGAGCGCGTGCAGTCCGCCTTCGAGCAAGCCGGTGAGCGCGATCGCGAGCGCGCGGCAGCATTGAGCGAAGTCGGGGCGCGCATGCAGCGCGATCTGGCCGAAGCCGCTAGCGTCGTGCGTGAGCGCTTGCACTACAGCGCGCAGGCCGAGGCCACGCAGCAAGCGCGTGCCGAAGCCCTGTTCGCGCGCCTGGCCGACGCATCCAAGGTCATCGCCGAGTCGGCGCAGACGCAGGTGGGCGCGCTCGGGCAGTTCGTCGAGGCCACCGATGGGCGTCTGCGCGAAGCCGAGCAGCGCAGTCACGAGCGGCTTGGAGACGTGCTGGCGCAGTGGAGCGCGCTCGGCAAAGAGCAAGCCGAGCGCATCGCGGGCTTCGAACAAGCGTTGCTCGGGCAACACGCCAGCACCGCGACCGACTTGGGCCAACGCTTGAGCGAGCACGCTGCAGCGCTGCAAGACAAGGTCAGCCGCAGCGCCGAGTTGCTCGAGCAAGCCTCGACGCTGATCCACGGCGGCGGTGCAGAGCTTGCGGCCGTGGCCGAGAGCTTCGCCAGCGCGGTGGCCTCGCAGCGCGAAGGTGCGCGGCAGTGGCTCGAGGCGCTCGGCGACATCGAACGCTACGCGCTCGAGGCGGGCGAAGCTGCGGCGGCCGACGCCCTGGGCCAACACCTGGCACGTACGCACGAGGTGTTCGACAGGCAGTTGCAGTTCCAGCAGGAGCTGATCGCGCAGCTGCACGGCATGCGCACCCGCGAGTCCATCGCCGCAACGAGGGCCGATGCGACCGCATGACGAAGAGGACGCGCCACCCATCTGGGCGGCTATCAGCGACTTGATGGCCTGCTTGTTCGGGCTGTTCGTGCTGTTCTTCGTGTGGATGGTGATGACGCAGGTCGTGCTCGGCCGCGATCTCGAGCGCGAGCGCACACACTTGGCGCAGACGCGCGCCAAGCTCTCTGCGCTGCAGAGCGCACTGGCGGGGCCGCTCGCCTCGGGCCTGATCACGCTCGTCGACGGGCGTATCGGCATCCGCGGCGCCGTGCTCTTCGAAACCAACGAGGCGAAGCTACGCACCGAAGGCCGCGCGCTGATCAAAGCGCTAGCCGCACCGCTCGGCACCTTCCTGCAACAGAATGAGGTCGCATTGATGATCAGCGGCTTTACCGACGACAAGCAGCTCAAGAGCAACGGCACCTTCGCCGACAACTGGGAGTTGTCGGCGCAGCGCGCCCTCACGGTGACGCGTACGCTGATCGAGGCCGGACTGCCGGGCGATTCGCTGATCGCCGCGGGCTTCGGCGAGCACCACCCCGTCGCGCCCAACGACAACGACGAGCAACGCGCGCAGAATCGCCGCGTGGAGATCTCGGCCGTGCCGCGACCCGAGAGCTTCCGTGCGCGCGCTGCCAGAGCCCAGGCCGCGCCGTGAGCAAGTCGGACGCGAAGTTACCAGAAGCGCCTGAACCCAGCGCGCGCCACGCGGCGGCCACGCTGCTTGCCGAGCTTCGCACCGCAGGTGCAGCGCACTGGGATGCACCTGGCCTCGCCGTGGTCGACCGTCTGCTCGCGCAGACCGAGCACGCGCCCTTGGCACTCGCCGCACGTCTGTGCCAACGCGCGCACGCGCATGTGCAGCAGCTGCAACAAGACTTCGAGAAGACTCGTGAGCGCGGCGAGTACGCGCTCAGCCGGCTGCGCGCCGCCGAGCATCCCGCACAGCCGCTGCTCGCGCAGGCCTTGGCGCGAGGAGACACCTTCTTGCCGCGCCGGCTCATGCGCCGCGCGCCGCAAGCAAGCCCACGCTTGCGCGACGAGCTGCGGCAGAGCCTCACCGAGCAACTCGACGCCCAGGCGCAGGAGCGCGGCATCAGCTCACCGGGGCTCGTCGAGTCGCCCGTCGCGCAGAGCAGGTCATCCACGCGTCCGCTCGCGATGGCGCAATCGCTGTATCACGACGCCGCGGCAGGCGCCGCCGCGCGCATGACCTTGGCCAACACCACCGCCAACGTGCCGCAGGACGCCGGGCGCTACCACGCTGTGCACATCGGGGCTCGCACCCTGGAAGAGGCCGCGCGCTACCCCGTCTATCTGAAAGCCGTGCTCGGCCGCCTCGAGACACTCGCCGTGCTGTGGCACCACGGTGCAGACACACGCGCAGACACGCGCGCCGCAGCACGCGCCGTCGCACGTTCCAGCGCGCCCGCGGCCAAGCCCAAGCGGCCTGCGCGCGGCAGCACGAACGCCAAACGCTGACGCACGATGCGAGCGGCACGGCGAGCTGCGTGCCTCTAGAAAAGACAACGCCGGCCGCCGGGGGACGCGACGACCGGCGCAGTGGGTTGACTCACGCCGCCGTCAGCGGCAGGACTGCTGCAGCATGATGATCGTCGGCAAGCAGGCCTGCTTTGCGGTGTCGAAGGCGCACACCTGATAGGCGCCGCCTGCGCCGCACTGCGGCAGTTGCTTCATGTCGGCCCAGCCTTCGCCGAGGCAGATCTGTTGGCCGGAGACCCAAGCCGAGCAGGTCGAAGCCAGCGCGGTGTACTTCGGAGTTTCGCGTCCGTCGCAGTCGAAGTCGTACGAGAGCGCGCCCTTCATCAGCGAGCTCGGCGCGCCGACGCCGGTGAAGATGAACGGCGACTCGCTGAAGGTGGTCACTCCGGGATGGACAGCCGGGTTCTGGTCGTCGCAGTCGCAACCGTCGGAGACGCCATCTTTGTCGGCGTCGGTCATGGTCGCGAGGCTCTTGTGGTAGCACTTGCTGGTCGCGGTATCGCACACGTCGATCGTGCAGGCGTCTCCGTCGTCACAGCTGCACATGCTCGGGGTGCCAGCATCGGGGATGCCGCCCGTGCCGCCTGCGACGCCGCCCATCGTGCCGAAGCCTCCCGAAGCGCCTGCCACGCCGCTTGCATCGAAGCAGGACAAGTCGCCCTTGTCGCTGGCGGTGCACTTCCAGCCGTCCGGCACGCAAGCCACGGTACCGGACGAGCTCACGAACGCCTGACAACCCACGCCGGACTTGTCCATCGAGTTGATGTTGATGCAGGCGTCAGCGCCGTTGATCTTCTGGTAGATGCAGTTCGCGTTGTTCGGTCCGACCATGGTGCCTGTGGTGCCCGCGGCGCCCCAGAACACACCCCCGCCGCCGACCGCAGCTGCGCCGGAGCTCGCGGCCGCGCCCGCACCCATACCCGTGCCCGCGCCAGTGGCCGCTGCACCATCCGGCTGGCCCATGCCCTGACCCTTGGCCACGGACGCGTCGCTCTGCGCGAGCGGGTCGGTCACCTGGAAACATCCAAAAAGCAGAGTGCACGCGCACAGTAGGATTCGTGGGGTCGTGGTCAATCTCATGTCAGTCCTCCCGGGTTCATGCTGCTAGTGGCGGCGCGTGGTGAGAAGCGATCAACGCAGTGGCAGATTGCGAGCCAAGCTTCAGGTATGGAGTACGAGGTCGAGGGACAGGTACGGTTTGGCGTAGTTGGATGCGAGCACGGTGGTGAAGCCATCGGGGTGGCGGACGCCGTAGCGGATCTGCATGGGCGACAGCTCGAGGGCCCCGCCGAGCGCAAGCGACCAGCGCCGTGACAGTATGAGCGTCACGGTGGGTCGAAGCACGAGGGCGAGCGCAAGGCGCGTGGGTGCCGTGGCGAGCGCCAAGCCAGTGCCGCCGCCGCTGCTCTTCGCAGACACCACCTGCAGCGCCGCCCCGAGCGGGAGCGACAGCATCCAGTGCTTCGCGAGCTGGAGCGAAGGCTCGGCCAAGACGCGCAGCGACCAAGTGGAGAGCTCCACATCGAAGAGCCGGCCGCTCGCGCTCGACGGCCAGCTGAAGGCGGCCTCGGCACCCAACCCGAACGAGACGACTTTGGCTGGCAGCGCGACGTAGCTGGCATGGAGGCGCGGCCCGTGCAGCAGCCGTCCACCACCCCAGTCGAACAGCTCATAGCCGAGGCCGAGCGCGGCGCGCGGGTCGGGGAGCGGCGCGCGCGGCGGACTTTCGCTGTCGAGCGAATGGCCGCGCGGTGCCGCGGGCGCGGGCTTCGGCACGCTGGCTTCGGGCAGCTTGGGCTTGGCTTCCGCCGGTGCGCTCGCAGTAGTCGCTGGCGCTTCTTGCGTTGCCGCGCGCGGTTCGCTCGGCTGCGCGGACACGGGCTCCGGCGCAGGCTGATCGGCTACCGCGCTCCCCCCTGCGTGCGGCTCGGCTTCCAAGAGCGCTTGCACGTTGGACGCGCACACCGTGGCAATCGCTTCGCGCGCCGACTCGTCGACGCGCCGCGCGGGCAGGGGCAGCAGACGCGTGAGCTGCTCGCCGTGCGCGCCGGTGATGCCGATCTGCAGCTGCTGGGGATCGAGGCGCGTTACGCTGATGCGCGCAAGTACCCCTTCCGGGGCATGCTCTGCGCCATCGCCTGCATTCACGAACACGCCGAGCGGGGTGAGCAGCTCGATGATGCGCGACAAGGTCGTGTTCGAGGCGTCGACATCGCCAGAGACCTGCACGACGACCGTGCGCACCGGCGGCTGGCTTTGTGCGCGTACGCCTCCCGCCACGCCGACAGACACCACGCCGAGCGCGAGCATTGCCTCCCGCACGCTGCGTCCGATTCGCATCGATCTAACGCGCAAGCGTGGCGAGGCGCGCACGCGCGTACGCGAGGTGCAACGAGCTCGGGTGACGCTCGATCAGCTCGATCCACGCGGCTCGCTCCTGGTCCCGTCGGCCAAGCTGCGCCAGCGAGCGCGCCAAGCCCACGCGGGCTTCCTCGGCCAGCACGCCACCCGGTCGGGCCGCGAGATAGCTCGCGAACGCGCCCTGCGCTCGTGCGGGCTCCGACAAGCTACCGAGCCACAGGTTTCCACGTGACACACGCGAGAGCACTTCGGCCCGCGTGCCGGGATAACGCAGCGAGAGCTCCGTGTAACGCGCCAGTGCAACGGAGTAGTCGCCCACGGAGCGCGCTTGGTTGGCCGTGCTCAACAGCGCTTCGGCGGCGCGCTCGCGTGCGGCCGAACCAAGCTCCGCTCGTACGGCCGTGGTCTGTGGTGCTGCCGCTGACGGCGGCCGCACGGGAGCTACAACCAGGGCGTCCACCACGGGCGTGGCGGGAGCAGCTGGCGCAGCCGTGACCGCGCCTTGCTCGCTTGCAGCTGCTTGCGCGCTCGGGACAAGGCTGTCCGATTCACACAGCTGCGGGTGTGTCGCATGCTGCACGCGCGCGTGCTTGCGGACCTTCGCAGCCTGCGCGGGCGCCTGCTCCGCCGGCTGCAGCCAGGTCGAGATCTGCGGCAAGGCCGGCAGCGCTCCCGTGAAGAATGCCGCCGCCGCGCTGCTCATGCACAGCCCCAGCAATGCCAACGCCGCCGCGCTCGAGAAGCGCATGCCGGCGCCGCCCGCTCGCCCACGCGCAACCGGAGCAGGCGCAGACTGCGTACGCGGCCATTCGCTCGCGCCGACGCCAAGACCCAGCACAGCGTCCACGGCCGCTCGACCCCGAGCGTGGTCTTCCGCATTGGGCGCCGCGGCGTGCAGGCCGTCTTCGATCCAGCCGAGCTCGAGCGCACACGCTGCACAGCTCCGGCAGTGCGCGAGCAAGCGCTGCTCTTGCGCGGGGCTCAGCGTGCCTCGGCGCGCGCAGTCGAGCAGCACGTCGTCGTGAAGGTCGATGCGCTTCATGGCTCGCCTCCCAGCAGGTCGAGCAAGCTCGGCTGGCTCTCGATGCGCGCACGCAACGCTTCGCGAGCCAAACGCATGCGCGAGCGCACGGTGTTTTCCGGAACCGACATGGCCTGCGCGGTCTCTTCGAGCGAGAAGCCAAGCACCACGCGCAACGCCAGCGTCTCGGCTTGAACCTCGGGCAGCTCGTCGAGCAAGAGCAGCAGCAGCGCTTCACGCCGCGCCGACATGTACTCGCGCTCGGGGTCGCGTCCGTTCAGGGGCACGCGCGGCATGGCTTCGTCCGCGAGCAGCGCGTTGTCGGCGTAGCGCTTGCGCGCGCGCCGGCGCGCATGGATGGCAGTGCGCACCGCGATGCGATTGGCCAGCCGGCGCAGCGAGCACTCGCCGCGGAACGTGGGCAGCGCGCGCAAGAGGCCCAGCAGCGATTCCTGCACCACGTCGTCGAGCTCGGGGGCGCTGCTGCCGAGCACACAGCGCGCAACGCGGGAGATCTCCGGCGAGAGCGCGCAGAGCAGTCCGCGCAGCGCCAAGGCATCCCCCGCGACCGCCGCCGCCGCGACGCCACGCAGCGCGTCACCCGCGGCTTGCGGGTGCGGGGCGTCGCCGCTGGTTTTGGGGGAGAAGGCCACGGCTGATCTCTTCTTAGCTAGTGGCACGCGCGGAGAAAAGCGATCACACACGGGGGCGAAAAGCACGTTGCGCCGGGGAATGCGACCTTCGGCTCGTGGAAGCACGCTGGTGGACCTACGACCTACATGGAGACCGCGGAATCGACCTGCTAGCCTTGAGGTCTCGCGTTCGCATGAATCTCCTAGCCGCCGCTCTCCAGGCACGCAACTCGACCGCCCTCGCACTGTGCATGCTGCTGTGCGCTGCGTGCGGCGCCAACCACGCCAGTGTCTCCGTCGGCGCGGACCAAGACGCCTCCGTGAACGACGGCGGCGCTGCAACCGCGCCCGGGCATGGCTGCGACATGGTGGAAGTGAACGGCTCGGACGTGGTGGAGAAGGAGAAAGACTTCACCGCGCACTATCGGGCGGGTGCTGCCTACGTCAAGACCGTGATGCTGTTCGGCGGCGAGCGCGTGGAAGAAGACAACAAGCTGAGCAACGCCTACATCTTCGCGCTCGACCAAGCCGACGCCCAGATGCTCGCGCTGAAGTATCCGGACTTCTACCTCTGCACCTCGCCGGGTGGCAAAGAGGCCGCGAAGTACATCATCCCGTACGATCTGGTGCCTGCCACCTGCGACGTCTACAAGCAGCTGGTCGCGGCCTTCGACACCTTCCACAAGAACGACCGCGCAGGCGGCGACCGAACCTCGCTTCGCCTCCACGGCGCGCCGTTGACGTTGGAGACAGTCACGGCGAACGCTACGGGACAAGACGTCAAGAGCCAGGTCACGAGCCAGAACTTCCAACTGGTGACTGCAGTGGAGCAGCTGACCGGTGAGAGCTTGCTGAAGTTCGGCACGACCGGCGGCTGAGCCACCGCGCCGCCATTCACGAAGTCCTACCGAACCAACGGGCTCGGCGGGTTCTGCCGAACTCTTGCTTGTCAGCCCGCAGCGCCTGGCTCGGGTCGTGGAAGATCCCCGTGGGTTTGGGCCCCGAGAAGAAGTCCACGTCGACGCGCGCAACGCGATTGTCGCCGAACTCGATGTAGCACGAGCCTGCGCCGGGGTTCTTCGCGGTTGGCGCTTGTTGCCGTAAGAGCGCCGTGATGTTGGCCGCGACCGCGCGTGCGGCAGACTCGGCGAAGACGCCGGCCTTGGGAGCTCCGGTGCTGGCGAGATCGCCCACGGCATAGACGCCGGGGAACTTGGTCTCGAGCGTGCGCGGATCCACAGTGACCCAACCGTCCTGCGTGAGACCGGCCGCGACCACCACGTCGGGCGCGCGATTCTTCGGCACGCCGAGGAAGAGATCGCACGGCAACTCGCGGCCATCCTCGAGCACGACCAGCTTGCGCCCGCGATCCACCGACGCGATGCGGTGGTTCGGCAGGTACTCGATGTTGCGCTCGGCGAACGCTGCAATGAGCGCCGCCGAAGTGTCAGGCGATGGAGGCACGGGACTGGGCAGCGGGTTGACGAGCGTGATCTGACAGTTGCCGCGTACGCCGCGTGCCGAGAGGTAATCGTGCAGCATCAGCGCGCACTCGCTCGGCGCGGGCGGACACTTGTAAGGCGCGGCGCACACGCCGATCACAGCGTGACCCCTCGTGAAGCTCGGCAGCACCGCGGCCAGGTGCGTGGCACCCGCCACCGAATAGAATTCATTGTCGCCGAGGACCACGCCCGGTGTGGTCGAGACGTCGTAGTCGGCGCCGAGGGCGATCACCAGGATGTCGGCGTCATGCTTGCCCACGTTGGTGGTGACCGTTCGAGTCGCAGGGTCGATTGCCGTGATGGTCTCGCGCTTCCAGGTCACGCCCAACTTGACGAACTCCCGGTAGGGTAAGCTCACGGCCTCTGCCGTGGCTCTGCCGAACAACAGGTCGAGCTTCGAGTACCCGAAGACGAACGCGTCCGATTTGTCGATGACCGTTACCGCAACGCCATCGCCGTGAGTCTCGGACAGAGACGTCGCGAGCTCCAGACCAGCGAAGCCAGCACCAAGAATCAACACGCGCTTTTTCATCGACGCATCTCCTGCTCACCCGCGCGGTCCACCGGGGTCCGGCCGCTCGGCGCAGTCTACATGAGCTGACTGGCGGTGATCGCGGCATGGCGACCACTTGTTTCGGCGCTGTCTGTCGTCGCCTGCGCTGGCCCTGGCTTGCTATGCTCCCGCGCCCATGAGCCTTCTGCCGACGAGCATCGTTCCGAGCATTTCCCCATCGAGCCTCTCCCGCACCCTGGTGCGACGGGAGCTGCAGACACTCATCGACCAAGGCGCACCCGTGCTGCCCGCGGGCAGAGCCCGGCGTAATCCGCTGCGCCTCGTGGCTGCGTACTCGCCGAGCTTCAAGCTCGAGCTCTGGGGCACGCGCTTCTACCTGACGACGGTGCGGCAGAATCCGCACCTGCGCTTCTGCATCGCGTACCTCGTGCAAGCGCACCACCGCAGCAGTCGCACGCAGATCCATCCGCGCATCTTCTACAAAGACGGCGCGTTGGTCTGGCGCTGCGCGTCGCACATCGCCGTCGATGAGCTGGGCATCTGGGTCG
>JADGRE010000312.1 GCA_017881185.1 Pseudomonadota bacterium | reverse complement strand
CGCAGCATGGCCGCGCTGTAGCGCAGATCGCCGGGCTCCAATTCCAGCCGCTTCTTCAGCGCCTGCAGCACATCGCGGCCACCCGCATGCATGATCCAGGTGCCCACGTCGCCCGGGTTCAGCCCGGCCCTGTCGAGCACGGTGCCCAGCACCCGCTGCGCGTAGTCCGCCGCCAACGCGGGTACCGCGCGGGTCAGGATGTTGCGCAGCATGCCGTCGCGCTGCTCGAACATCAGCGCACGTCGCTCGGCCGGCTCGACGAGGGACGTGCTGTCCTTCCATTCGATGCGCCTGCCTGAAGGACCCGCCTGCCGTGCGAGCACGGCGGCGCCAGCGCCATCACCAAACAAGCAGGCACTGATCAGCACGCCCGGGTCGTTGTCGAGGTACATCGCAGCGCTGCTGACTTCGACGCAGATCGATAGCACGTGCTCGCAGGCGCCGGTGGCGAGCAGGGCGTTGCCGAGCATCAGATTCGGAAGCGCGGCGGCGCAGCCCTGACCCACGAGGTCGAAGGCCTGAACCTCGGGGCGCAGTCCGAGGCGCTCGGCGACATGCCCGGACAACCCTGGACAGAGATATCCCGTGCAGGTGCTGACCACCACGGCATCGATCTGCGTGGCTTGCAGTCCGGCCTTGCTCAGTGCGCGTTCGCCGGCTTGCGCCGCAAGCAGTGGCGCATGCGTCAGGAAACGCTTTGACAGCGTGTTGGGATCGATCGTAAAGACCTCGTCCAACGACTCGACCGCCAACCGGCGCGCCTCGATACCGTTGTCGCGCTGCAGGACGGTTCTCGCGATGAGGTGGGCACGCACGTCCAGTCGCGCGAACCAGGCCGACTTCTCGAACGCGACGAGGCACTCGGCCTTGGTGTAGCGCGTTGGCGGATTTGCGGTGCCCACCCCGAGGATGTGCATCGCTCAGGGCGCCGGCGTGCCGGCCTCGCGTTCGGGATGGCGGTGTCTGCCCAGCGCGGCGACGAAGTCCGCCACCGCGTGGTCAACTTTGGCTGCGGCTCCCGTGACGACCCCAGGATCCGGTTCACCGTTCGCAAGCGTCGCGGAGACGCCGGCCCGCTCGATCAGCGCTTTCGAAGCACCGATCGCGAGGATGGTCTTGCCATGCCGGTACTGGTTCGAGATGAAGTCCAGCACCTCGACCCGGCTGCCGAGAACCTTCACGCCGCCGGCGCCGTCAGGCAGGACGAGCCCGTCGAACAGCACGGGCGCCGAGTTCTCCAGCGTTCCGGTGGCGTCGAACGGCTTGCCGTTCACGGGCTTCACCGGACCCAGGCGCGGCGCGATCAGGTGCACCGTGGCGCCCGCCGCGCGAAGCGCTGCGTGGGCTGCCGCGATCGACTCGCCATCCACGCCATCGGCCACCAGGATGGCGACGCTGCGGGAGCGGATGCCGCCGTCGCCTGGCAAGGCCGTCAGCGACAGTGCCGCCGACGCGGTGACCTCGGGCTTGGCCGGATGCGCCAGCACCTTCGGCATCGCCTTCGGCACCGTCATGCCCAGCCCCGCAGCGACGGTCGCGGCGAGTTCCGCAGACACGTTGACCAGCGATGACACCATGCGCTCGCGGATCGCCGGCACCGTGAGCTTGCTCAGCTCGAAGCGGAAGCCGCCCGCGATGTGTGCCTTCTCGACGGCAGTCTGGCTGTCGTAGAACAGCGTGGCCTGGGTGTAGTGGTCGGCGAACTTCTCCGGCTTGCCGCGCAGCTTGTCGCCGTCCACCGGTTGCGGGAACGAGACGAAGCCCGCTGCGCCGGCCTGGAAGGGGCAACCGCCGCCGAGCGAATTGGGCTCGTAGGCGACCCGGCCGCGCGGAATGGCCTGGCGGTGCAGACCGTCGCGCTGGTTGTTGTGCACCGGGGCCAGCGGCGCGTTGATCGGGATCTCGTGAAAGTTGGCACCACCCAGCCGTGTGATCTGGGTGTCCAGGTAGGAGTGGATGCGACCGGCGAGCAAGGGGTCGTTGCTGAAGTCGATGCCGGGCACGACGTGCGCGGTGCAGAACGCCACCTGCTCGGTCTCGGCGAAGAAGTTGTCCGGATTGCGGTTGAGTACCATGCGGCCCACCGGCGTCACCGGCACCAGCTCTTCTGGGATCAGCTTGGTGGCGTCGAGCACGTCGAAGCTGAAGCTCTCGGCCTGGGCCTCGGTGAAGATCTGCAGGCCGAGTTCCCACTCCGGGTATTCGCCGGATTCGATGGCTTCCCACAGATCGCGGCGATGGAAGTCCGAGTCGGCGCCGGAGATCTTCACCGCCTCGTCCCACACCAGCGAATGCGTGCCCAGCTTCGGCTTCCAGTGGAACTTGACGAAGTGCGACTCGCCCTTCGCGTTGACCAGCCGGTAGGTGTGCACGCCGAAGCCCTGCATCATGCGCAGGCTGCGCGGGATGCCGCGGTCGGACATCACCCACATCAGCGTGTGCGTGGTCTCGGGCATCAGCGAGGCGAAGTCCCAGAAAGTGTCGTGCGCCGAAGCTGCCTGCGGCATACCGCTGTTCGGCTCGGGCTTTACGGCGTGGATCAGGTCGGGGAACTTCATCGCGTCCTGGATGAAGAACACCGGGATGTTGTTGCCCACCAGGTCCCAGTTGCCTTCGTCGGTGTAGAACTTGACGGCGAAGCCACGGATGTCGCGCGCGGTGTCTGCCGAGCCTCGTTCGCCGGCGACCGTCGAGAAGCGCGTGAACACCGGCGTGATCTTGCCGGCTTCCTGGAACGGCGCCGCACGCGTGAACTCGGTGAGAGGCTGGTAGGCCTCGAAGTAGCCGTGCGCCGCTGAGCCGCGCGCGTGCACGATGCGCTCGGGAATGCGCTCGTGGTCGAAGTGCGTGATCTTCTCGCGCAGGATGAAGTCCTCGAGCAGGGTCGGGCCCCGCAGTCCGGCCTTCAGCGAGTTCTGGTTGTCGCCGATCGCCACACCCTGGTTCGTGGTCATCGCCTGCGCCGCAGCGTCCGATCGCACTGCGTCCAGCGAACCGGACGACGCGCTGCGTCCGGAAGCCGGCGGACCCTCGCCTGTCTTGGCCGAACGGTTGGTCTCGCTCAGCGTGCTGGCCGAGGCATCAGGGGCGTCGACGGATGGGGTGGCCCCGCGCGGCGGCGAGATGGCGTTATCTCGGCCCAGCTCGAGGGCCTTGTTCGCGTTGAAGGGCATCGCAACGGCCAGCGCCTGCGCTTGGGCCCGTTGCGCTTCGACCGAGCGGACGTGGTCGTGAGTCGTCGCTGCTGTGTCTGGCTTGGCCGCCTTGAGGGTCTTCTTCATGACTGGACTCCGGCCGCCGACGCAGCCGACGACAACCCGGTGTGCGAGCCATGTTCACCCATCGCGATGGGCTTGCCCGCCAACATCGACGCGATCACGCCAAAGGCGCGGACCATCTTGCTGTTCGGCGCGTCCCAGTAGTCGGCAGCGTCGGGAATGAACTTCAGCAGGGCCAGATCGGGCGAGTCCGGGCCATCCGGGAACCATGGTTTGGCGAGTGCCGTCCATAGGCGTTCGATGCGCCCCCGGTCGGTATCGATCTCGCGCCTACCCGACAGTGACACGTAGGCCTCGTGTGCCATGTCGGTGAAGCTGAGGTTCGCGACACGAGGATGCTCCACCTTCGAGGACCGGAGGTCGGTGAAGAACCAGAGGGCACCGTTGGCGTCCATCTCCTGCGTAGCCATGGGTCGACTGGCCAACGCGCCGTCGGCTTCGACGGTGGCGAGCATGGCGATCGGAATGTCGTCGATCAACTTGGCGACGTGCGCGAGACTGGCACTGGCCTGGGTTTCTGTTTTCATCGGTGAACCTCTATGGCGATACTGAAAGGCTCGCGTGCGGCACCGCCTCAGGACAGGCACCGATTCCGAGAGCATCGTGAAGATCTGGGCGGCGCTGCGAACGTCGCGGCGGCCTGTTCGCTGGGGAATGACTGAGCCCTACGGCCCGCTGGCGCGCTTGGCTGGCGCCAGCGGCGCAGAGTGGTCGTTGGACTGCCCGGGCATGGGCATCGCACTGGTCTCTTGGGCTCGGCTCATAGCGCTGTTGGACCGCCCGGCCGCAGGATCTGCCTTGGTTGCAATGGCGGGTGTCAGCACTGAACCTGCATCTGGCACCGACGCATCGGAGGCGCCTGCGGTTGTCGGCGCCGCCGCGTTCTGAACTGGCTCCTTCCTCGGCGCCGAGGACTCAGGAGGGGCCTTGCCGCAAGCGCTCAGCACAAGCGCCGTCGCGATGAGGGCGGCCGCACGCGTTGCGGAGGAAACGGACATCAGGTTGGCCTCGGTCACCACTGCCTTCCCCTGCCGTTTCGCCTGTGCCGTGGCCTAGCCACGCAGCGAGCCGGCCATGCGGGTCGCGGTGCTCAGCCACACGCTCATGAACGGGTTCTTCTTCTGCCAGAGATTGGACATGTTCTCCTTCGGCTGATGCGCGCAGCATTGAGTCAAGTCTCAAAGTGTAGCCCCTCGAATCCGCTGAAAGATCTCAATTCCTCTTCGACCTGGGCCATGGCGAACCAGCCCCAGGTCACCAAACCAAAGGGTGTTGCCGCCGAAGTAATACTGACCGTCATGCAGCACAGTTCAAGCTGCAGCTCTGCCAGGAGATTCGAGGCGGCTCGCTCGGTCGGCGCGACGCACAGACGAAATACAGCTTGTCGGCCAATCTCATCCAGATGTGGCTGACGCAGTTCGATCGCGGCGAGCTCACCGGCGAAGACGTCGAAGCTTCGCTGGTGGTCGACTACGAGGTTAGACGTTCTGCACCACCTGCCTCATTTCAGCCGAGCCGGCATCCCACAAAGCAGGTCTTTGAGCAAAGGTTAGCTTGCGGTTGGCCGGATGCGCGCCGC
>JADGRE010000311.1 GCA_017881185.1 Pseudomonadota bacterium | reverse complement strand
TGCTTGCGCAGCACCTGATCGCGGCTGTCCATGGCGCACCACTGAAACGGCGTGTGCGGCTTGGGCACGTGCGTGCTCACGCTCACCGTAACGCGGGCGTTACGGCCGATGAGCTCGCGGCCCACGCCCATGGCACGCGCGCCGGTCTGCACGATGCCCAGCACGTCTTCGTCTTCTTCGGTGGGCAGGCCGATCATGAAGTACAGCTTCATGCGGGACCAACCGCGAGAGAACACGCGCCGCGCGGTCTCGAGCAGTTGCTCTTCGGTGACGTTCTTGTTCACCACGTCGCGCATGCGCTGGCTGCCGGCCTCCGGAGCGAAGGTCAGACCTTTGCCGCCGCCATCCTTCAGCTCGTCGAGCACGTCTTCGTCGAGGCCGTACGCACGCAGCGACGACACCGATAGCGTGGCGCGCTCCTGCCGCAGCTCCACCATCGCGTTGTGGATCAGCGGCGAGATGGCGCTGTAGTCGGCGGTGGACAAGCTGGTGAGCGAGGCCGATTCGTAGCCGCCTTCGCGCACCGCGTGCTTGAGCACGTCGATGATCTCGGCGGGATCGCGCTCGCGCACGGGCCGGTAGATCATCCCTGCTTGGCAAAAGCGACAGCCCTCGGTGCAGCCGCGCGCAATTTCGATCGACACACGATCGAACACGGTCTCGGTGCTGGCGATGGGCCCGTCCTTGGGGAACGGGTACTCGCTGATGTTCTGCAAGAAGGTGCGGTGCACCGGCAGCGGGGCTTCGGGCCGCAGCGCGCGCGCGACGTACTGCATGCCGGTCGCTGCGTCAGGCTCGGTCTCATACAAGCTGGGCACGTACACGCCTTCGAGGCGTGCCAGCTGCGCCAGTCGCTGGGCGCGCGGCATGCCGGCGCGCGCGAGGTCGCGCCAGAGCAGCACGATCTCGGGCGTGCGTGCTTCGCCATCGCCGATCAAGAATGCGTCGATGAAGGCCGACAGCGGTTCCGGATGTGTGGCCGTCGGGCCGCCGGCGATGACCAGCGGTGAGTCTTCGCCGCGCGCCGCGCTGCGCAGCGGGATGCCGCCGAGCTCCAGCATCTGCAGCACGTTGGTGAAGGTGAGCTCGAACTGCAGCGAGAAGCCCACCACGTCGAATTCGTGCAAGGCATGGAAGGTCTCGAGCGAGCGCAGCTTCTCGCAGTGCTTGCGCAGCTGGACTTCCATGTCGACCCAGGGCGCATAGGCGCGCTCGGCCGTGATGCGCGGGTGGCCATTCAGGATCGAGTACAGGATCTTGTAGCCGAGGTGGCTCATCCCGACTTCGTAGACGTCCGGGAAGCACAGGCAGATGCGCGCCGCGCTCTCATCGTCAGTGCGCCAGTCTTTGACCTTCTCGCCGTGCTCGCCGCCGAGGTAGCGTGAGGGCTTCTGCACTTCGTGGATGAAGTGGGCGTACGGGTGCTCGCGATGGGCCGCCATGGAGGGCCCACTCTTGGGCCTGGGGTGGGTGCTGTCAACCCGGGGTAGCTGGGGCTTTCGTGCGGCTCACATGCCGCAAGCCGCGGTGAACAAGCCCTGCAAGCCCATCGACACGCAGGTGCCCGCGACGCAGGTCGTGTGGGCTTCGCAAGTGGTGTTCGGGGCATCGCACGGGCTCGCACCCTCTCCCCGCACTGTGACGCACACGTTGGCGCTGCTGCACATCAGCTCCGCAGCGCAGAGGCCGGTCACGCCCGTGGCGGCGTCTTGTGCGCCGCACGGCTCGCCCTGCTTGCCGAGGTGCCGACAGGTGCCAGCCACGCACAGTGCCGCCTTGCCGTCGCAGGTCAGGGGTGCGGCTCCGGGCGCTGCGGTTCCGAAGGACACACCGCAGGGTTGTCCGTCAGCTGGAAACGCAGCACAGGTTCCGCTCGCATCACAGTACGTGCTTTCAGGGCACACGCGGCTGAACACGCTCATGTCACTGGTTTGACCGGGCATGATGCCACACGGTTCGCCGACCTTGGGCAGCGCTGCGCATTTGCCAGGATCGCTCGTGCCGCTCACCGCGGGATCGTCGAGACACGCGCTGCCGGCCGCGCACTCGCCGTGCAAGCAAGGCTGTCCGGCGGTCGGGAGCACGGGTGCCGTGACGGGCTGTTGCGGCAGCACGGGCTTGCACAACGCGCTGCTACAGGTCTGGCCGATCGGGCAGGCCACGCCGGGTTGGTTGCAGTCGTCGGTGGGACCTGCAACGCGGTCGCAGGTCTTGCACATGGGGTGAGCGGCCGCATCTGCCGACGCGCCCTGGCAGTACAGGCTTTCGCACTGGTTGTCGTACAAGCATGGCTGGCCAGCCTTGCGCGTGCCTGCCGTCACGCAGTTGGGCAATGCGATGGAGAGGAAGTCGTTGCTGCAGGAGAGTTGTTCGACCTGCGTGGCGCACGCGAGCAGCTGGTCGACCGTGCGTGCCGAGCCGTCGGACAGGAAGCTGTCAGGGCACTTGTCCTCCTCGTCCTGGCAGGGGTGCGCTTGCATGGGCTGGCCAGCGCACCTGTTCTTGCGGTTGCAGGTGGCGCGTACATAGGCGAGGCAGGCTTGCCTGGCGGTCTGCGTCGAGGTGGAGCCGCCGTCCTTGGCGCCAGCGTCAGCTGCTGCACCGGATCCTGCCCCGCTGCCCGCACTGCCGCCCGCACTGCCGCCTGCCCCGGTGCCCGCACCGCCGCCGGCGCTCGCTCCCGCGGTGGGCAGCGCACCCGTGCCGCCCGCGCCAGACTGCGAGGCGCCACCAGTGTTGTGTTTCGCGCCGCAGCCGACGGCGGTGATGCAACAAGTGAGGAACGCCAACGACAACCAGGTGCGCGCAAGCATGGCGGCAGACTGCACCGCCCAGACCGTGATCGCAACGGCGCTCAGCGGCTCTGGCTCGGTTGCGTCGGTCGGGCCTCGCTGGCGTGCAGCTGATGAGGCCCCGAAAGCAAAACGCCAAACCCCCGAAGGAGCATGGCGTTTACGCTACCGCGGGGCTCGGCTCAGAAGTAGTAGATGGCCGAGATGTTGCCGGTGAACACCTCCCACGGCTTGTTGTAGACCGTGGTGGCGAGGTTGAAGGTGTTGTGGCTGCGTTGCACCGAACCGTCGGACAATCCCGAGCTGCGGTGATCCAGGTGCATCAGCAGCCCGAGCGAGCCAACCAGCGCCAGCTTGGGCAGGTCGATGAAACCAAAGTGCACTTCGGCGCCGATCCGGCCACCCAGCTCGAAGATGTTGCCCCCGTAGGTTTCATCCTGCGCCGTCGTCATCCCGCGCAGCGAGCCGCCGGCGAAACCGAGGTTCATCTCGGGGATCACTTCGAAGGTGAAGTGCTTGGAATCGGCGAGCGCCAGTGGCACGCCGCCATGCAAGGCGAAGGCAGTCACGGTGCGGTCATCGAAGTTTTGCGTCGTGCCCGCGGGTGGCGTCTTGATGCTGCCGCCACCGCTCGTGCTTGCGAAGCCGATGGCAGCCTCGATACCGAGCAACGAGCTCAACCAGTAGCGGATGCCGACCGTGGGGGCCGCCAGAGTGTCGCCGTTGATCGTGCCATCGCACGCGATGTTGCGACACACCGGCACGTTCTGGATACCAAAGAAACCCACGCCCCAATCGCCCACGACGGCAGCGTGATCGGTGCCACCCGGCGCGGAGGTGCTGGTGGTGTTTGCCACAGCGCTACTGCTGGTGTCGCCGCTGCTGGCGACCGGCGCCTCGGCTGCTACCGCGCGCTGGTCGCCGGTGGGCGGCTGCCACGTGGCCTTGGCCGTACCGCCGGCCGCGCCGCCGGTGTCGCCGAGCTCTGGGTTGGCCTGCGCGCTGACGCGAGTCGATACCCCGGCTGCTGCCAGCAGCATGCAGAGCGTCAAAGGCGCGAGCGTTCCCGTTTGTTTGTGTTGCAGCATGTTCATGCCTCCCTAGTGATCCGGGTGGCGGGCCAGGATGAAGAAAACTGAAGAAACCGCAGGCGGTCAGGACTTCACCCCCCGCCTACGAGCCACCCAAGTCCGCGCACCACTAACACGGGCCTGGGTGAATCGTCACCTTCCAGGCTGGGGGTATGGGCGGGGTCGTGGGGCAGGGTCCAGGGCGCCTTGACGGGCGGCTTTGGCTGCACCTATACCTCTGCTGCCCACAGAGCTTTCAAAATAATTTGAAAGCCGCTGAGTGCTTGGTCCGGCCCGCCATGACGCTTTCCACAGGCTCTTTGTCGGCACAGGCCGAGCTCGCGGGCCAGGCGGCCCATGGTCTGGTGCCCGAGCTGCAGGCTCGCCAGCACGCGGCCGCCGACCAGCATGCGGTCGCGGTGCGTCGCATGTTCGATCGCATTTCGCCGACCTACGACCTGCTCAACCGCCTGCTCTCCTTCGGCATCGACCAGCGCTGGCGCAGCCGTGCGCTCGACGCCCTGGGGCGCGGGCTACCCGACGGCCCGCTGCTCGACGTGTGCGCCGGCACGCTCGATCTCAGCTTGGCCATGCGCAAGCGCTGGTCGCAGCGGGGCCTGCTCTGCCTCGACTTCGCCCGCGACATGCTGGTCGCTGGTCGCAGCAAGGCGCCCGACGCGCTCGTGCTGGTGGGCGATGCCATGCGCTTGCCCGTGCGCTCCGGCAGCGTCGCCGGCTTCATCTGCGGCTTCGGCATGCGCAACCTGGCTCAGCCGCGTCAAGGGTTGGCAGAGGCCCATCGCGTGCTTACGCCTTCGGGCGTGATCGTCGTGCTCGAGTTCTTCCGGCCCACGCGCGTGCCGACCCAGCTGTTTCACGCCTTGTATGCACGCGGCGTGCTGCCGTTGATGGGGCGCTGGGTCTCGGGTGACGCTGAGGCCTACCGCTATCTCTCGCGCTCCATGCAGGGCTTCATGTCGCGCGCCGAGTTCGAGCAAGCACTGCGCGACGCCGGCTTTCGCGACGTC
>JADGRE010000310.1 GCA_017881185.1 Pseudomonadota bacterium | reverse complement strand
CTTCTTGTCACTGCTGCAAGCGGCCAGGGCCACCGTGCTTACGAGTACGAAAGTTAACCAACGCATTTGCATCTCCAAGTCCCTCCAAATCATCAGCGAAGTGCTGAATGTACACCAGGCATGCGCACAGCTCGCATTGCGATTGGAAGCATTGCCGGCAGAACGGCCACCCGGCCCGCTCCGCCGCCAGGGCAAGCGGTGAAGCGGGCCGGCCCTGGCCTTCCACACACTGGAGTAGCAGACGCCACAATGACGTCAGGCTGCAACGACGTCGAGGACCGCCGCGGCCAACGCATGTGACCCTGACCTCCGCAAAGGTCAATGTCGCGAGTGGTGCACGAGAAGAACGTCAGCCAACGGACACTGACCGATCACCAACTCCCGCAAGCAGGTCGGCCAGCGCAGCTGGTTTTGCCAGTGTGCCTTCCTGCACGGCGCGGTCATACACAATGCCCATGAGCAATCGCTTGACCGGCAAATGCTTCACTTCAGGCAGGTGTTGTCGGAGCCCTGCAAGCTGCCGCCGGGGTTGGCGAGCAAATCCGCCGGGTACGCGATGACGAAGTTGTAACACATCTCGTTGTTGGTGAGCGGACCGTAGGTGACGTAGCTCGAGCTCGTGTTCTCGAAGGTGCAGGTCGTGGTGAGCGTGTCGCCGGGATGCACGATCGCGGGCGTCGGGTAGTCATGTTGTTCGCGGAACGCGAAGGGCTGGTCGACCAAGGTTTCGGTTCCACCACCCACGCGGTTGATGACCGTGGTCATGTGCGTGCCGGTCTTGTGCATGTGCGGACTCGAATAGAGGATGTGGATGTCGCGCTTGTCTTTGCCACCTAGGTAGCTCGGGTGGCATGTGCCCGACAGCTTCACGGATTGTGCAGGCGGAATGAGGAGGAGCTCCGTGCCGAGCGTGGTGGTGGCAGCGGTGTACTTGGTGGGCTTGGAGGTTACGCAGAAGCGCAAGCCCGTGCGATCCGGCTGCGGCTTGCCCGTCGAGTTGAAGTAGTGGATCTCCAGCTGCAACATCGAGCCCGGCTTCGGCATCTGGAAGCCGACGCCCGGTGGCATGCTCGGAGGCGCGCCGCCAGGCGCCCAACCGATCAAGAGCGTGTCGTTGGAATGGGTGCCCGTGCTGTTCTGGTGCGTTCCATCGGTGTCCGTCGACGCGTTCGTTTGGTACAAGAGCCAGTGATGAACGACCTGGGCGTTGTCGAGCAACGACTTGAAGGTGAGAGCCTTCACATCCTTGTCGTAAGGCACCTTGAAATTGAACGCATGATAGTACTGTTCGGCTGCCACGCTGAACGGCGTCGAGTCGTTCGGCTTCTGCTCGCCGTGCGCGCGCACCTCGTAGCAAGCCTCGGGCTCGAGCACCGCAGTGTCGCTCACGCCTCCGTCCGCGTCAGAGGCCGCGCCGGTGCCCACGCTGCCGGTGCCGTCGGATTTATCGGGGAAGCCGCAGTTGGGCTCGCCGGCATTCATCCACGCATCGACGACGGCCAGTTGCGCCGCGCTCAAGTGCCCGACGGGCGGCATGAATTTCGTGGTCGCGCTAACCCGCAGTTTCACGAGCTCGTACACACGTCGCGAGGGATCGCTGTGCGCCGGCGCCATCAAGTCGTTCCAGGTGACGAGCGCCATGGGCGCGCCCGCCACCGGCTTGGCCGCGTGGCAACTCTGGCAATTCTGCTCGAGCAGCGCGGCCATCGGACACGCGGCTGCGTCAGTCTCGGCGACAGTCGCGCCGCCGTCACTGCCGGTGGACGAATCGCTACTTCCACAGCCTTCCGCCGCTGCCAAGCCGAGCAACAGGCTCGCGGCCCAGAGCGCCGCACCCAGTCTACTGCGTGAGAACTCCATGTGCGTAGGGTGGCGCGCCGTGCTCGAAACGGTCTGAGCGAACTTCGATCCGACCCGGCAAGCGACGGACACACGCAACGGTGGCCGCTAAAGTCACACGTTTTGGCCGTGGATGTCCTCGGCGGGCGCAGCTGGGCGGCTCATGCCCGCGCGGATCGGGACGACGCGTTCGAGGAACGCCAGCTGGTCGGTCCTGACTCGTTCGTAAGGCGCTCCGGTGTAGATCTCGAAGTGGCCGTACGGGTAGACCTTGAGCTCGCAGGCTGGCGCAGCTGTCGCGTAGGCGATGGTCGGCGCGGGAGGAGCCACGGAGTCTTGCTCGCAGACGCAGACCAGCATCGGGGCACGGAGCTTTCGCATGTTCTTGCCGGGGCGCCAGAAGCCGATCTTGAGGCCGAAGATAGCGCTTACGCCCGTGATGAGAATCGTGCCGGAGGGTAGGCGTACCGAGCCTGTGAAGCGCGAGATGGGAAAGCGCTCCGGCTCGTCGGAGGTGGACAGGCCGGGGGGCAGCGTGATCTTCTTCTGCGCGAAGGTGCGGTACAGGCTCGATAGGCGCTTCGAGAAGCGCGAGCCGGCTGGAAATAGCTGCAGACCGCTCTGCACGACGTCTTCTTTCGTCATGAGCGCGGGTGTGCCGTACGGCCCGGCGACCGGTGCGAGCACGGGTGGCAGCCGCAAGAGGCGCGCGAGCGCGTCGGCAGCAATGAAAAGGCCGAGACCCAGCATGCTCGGCAGCGAGATGGCGCGCGTAGACGCCATGCCGTCGGTGAACGGTCCTTGGATGATGCTGGCGGTCACGTCCTGGCGACGGCTCGCAATGTCGAGCACATGGCCTCCCGCGAGCGACGTGCCCCAGAGCACGACGCGGGTCGGGTCGACACCTTCGAGCGTCTTTCCGAAGTCCATGGCAGCTTCGAAGTCTTGCTGTTGATGCTCGATCACGAGCAGATGACGCGGATGGCCCTCACTGCGACCGAAGCGGCGATAGTCGAAGGTGAGCGCCGCGTAGCCCGCGTCCGCGAACATGCGCGCATAGACATCCAGGTACATCTCGTAGACGCCACCGAGGCCCTGACCCAGCACGATCAGCGGTGCCGGCGCACCCGAGCTCGGCCGCACGAAGAACCCTCTGCAGGTGACGCCCTGCGACTGAAATTCGATCTCCTGCTCTACGTTCGGCATCGCTTGCTCCTCGGTGTTCGGTCTCGCGCACGCTCGACAGCTCGATTCACGTTGCAGCAACGTTGCGCTGCACGAGCGACACGCGCCACTTGACGAGCCCGCGCGCTTGCGTTGCCGAGGGCTCCGCTGCGCGAGCAGACGTTCGACGACAAGACGTCGCCGCCAAGCGCAGTGGCCGATCTGTGCCGCGGAAGCCACCATTCGTCAACACTGCCCGGTCACCCTTGCTGGCCGGTAAGGTCCTCGACGCATACCGTGTACGGCCATATGGTTCGTAACCGGGCTGTCTGGCTGCTGTAGGAGGGTGTTCATGACGCGGATCGAAGGTGTTGAGCGGATGAAGCTTTGTGGTTTGGTTGCGGTGTTGGGATGGGGGCTTGCGGCCTGCTCGTCGAGCACCCCCCCGAGTCCGGGCAATACCGGCTCATGCACGCCCAACCAGTCGACTGCTTGTACGTGCCTCGACGGCGTCAGCCAGGGCGCGAAACTCTGCGCTGCGTCTGGTCAATATGGCGCGTGCCTACCATGCGCGAGCGGCACAGCGGGCACCATTGCGACGGCCGGCACGAGCGGCGGCGCGGGTAACAGCACAGGCACGGCCGGTGCGGCCGGTGCGGCGGGTGGCGTCTGCACCCCGAACCAGCAAGTCAGCTGCAAGTGTCCCGATGGCGTGAGTCAGGGGCTCACGCTGTGCGGCGCGAACGGTCAGCCTTACGGCACCTGCCTGCCGTGCAACGCGAGCACGGCTGGCGCGGGCGGCGGCGGTGGCGCCGGTACGGCGGGTGCGGGCGCGGGTGGCGCCGGTGGTACAGGCGGCGCCGGTGGTACAGGCGGCACTGGTGGTACAGGTGGCGCTGGTGGCTCCGCCGGCACTACGGCGACGCCAGGCTGTCCGTCGAGTCTGATGTGCACCGACGTCGGCCAGCTGCTCGGCATGCCCGGTCTCAAGGTCTGCGTGAGCGGGTTCTTGCCGCCCGCGTGCGACAGCTCGATGCAGTGTCCGACCCTTCCCGGCGCAACGTGTGGCCAGGGCTACTGCATCAAGCCCTGCACCTGAGCAGTACGCTCGATGCGATTGCCCCGCCGGTCACCCTCGTTGGCCGGCTATGTCCTCGACGCATACCGTGTACGGCCAATACGGTGCGCTGAGTCTTAGGCGCTGCCACCGCAGTTGGTTGCAGTGCTGCGTACGTCGGGACCTGGGAGGCTGAAGATGCCGTTGAAGATTCACTACCTGAACTGCGGAACGTTCCATCCGCGCTTTGCGTCGACGTTCGTCCCACAACTGAGCGTGACTCCGTGCTTGTGCATGCTGATCGAGGCTGGCGGACAGTTGATTCTCGTGGACTGCGGGCTCGGCACGAGGGACATGGAGGATGGGAGCCGTCTCGGTCTCCCGAACAAATTGTTGCTGCGCGCCGAGCCGGATCCAACGGCGCCCGCGGTTCGTCAGGTCCAGAAGCTGGGTTTTTCGACCGAGGATGTCAGGCACATCATCTGCACTCACCTTGATCGCGACCACGCCGGCGGGCTGCCAGACTTTCCCGATGCCTCGGTGCACGTGACGTCCGCGGAAAGAGAGGCCGTCCAGAACCCCCACGGCCTGATGGAGAAGCAGCGCTACCGGAAGTGTCACTTCGAGCACGGCCCCAAGTGGGTTACTCACGATGTGACTTCGAATGAAGAATGGTTTGGGCTCCCGTGCATTCATGAGCTTCCCGGCTTACCCCCGGAGATCGTGATGGTTCCGCTGCACGGGCACTCTAAGGGCCACTGCGGCGTGGCGGTCGACACCGGAAACGGCTGGGTTCTGCACTGCGGCGATGCCTACTATGTGAAGCAGGAGCTCGAGCATGCGCCCATCGGTGTCCGG
>JADGRE010000309.1 GCA_017881185.1 Pseudomonadota bacterium | reverse complement strand
GGTCGACCAGAGCATGTCGGGGTCCTTTGCGGGATCTCGGAAGTCGCCCCCCCACGCGCTGGAGACGCCGAAGCCGGAGATCTTCTGCTGAAGGCTGGACAAGGTCAGCGTCACGTCACCCGCCTGGGCCGTGCCCGTGCTGCAGGTCGGGTTGACGCCGCCCGCGTCTCCGCTGTGCGTCCCGCCGTCCGAGGCGGTTGCGCCGCCTGCGCCGCTCTCGCCGCCCGTGCCGCTCGCGCCAGCGCCGCTGAGTCCGGCTGCGCCGCCGGTGCTCGCTCCAGAGCCCCCCGCGTCGCCTGTGCCCGTCTGTCCCCCGGTCCCGGAGGTTCCTCCCGTCGCGCCCACGCCTCCGCCACCCTGCGTGGAATTACCGGCTTTGTTGTTCGTCGAGCCGCAAGCGCCGAGCAGGCCCAGAGCGAGAACGAGGGAAGGACGTACGTATCTCATGGAGTGTTCCTTGGGTGTGCGCGGTCCGCCGCACAGACTACCAGTCAGCCACCAGGACTCGGAGCATGAGTAGCGCGAGGCCGCCACGGCAGCTCAGCAGTTCGCGAGGTTCGCGCATTGCGACGCCTGACCACGGCAGCGGCTCCATCACCGACATGCAGGCAGTGGGGTCGAGGCCAGGGCGTTGATCGTCGAAGAGTCTTTGGCCTTCGTGGACGACCCGCGTGTCGATCCCCCCACCCCCGCCGAGCACATGACCCCGCCCCGGCACCGTCCTCGCCACCCAAAGCGTCGGGGGCATCGCACCCCGGCGCCCGCTCGCCGCCGGGGTCAGCCCCCCCCGAAACTCGCCCGCGCACTTCAAACCACCCCCTGAAACCACAGCGCTTTGCGCTCCCCACCCCGTGGCTCGCAACTTGCTCTCCCTCCCCACCGGAGGAACCGCATGACCACTTGCAAGCTGCTCGCTGCGCTCTGTGTCGCCTGTCTGCTCACTGCCTGTCAGGGCAGCACCAAGCAGGACAGCGTCCTGCCAGGCGTCGAAGCCATCGTCTTCGCCAAGCGCGCCTACGTCGAAAAGAGCGGCGACCAGAACGTGGCCGGCGGCTCGGGCCGCGTGGTCGACTACCTGCGCTACACGCCGGGTGGCGGCGTGTTCGTGCTCTCACCGCCCACGCCCGACGGCGCGCTCACCAACCTCACCAGCCGCTTCCAGGACGTCGACATCGCCGGCCTCGATTTGTCCTTCGATGCGAAGGACATCGTGTTCTCGATGCGTCACGCCAAGGACGACGGTCACTTCCACATCTACACCGCGAAGGTCGATGGCTCCGGCAAGATCAAGCAGCTGACCTTCGGCATGAACGACGACGTGCGTCCCATCTTCGTGCCGGGTGACCGCATCGCGTTCGTGACCAACCAGAGCTACACGCCACTGGGCACGCGCGCCGACGAGTACAACCACGGCCGCGAAGTCACGCAGATCGGGACCATCTCGTCGGTCTCAGGCGACGCCGACCGTCGCGTCTGCGCACAGAGCTTGTCGCACAGCGCCGACCCGTTCCTGATGAGCACCGGCGCCATCGGCTACTCGCGCTGGGAGCACCTGGGCTCGGTCAACGACCTCAAGTTGTTCCGCATGAACCCCGACTGCACCGACATGCTCGCGGTCGCAGGCCAGCACGGCAAGGACTTCAACAGCATCGTGCAAGTGCGCGAGTCTTCTCCCGGCGTGTTCGTGGGTATCGCCACGGCGCGTGAAGGCACGATTCAATCGGGCGCCATCATGAAGATCGACGCGCGCGCCCGCTCGGGTTCGGCAGCGCTCGACGAGCAGGCGGCGAGCTTCACCTCGCTCACGCCGCGCGTGCCGACCGATCGCGAAGCGCTCGTGCCCAGTGGCGTGGGCCGCTACCGCACGCCGTACATGCTCGCAGACGGCAAGTTGCTGGTCGCTTGGGCCGACGGCGACGTGAGCGATCGTAACGAGCTGTCGAACACCGCGCCGAAGTTCGGCATCTACCTCTACGACCCCAAGACCCAGGAGCGCGTGCGCGTGTACGACGATCCGAAGTTCTGGGACATGTACGCGATTCCCGTCGCACCGCGGCAAGAGCCGCCCGTGCGCTCTGGCCGTCTCGACCTGCCCAAGGGCTCCCAGACCGCGGCCTTCGGTGGCAAGCCGGCGGTCATCGGCTCCATCGACGTGACCTCCACCTCGCTCGACGAGACCGTCAGCGGCGGTCAGCTCGATGGTGTGCAGCTGTCAGCCGCGCTCGGTCAGGCCGAGAAGGTGCGCATCATCGAGGGCTTCTCCTCTGAAGTCGGTAGCGTGCGCGAGTTCGGTCTGACCATGCACGAGGGCGCGGCCATCCTGGCCGAGGTCGACGTGCAGAAAGACAAGTCGTGGGAGGCTGCGGTCATCCCGTATCTGCCGTACCACTTGCAAGCCATCGACCGCTTCGGTCTGGCGATTCGCAGCGAAGGCCTGTGGATCCAGGCGATGCCCGGTGAGAACCGCACCTGTGGTGGTTGCCACGAGTCGCGCTCGAAGGCGGCTTCGGCGACCCCGGGTGCCACGCTCGCGCAGCAGTTGCCGCTGGCCGACAAGGACTACTCGCAGCTGGCGATCGCCGATCGCACCGAGTTGCCGTGGGCGGGCGCCGCGTCGGGCCCCAACGTGCAGGACGTCTTCGATGCCAAGTGCGTGTCGTGTCACGACGGCGGCGCGAAAGATCCCTTCGCGGGCAAGCACTACACGGTGACCATTCCGCCGATGGATGCGATGGCGCAGCCGATGGTCTACCAGATCCCCTACCTGCTGCTGTCGTCGAAGCCGATCGAGACCTACTACGAGAAGCAAGTGGTGACCTACCCAGCGTCGTACGTGTCGCTGCTGTATCCCACTGCGATGATGGGCGACAGCAAAGTGGTGGGCGACATGCCGCCCGACTGGGTCGTGCCCGGCTCGGCGCGCGCCAGCAAGCTGATCGAGAAGATCAACGCCACCCCGAGCGACTCGCGCGCGGGCAAGGAGTGGGCGTGGAAGTCCGCTGCGCATCCCGAAGACGTTGGCGTGAAGCTGAGCTCGGAAGAACGCCTCACGTTGATCCGCATGGCGGATCTCGGTGGGCAGTACTACAGCCGTCGCAACATCGACAGCTCTGCCAAGTGGCTCTCTGGCGCCTCGGCGACGAGCGCGGGCACGACTGCAGGCAAGGTGTACCCATGAGCCGTTTCACCCGTTTCATCCGTTCCGTCGGGGGCAAGATCATGAAGACGCAACTCTGCTCATGGCTCGGTCTCGGGTGCTGCTTGTGCCTGCTTCCCAGCGTTGCAGCTGCCGGCGACCCGAAACAGAACGTCGTGTACGACAAGCAGCGCGGCGAGCTCTCGCCCGGAACGCAGGCGCCCACGCGCGAGCGCATGGTCAACGCCATCAAGAGCGCGCCCTCGACTACACTCTACGCGATGCTCGAGTACGGCGAGCGCGTGGAGTGCTTCGAGTGCATTCCGTTGCTTGCGGACAAGCTCTTGTCGAGCAGCGACCCGCAGGTGCGCGAGATCTCCGCGTGGTGGTTGCGTCAGCGCTCGTTCGGCTTCGGCCCGGTGATGGTGCGCATGCAGAGCGTGGTCGCCAACGACAAGAACCCGGTGATGCGTGCCCGCGCGGCGCAGGCGCTTGGTGAATTCCTCGATCCGCACGGCCTGCCGTCGCTGGCGCAAGCGGCGACCAAGGATTCCGATGTGTCGGTGCGCAGCGCAGCGGTGGTGGCGCTCGGCCGACTCAATGCGGTCGGCGGCAACGACGCGCTGCGTTCCGCGCTGACTGACAAAGACGCCAGCGTGCGCAACGCGGCGCTGCAGCAAGTGCTCAAGGTCAACTTCTTCCACGACGACGCCGCGCTGCTCGGCCGCCTCGCCGACAAAGACGCCAACGTGCGTCGTGCCGCGACTCAGCTCGTAGGCGAGCTGCAGGTCACCGCAGCGCTCGACCCGCTGCTGGGTCTGCTCATGACCGACGACGACGCGCGCGTGCGTCAGGCCGCGGCGATCTCGCTCGGCAAGCTCGGTGGCAGCGACGCCTTCGCTGCGCTCGCCGACGCCAAGAAGCTCGAGAAGGACGATGGGGTGCTCGACGCCATCGACGTCGCCTCTCACATGCAGTGAGCTGCGTTGACGGTCCGGCACGGCGCGCCCATTGGGCGACGGCAGCGTGCCGGCGTCACAGTCGCACACCTGTGCTGGCTCTCGGTGTAGACTCATGCACGCCATGACGAGCACGCAGCGACGCACGGTGGTGAAGTTATGCGCGGCAGCGTGGCTGCTGCTCGCGGGCGCGGGCTGTCACAAGCAGAACGCTTCGTCGTTCTCGTTCTACGAGGAACGCATCGCGCCCATCGTCGACGTGGGTTGTCAGCGGCAAACCACGGGCTGCCACGTCGACGACGGTCACGGTTTCGCGCTCGGCAACCTCGACCTCACTTCGTACGACTCGCTGATGCGTCGCGCAGACGTGCTCGACGCCTACGGTCCGTATCCGGTGGGTGTGCTGCTGCTCAAGGCCGGCACGCCGGTGCACATCGACGTGCGCACCATCGACCCGCCCGATCCCATGCAGCCCAACAAGCGTCGCGTCAGCATTCTGACCGACGTGCGGCACGGTGGAGGCGAGGGCGCCATCGCCCAAGGCTCGCGCAACTACGCCATCCTCAAGCAGTGGATCGACGGCGGTCACGCGCGTAACGGTGTGCCGCAGAGCACGCTGCGCGAGTCCACCGGCGCTTGCGTGCACGGCGCAGGCAGCGCGCCCGACATCGACCTCAGCGTCGCGCCGGCGGACAAGACCTCGTACGACCGCTTCGTCAACGACGTGCAGCCGGCCCTCGTCAAGCGCTGCGCCGGCTCCGACTGTCATGGCGCACGCATCGCCGACCTCTACCTGAGCTGCGGCACCACCGAAGAAGAGCGACGCTGGAACTACGCAGTCT
>JADGRE010000308.1 GCA_017881185.1 Pseudomonadota bacterium | reverse complement strand
GATCGAAACGCATGGCCGCTCGGAAACGGCCGGGCTACTCGAAGGCCTCACTCTGCTGCCGCGCAAGCTGGTCGAATACCGTGGCACGAAGCTCGAAGAATTCGATCTCGAAGCTGCGCTCGCACGCAAGCCGGCGGTGTTGCTCTTGGACGAGCTCGCGCACACCAACGCGCCCGGGATGCAGCATCCCAAACGCTATCAGGATGTGCAGGAGCTGCTCGAAGCGGGCATCGAGGTCCACACCACGCTCAACGTGCAGCACGTGGAGAGCCTCAACGACGTGGTCGCGCAAGTCACCTCGGTGCGCGTGCGCGAGACCGTGCCCGATGCCGTCCTCGATCGCGCCGACGAGATCGAGCTAGTAGACCTGCCGCCCGACGAGCTGCTGCAACGCTTGCGTGAGGGTAAAGTCTACCTGCGCGAGCAGGCGGCGCGCGCCGTGGACCATTTCTTCCAGCGCGGCAACCTCCTGGCGCTGCGCGAGCTGGCGCTGCGGCGCACGGCCGATCGTGTCGACGCCGAAATGCAGGCGTACCGGCTGGAGCACGACATCCACAGCACCTGGGCCGCTGGTGAAAGCATCCTGGTGTGCGTGAGCCCGAGCCCTGCGTCGGCGCGACTGGCGCGCGCCGCGCGGCGCATGGCAGCGGGCCTGCGCGCGACCTGGACCGCAGTGTACGTGGAGCCCACCGCGCTGGCGCCGCTTTCGGAAGCCGACCGCAACCGGCTGGATACCCACCTGCGTCTGGTCGAATCGCTGGGCGGCGAGGTCGTACGCTTGACCGGCGATCGCATCAGCACCGCGCTGCTCGATCACGCCCGCAAGCACAACATCACGCGCATCCTGATCGGTAAGCCCACGCACCCGCGCCTGCGCGATCGTCTGCGTGGCTCGTTACTCGACGAGCTGGTACGCGGCAGCGGCGACATCGATGTGCACGTCATCTCGGGCGACGATGGCAGCGTCGGCGTGGAGCCGCAGTCGCCCAAGCCGCAGAGCCCGATGCAGCTGCGCAACCTCGCCTGGACCACGCTGCTGGTGGCCGCGGCCACGGCAGCTGCTGCGTTCGTACGTGGTGTGCTCGCGCCACCCGATCTCGTGATGCTGTACCTGCTCGTGATCATGATAGTCGCCGTGCGCTTCGGGCGGCGAGCGTCGGTCTTGGCCGCTGCACTGTCGGTGGCCGCCTACGACTTCTTCTTCGTCCCGCCGTACTACACCTTCGCGGTGTCCGACGCGCGCCACATGCTGACCTTCGGCATGATGTTCGGCGTCGGCTTGGTGATGAGCAGCTTGACGGCGCGCATCCGCCAGCAAGAGCGCAACGCGCTCGATCGCGAGGCCAGGACCGCCGCACTCTACGCGCTCAGCCGCGACCTTGCGTCGGCTCCCGACGAGGCGCACGCAGCGAAGGTGCTGACCGAACACGCCGCCAACGTGTTCCGCAGCGGCACGGCGATCATCCTCGCCGGTCCGAACACGCCTGCGACGCAGGCGGCCAGCGTCGGCAGCCTGACGGCCGACCTGACGCAAGACGGCGTAGTGCGCTGGGTGCTGGAACACGGGCGCCCTGCAGGCCTGGGCACCGATACGGTTCCCGGCGCACCGCTTCTCTGCATGCCGTTGCGTTCGAGCGCCGAGGTCCTGGGCGCACTCGCCCTGTCACCTGGCAACCAGCGCGCGTTCCACCAGGACGAGCTCGAGCTCTTGCAGGCGTTCACACGCCAGGGTTCGCTGGCCATCGAGCGCGCACGCTTTGCCGAAGACGCCAAGGCCGCTGCGCTGCGCGCGCGCACCGAAGAGATGCGCAGCTCGCTCTTGAGCGCGGTCTCGCACGACCTGCGCACCCCGCTCGCCGCCATCACCGGCGCCGCCACCACCCTGCGAGACGCCGGAGGTGTGTCGGTGGATCAGCGCTCCGAGCTGCTCGAGACGATCTGCGAAGAGGCCGAGCGGCTCGAAAGGCTGCTCGAGAACCTGCTCGACATGACCCGCGTCGAGGCACGCGCGTTGGGTGTGAAGCGCGAGTGGGTTCCGCTCGAAGAGCTGATCGGCTCGGCGCTCACCCGGCTGGAAGGCAAGCTCGGCTCTCGAGTCGTGGAGACTGATCTTCCGAGCGACCTGCCGCTGGTGGGCGTGGATCCGGTACTGCTGGAACAGGTGTTCGTGAACCTGCTCGAGAATGCTTGCAAGTACACGCCGCCGCAGACACCCATCGAAATGAAGGCACGCGTCGCCGACGCCATGCTCACGATCGAGATCGCCGATCGCGGGCCTGGCGTGCCACCGGGCGACGAAGAACGCATCTTCGACAAGTTCTATCGCGGCCCACACGTAGGCATCGGCGGCGTAGGGCTCGGCCTGCCGATCTGCCGCGGCATCGTCGACGCCCACGGCGGCAGCATCCGCGCCGAGAACCGCGTAGGCGGTGGCGTACTGTTCCGCATTCGCTTGCCATTGACCGGTGAAGCGCCGACGATCTCACGCGTGTTGGACGGGAACGCTGCGACCGGAGGCCGGTCATGACGGGCACCGAACCGCTGGTGCTGATCGTGGAAGACGAGCCGCAGATGCGCCGCTTCTTGCGTGCATGCTTGCACTCGCAGGGCTATCGCCTGCTCGAGGCCTCGACCGGTGCGGAGGCCGTGCTGCTCGCCACCAGTCACAACCCCGAGCTGGTGCTCTTGGACCTCGGCCTGCCAGACGAAGACGGTGTCGAGCTCACCCGGCGGTTCCGCGAGTGGAGCCACGTTCCCATCATCGTGATCTCGGCGCGCGGCCGTGAAGAAGACAAGGTCAGCGCGCTCGACGCCGGCGCCGACGACTACCTGACCAAGCCCTTCGGCACGAGCGAGCTGATGGCGCGCATGCGGGTCGCGCTGCGGCGAACACAGACCGGCGAGGCCCTGCCTTCCACCTTGGTGTTCGGCACGCTGCGCATCGACTTCGGTCGCCGCGAAGTGACGCGCGACGGGCAACTCGTGCATCTCACGCCCATCGAATACAAGCTGCTCGCGCTGCTCGCGCAAAACGCCGGCAAGGTGCTCACGCATCGACAGATCTTGAAAGAAGTCTGGGGCCCCGCACAGACCAACCAACCACACTACGTGCGTGTGCACATGGCCGAGCTGCGCAAGAAGATCGAAGCCGACCCGGCACGCCCGCGACTCTTGATCACTGAGCCCGGAGTGGGCTATCGCCTGCGCGAGCAAGATCACTGAGCTGCAGGTGCTAAACAGGAACGCATGGACCGTGAGACACGAGCGAGGCGCCTGCGGTTTCGAGGAGCGCGCGGAGCCTACTCCTGTAGGTGAGCACGCACCGGAGAACCCGCGGTTCGCGCTTGCGCGAAACCGCGCAAGCTGGGGGCGGATCGCGACGTGGATCGCGGTCCAGGCGTTCCTGTTTATACCTGACCGATTGCGCCGGCCTGTTGCGACAGCACGCTGAGCAATGCCTGGTTGTCGAGCGTCAGGTCAGACACCAGGGACCGCAGCCGTCGGTTCTCTTCGAGGATCTGCTGTAGCCGTTGGGTTTCGCTCATCTCGAGGTTGGCGTACTTGGCCTTCCAACGAAAGTACGTCTGCTCGCTGATGCAGTATTGACGGCAGGCCGCTCGAACGGTCGCGCCAGCGTCTACGCTCCGGAGCACCTCGAGAATGAACGCGTCGCTGAATCGTGGTTTTCGCATGTGTTCCCCGCTGCGATCGAGAAGACTTGCCAGGTGAGACTAACCAGTCGCGCCTAAAGACGGTCTTAAAACGATGCGTAGTCCCGATGAACTCGGCTCAGCGGGCCGGTCTTTGCGTCGATTCGTTTCCCCGAAGGCGATAGCCGACTCCCGGCACGGTGACGAACAGTTTGGCATGATCGGGGTCCACATCGAGCTTCGTACGCAACCGTCCCATGTACACGTGTAGGTACTGCGCGCGCGAGGTGTAGCGTGTTCCCCACACGCCCTTTAGGAGTTGTTGATGTGTCATCACGCGGCCCACATTCTCGATGAGCACCACCAGCAGCTTGTATTCGATGGGCGTCAGATGCACTTCGTCGTCATTCACGAACACGACGCCAGCATCCAAGTCGACCCGGAGCGATCCGGCGGCGAAAACCGCGGGGGTCTTCTCGCGGCTACGAGGGACGACTTGACGCCGCGCCGCGCGCATTCGAGCGAGCAACTCGCCCACCGCAAACGGCTTTGTCAGGTAATCGTCGGCGCCGGCGTCGAACGCGCCGATCTTGTCCTTCTCGTCGGTTCGGGCGGACAGCACGATCACTGGGGCGTCGGTCCACTCCCGCAATTGCCGTGTCACCTCCGTGCCTTCGAGGTCAGGTAGGCCCATGTCCAAGAGGACCAACTCGACCGTCCCTGTCGCGACATACTCGATGCCTTGTCCACCGGTGCTTGCCTCGATCGGCAGGTAGCCGTGTGCGAGCAGCGACGTACGCAAGAAACGGCGCATTTGGATCTCGTCCTCGATGATCAGCACGCGCGGGTCATGGCCGTTCATGGACACTCATCCTCCGGCACCAGTGCATCTGCCGACAGCGGCAGCGAAATGCGAAACAGCGCTCCGCCACCCGGACGCTGCGTCACCCAGATCCTGCCGCCATGAGAGGCGACGATTCCGCGGCAAATCGCGAGCCCGAGCCCAGCGCCTGGGGGGCTCTCGCGGTGCAACCGGATGAACTTCTCGAAGACCTGTTCTCGTTCGCCCGCGGGTATGCCGGGGCCTCGATCGGCGACTTCGAGCTCCAGCGTGCGGGCAGCGTGATTCACGTGCGCGGCGATGTCGATCTCACCTTCGGGCGCGTACTTGATGACATTTTCGAGCAGGTTCACGAACACCTGCTCCATGAGCACCGGGTCGATCGATACCGGCGGTACGTCTTCATCGACAGCCACGCGCACGACCCGGGCTCTAAGCGCCGGCCTC
>JADGRE010000307.1 GCA_017881185.1 Pseudomonadota bacterium | reverse complement strand
GCAAGTAGGGCGTCGAGCTCACGCGTCTGCGCCAGCGGGTCGGCGGCAGCCGTCTCGTCGGCCTTGCGCTTGGCAGTCGCCTTGGGCACGGCGATGTCATCCTTGACCTTGTCTCCCGCACGCCGTGCGAGCATGGCTTCGCGTTCCGCATTGGCGACGGCATTCAGCAAGGCGCGAAGCTGAGTGATGCGTGTTGCCTCGAGACCGTCGCCACGCGCTGCGGCTTCGACCTTGGCGCCGAGCTCCGAGACCTCGACCGCGTCGAGCGCGCGTAGCCGCTCGACACGCCCGGTGTCCTCGCTGCCGTAGGCTTGATGGATCGCAACATGACAATGCTCTTTGGCTGCGGCGCTTCGCTCCACGTCGCTCGCACCCTCGGCGTCGCTCCACAGGCCGCCGAGCCAGCACGCCGTGGTCTCGATCACCAAACGGTGCGCGTTTGCGGCTGTTCGCCCCGAGTCTGCTCTGCTCGGAGCTGCAGCCGTGCGCGATGCGGGTGATTCGGCAGCCGGCACTGTGGCTGCCGCAGGCACAGTTGCGGCGTGCACAGTGGGCTGACTCGCACTTTGCGATGCGCCGCATGCAACCGCGCAAGCGAACAGTGGGAAGGACGAGAAGAACAATCGCTGTTGTTTCATGTGATGACCCTCATAGCAGGTACTCCCGCGCATGACGACCACCAACTCTCGCTTGGCGTCCCGCATGTCGCGCGCATACGTTGCAGCAGACGAGATCGAGTGCGTAGGCGTTTCGCACTCGCATCGCGTCAGAAGGCAGGTGCAGCGTGAGGCACCACAACAGCGTCGCCATCGTCACAATTCAAGCCGTGGCACTCTTCCTGGCTGGCCACGCGGCTGCGCAGCTGCGGCCCGAACCGCAGAGCGGTTTTCGCAGTGCAGCCGAGGTGCGGGCGTCCGAGTCGACCACCGCCTCCATACAAGCGGCTGGTGCTGGCGACCGTCAGCATGCGCTGAGCTTCGCGCAGGAGGCGATTCGCGCCGACGCGGACGACCCTTGGGGTTACTACACCCGCGGCAGTGCGCAGCTGGCATTGCGCCAGGTCAACGACGCGATCAACTCGTACCACGCGGCGGAGCAGCGTTCGCCGGACTCCGATCCCTGGGGGCGTTCGGTGGCCATTTGGGGTCAAGCCAACGCGCTGAGCGAAGCGATTCGTTGTCAGGAGGCAAGCCCCATCTACGAGCGTTACGCTGCGTTCGTGCAGAAGCTCGACCAAGCAGCTGCAACGCGCGCGCGCGACTACGCCAAAAAGCAATGCGCGCCGTCGTCAGGACCGAGCTATTCAGCGATCGAAATCGATTCGATCAACACCGAGATCTCGGGCAACCATGAACGTGCGCTCGAGCTGGCGCAGGCCGCGGTCCGAGCCAATCCTGATGACGGCTGGGCGTACTACCTGCAGGCTGACGCGCTGGTGTCTCTGCATCGTGTCGACGAAGCCGTCGCTGCGTTCCGGCAAGCCGAGCAGCACTTTGCTGCGTCGGCCACCTGGGAGAAGTCGATCGCCATCTGGGGTCAGGCCAACGCCTTGAAGGACGCGGGTCGTTGCACGGAGTCGGGTCCGATCTACGCGCGCTACGCGAGCTTCGTCGAAGCGCGAGACCCTGACGGTGCGGCGATGGGACGCGACTATGCGCAGCGCACGTGCGTTCCGCTCAGAACAGGGCACTGACGTCGCAGCCTGACCTCATTCACTCGGCATCGAGCACATCGCGGACTTTGCGCGTGAAATCCTGGGCGCCGAAGGGTTTGCTGATGAACATGGTGCCGGGCTCGAGCACGCCGTGATGCTCGATCGCATTGTCGGTATAGCCCGACATATACAGCACGCGCAGGTTGGGCTTCAGCTGGCCGAGGCGCTCGGCGAGCTGTCGACCACTCATCTGCGGCATCACCACATCGGTGACGAGCAGGTCGATCTTGCCGTCGTGCGCCTCGCAAGCGAGCAAGGCTTCGCCGCCGTTGGCTGCAGTGATCACGGCGTAGCCCGCTGCGCGCAAGATCCGTGTCGTCAGGTTGCGGACTGCCTGATCGTCTTCGACCACCAAGATGGTCTCGTTTCCCACGGCCGGCCGCGTGGACTCGCGGGCTTTGCTGGGCGTGCCGGTGTCATCGTCCACGATCGGCAGGTAGACCTTGAACGTGGTGCCCACGCCGAGCTCGCTGTACGCCGTGACGCTTCCGCCGCTCTGCTGGACGATGCCGTACACCGTCGACAAGCCGAGGCCCGTGCCCTTGCCGATCTCCTTGGTGGTGTAGAACGGCTCGAACAAGCGCTGTTTGGTCGTCTCGTCCATGCCGCTGCCGGTGTCGCTGATCGCCAGCATCACGAAGGCTCCCGGGTGGAGCGAGGCGTGCCTGGCTGCATGTTCCTCGTCGAGCATGACGTTGGCGGTCTCGAGCGTGAGCTTGCCGCCGTGCGGCATGGCGTCGCGCGCATTGACGATGAGGTTCATGATGACCTGTTGCAGCTGTCCTGGGTCGGCCTTGACGCGACCGAGATCCGGCGCAAGCACTTGCGTGAGCTCGATGTCCTCGCCGATCACGCGGCGCAACATCTTCTCGAGGTCGGCTGCGAGCACGTTCAGCTCGAGAATCTGTGGCTCGAGCACCTGCTTGCGGCTGAAAGCCAGCAGCTGGTGCGTGAGGGCGGCCGCGCGTAAGCCCGCTTTGCGCACCTCTTCGATGTCGGCACGGATCGGGTCGGCTTCGTGCACGGCTTCGCTGATGAAGCCCGCGTAGCTCAGGATCACGGCGAGCAAGTTGTTGAAGTCGTGTGCCACGCCGCCAGCGAGCTGGCCCACCGCTTCCATCTTCTGCGCGACGCGCAGCTGCTCTTCGGTATGCTTGAGCTCGGTGATGTCGATGAGCACGCCGCTGATGCCGACGGCACGGCCCTGGCTCATCACCGCGCGCGCGGCGGTACGCACGAAGTGCACCGCGCCCTGGCTGTCGAGCACGCGAAACATGCGCGTCTCCGGCTGTCCTGCGAGGATGCGCGCGAGGCTGCGGACCAGCTCCCCGATGTCATCGGGGTGAACGTAGCGCGCAAAGGTCCCGCCGAGCACCTGCTGTGGCGTGTAGCCATAGCGAGCGATCGACGGGCTGACATATTGGAAGATCCCCTGGACGTCGATGGAGAACACGACATCTTCGAGATTCTCCACGAGGCTGCGAAAGCGGTCCTCGGAGAGCTTCAGCTCTTCCACCATGCGCACGCGTTCGATGGCGACGGAGGTGGCGTCTGCCAGCGCCTGCAGGATCTTGATCTCTTCGGCTGTCGCCTTGTGCGGCTTGGCCCAGTAGATGCCGATCGCACCCAGCGGCTGTTCTGGTCCGATGGGAATCATCACCAAGCTGCGCACGAACGTGGGCCGATACAGCTCCTGGCTGATTCGCGGGTCGGCATAGACGTCTTCGATCGCGACGGCTTGCCGATGCTCCATGACCCAGCCGCTGATGCAGCTGGACATCGGGAAACGCTGGCCCTTCCACAGGGGCGCGACCGAGTCTTCGTCCACGTAGTGGCACTGATCGCCGTCGCGCAGCACGAAGGTCGACGCGTCGGCGTCCGCGAGACTGCGTGCTGCGGATCGCACGATGGCCATGCTGGTCGCGCCGTCACGCGCGCTCGCCAGATCTTGCACCGCCTGCGCCAAGCGCAGCAGCCGCTCGTTGAGGCGCCTGACACCTTCTTCCGCCTGCATGCGCTCGCTGATGTCGATGCTGACGCCGCCAACGAGGCGCTGCCCCGAGGCGCTGCGAATCGGAAACCTGAACGTGCTCCAAGAGCGCTGCTTGCCGCCCGGCTCGCTGGCGCCCTCGACGGACGCAAGCGGCTTGCCGGTCTGCAGCACGCTGCGCACACTCGCCTCGATCCTCTCCGCTACGGCAGGCGGCATGAAAGTAGCCGCCCGCTTGCCGATGCAATCGGCGAGCTTTAGCCCGAACATCTGCTCCCACGCGCCGTTCACGTAGAGATAACGACCCTGGTCGTCGTTCACGCAGCACAGCACGGGGCTGGCGTCCATGAAGGCGTTGAAGCGTTCGTTGCTGGCGCGCAGTGCTTCTTCCGCGAGCCAGCGTTCCTGCAGCTGTTGCTTGGCCGCGCTGCGCTCGCGCAGGATCTGGATCCCGTGCCCGAGATCGAGCGCGAGCTCGGCCAAGAGCTCGACCTCTTGCGCATCGAAGGCATCGGGCTCGGAGGAGTAGAGGGTGAGCGCGCCGGTGACCTTGCCGAATATGCGGTACGGCAAGGCGATGGACGAGGCGTAGCCGCGCGCGACGGCCTCACGCCGCCAAGGGTCGAAGTCGGGGTCCGTGGCGATGGTGCGCGCCACGACGATCTGTTCGGTGCGCACTGCGCGACCGGTGGGACCGCGGCCTCTGGGTGAGTCGTCCCAGGTGAGCTGCAGCGACTCGGTGTAGCCGGCATCCATGCCAGCTGACGACAGTGTCTTGATGGAGCGCGCTTCGTCGCGCTCCTTGCTGCCGACCCACGCCATGCGATAGCCGCCACGCTCCACGGCGATGCGACATACGTCCTGCAGGAACAGGTGTTCGTCCTGCGCGCGCGCCAGCGTCTGGTTGCACTCGCTGAGCGTGGCGAGCGCGCGGTTGGAACGCCGCAGCGCTTCTTGCGCTCGCTTCTGCTCGGTCACTTCGACCGAGAGGATGAGCACACCGTCCATCGCCGGCTCGAGCCTGAGCTCGAACCAGCCCCGCTGCCCGTCTGGGTACAAGAACTCGTTGTCCAGCTGTCGCGTCTGGCGTTGTGCCATGCATTCGCGCAGCACCGCGAACATGGGCGTGTGCTCGATGCCCGGATAGACTTCCAGCATGGTGCGGCCGACCAGTGACTCCCGGGTCGTGTGCCCTTGCCGGGCAGCCGCCGCATTCACGTAGAGGTAGGTCCAGT
>JADGRE010000136.1 GCA_017881185.1 Pseudomonadota bacterium | reverse complement strand
CCTCGAAATACATCGAGTATTCCTTCGGTCACGCGCCTTGCGCTCGGGCCCGTCGCGCTCCGAAATCCACTCGCTCAGGGTATTGAGATCGGCTCTTAGCGCTCAGCGTGCGCCCTCGTCTTGCAGGGTCCCGAACGCAGCCGCCAGATCATGCACATCTTGCGGCGCAGCGGTGTGCAGTGCATCGAGCGTGTAGAGCAACGCCAACCGGCGCTCGTAGTGGTGAACGAGCGCCGCGCGCGCTTGCACCAGCTGCTGCGCGCCCTGCACCAGGCTCGCTTGCAGCGCGGCCACGGCGGCGCTGTCGCCACGCGTGTGGGCTGCGCGTTGCTGTGCGCGCTGCTCTTCAGCCGTCGCGTGCAGCCGGGCTTGCTGGGCAGCGCTACGTTCGTAGGCGGCATCGAAGGCCTGCAGTCGCTGCAACAGCGCGTTGCCGCTCGCGGGCCGTTGCGGCGATGCGTGCCGGGCATGTGCAGCGGCCAGGTTGGCCGGCCCCACAGCCAGACTGACCACATCGGAGCGACACGAGGCCGCGTGCCGCGCGGACAGCGGCGTGACGACCGCATCCGTCGCGTGCTCGGGCCAGGTCTCGAGCTCGGCGTCACCGGACAACACCGCGAGGTAGTTGCCGCCCGCCAAGGGCACCTGCAACCACAGCTCCGCCGAACGCGCGACCGATACGGCCAGCTCCGAGCTCGCAACGCGCAGCGGCGCGCGCGCAGCTTTCGGCTGCGGCGGCACCGACGCGTGCAGGCTGCCCTGCACGAGCAACAGCGCTGCAGGCTCGTACGGCACCAGCACCGCGATGCTGCCAGGCTCGAGCGTCACGCGCGCACCATCTTCGAAGTCGAGACTCAGCTGCCCGTCGGCGCCCGTGCCGATGGGCGTGCCGCGCGCGTACAGCAAGGCGTCAGCGAGCGCATGACCCGGCTGGTAGGTCCAGACCTCGCCCGTGCGCTGCGCGACCTTCGCCACCGCGCGCTCGGCAGCTGGCGGCGGGGCGACTGCAGGCGACGGCGCCGCGGCGCTCGGAACCTCTGCCGACGGCGTGCCCGCCATCACTTTCGATGCCGCTGACGGCTGCGCCGGAGCGTGGTCTTGGCGCTGGCCACAGGCGAGCGCCGCGCAACACAGCAGCCCGAGCCCACACACCCGCAGCGCCGTCGCCCAGGCGCGCACACGCGGCGTGTCGATCATTCGCTGTCGGGCTCGGCCAGCACTTCTTCGACCATGCGCAGCGCGAGCTGTTCGCGCGCCTCGCCCAGATCGCGCGAGGTGTTGCGCAGGCGCTCGGTGAGCACACCCAGGAAGGCCCACAGCAACTTCACGGCCACGTCGTGATCCTTACGCACGATGTCGAAGAAGTCGCGGCGCTTCATCACCATGAGCTTGGTGGCGCCATCGCTCGACACACTCGCACTGCGCGGTGCCTTGTCGACCAGCGCCATCTCGCCAAAATGCTGGCCGGGGCCGAGCACGGTGATCTTCGCTTCACCCGAGTGCACGCGCACTCCACCTGTGAGCACGATGAACATCTCGTCGCCGTCTTGGCCCTCTTCCAGCACGCGGTCGCCAGCGGCGTAGCTGCGCACGTCGGTGATGTTCATCACGCGCACCAGCTCCCCATAGGTGAGGTGCCGGAACAGCGGCATGCGGTGCAGGGTCTCGAGCTTGAGGTTGACCTCGCTCGCGAGCCGGTCGAGGCCGCGCGTGTCGGGAACCTTCACCACCAGCGCGGTGATGTTGTCTTTGCCTCCGCCCTGGTTCGCGAGGTCGATGAAGGTCTGCGCGACCTTGTCCTCGGGCGTCTCGCGGAACACGCGCAAGATGTCGGTGGGCTGCGCGTACTCGGTAAGGCCATCGGAGCACAGCAAGAAACGGTCGCCCGCCAACACGTCGAAATCGAGGGTGTCGGCCTCCACGCTCTCGTAGACGCCGACAGCGCGCGTCACGGCGTTCTTCATGTTGAGCTTGGCGATCTGCTCGGGCGTCAACCGGCCGCGCTTGAGCAGCTCGTTGATGAGCGAGTGATCTTCGGTCAGCTGATGGACCGACTCGTTGCGGTTCAGATAGATGCGCGAGTCGCCCACGTGCGCGTAGAAGCCGCGCGTCCCGACGATGAGCAGCGCCACCAGCGTGGTGCCCATGCCGCGCTTGCTGCTGTCTTTCTGCGCCTCGGCGTACACGGCCGCGCAGGCGTTCTGCACGCCCTGCTCCATGATGCGCAGCACGTCTTGGCGACCGGCTGCGTCGACACCGCGCTCGAATTTGTCGAGCAGCTCACGCTCGCGCGCCACCGTGTCGCGAAACACGTGCACCGCGATGTTGCTGGCCACTTCGCCGGCCGCGTGACCGCCCATGCCATCGGCGACCACGAACAGACCGAGGCCATCATCGACCAGGAATGCATCCTCGTTCGCCTCGCGAACGCGCCCTACGTCGGACTTGGGCCAAAACCGAAGCGCAGCTTCCTTCTGCATCTGTTCGCCACCCTCGAGAGCAAAGGCAGGCCAAAGGCTACCAGAAAAAGCCAGCCGCCGCGTGAAACGCCACGCCCAGAGGCCTGCGCCACCGAGCACCCGGACTCGAAGTACGAGCCCTGCACCGGATGAAAACACGGCTCGGGCTGGTTGTCGGCGGACTTGCCCACGCCGTCGATGGCCTGGATCCGCAGGCACACCGGGTCGTTCACCTGCTGGGGCTTCAAGCGGAAGGTCAGCTCCACGCGGCCTCCCTGCGCCTGTCGCGTGCGATCCACCACCTGCAGCTTGTCTTCGCCGGCAGCCACAGTGAGCCACAGCAGGTACTCGATCGCACTGTCGTCGGCATCGTCGGTGGCCGCGTCGAACGCGACGCGCACGCCATAGGTGCCGGCTGCCGCGCCGCAGCTCGCGGGCAACGGCTGCGACGAGATGTCGACATGGTTCTTGCCGACGGCCAGCTTCGGCGGCTCTTTGTCGGTGGAGTCGCCCGTGGTGAACAGGTACTCGGAGATCTCGGGGCGATCGAAGCCCGGGCGCGCAACCAGCGGGACGTACTGCCGCTGCGCCGACAGCGGTCGATCGGGCACGAAGCGCAGCAGCAAGGGTTCGGGGTGCTGCAGCGTGCCGGTGACGGTCTGGCGTTGCTCATCGAGCAATGCGATCAGCGCATCGGGCGGGGACAACGCTTGCTCGAGCGCGGCTACGTCGGTGCCCGGCGGATAGCGCACTTCGAGGCTCGCATCGAGCGCGACGCGTTCGGCGCCGCGGCTGGGCGTGACTTGGGTGTCGGTCAGCACGTGCAGCGCACAGGCTTGCGCGTGCACCCGCGCGGCGCTGCACGTGAGCAGCACCGAGCACGCGAGCAGGCACACACTGCGCGAGGTCCGCATCGCGAGCAGCGTACCGCGAACACGCGGCGGCGGCGATGCTTCGGCAGCCTGCCAAAACATGCTATGTCGCGCACATGGCATGGTCAGCGCGCAGCCAAGAGGGCTTAGCCCTCGCGGCAACCCTTGCAGGCGATCGCGGCGCGGCACTGGCGACCCCGGGCCTGGCCGCCGACGCTGCCGCCGAGCTGTGCAGCGTGGCGCTTGCGCTCGCGCAGCTGCCTCGCGCCGAGCGCCGCGCACGCGTCACGCAGCTCTTGCAGCGTGCACTACTGTCGGGCGTGTTGCCCCCGCCCTTGCCCCCGCCGCGCGCGCTTTCACTCTTGGCGCCCCAGGCCACAGCGCTGCTGGCACGCGCCTGGCAAGCCCGCGCGCCGCTGCCGAGGCCGGGCTTCGTCGCGGCGCCTTCGCTGCTGGCGCTCTTGCGCAGGCTTGCCGAGCAGCAGGCGCGCCCATGAATCCCCGCAAGCAATCCAGGCTGTCATGGCACGCGTGATTCGCGCACAGCGCAGCGCGGGCAGCGGCGTTCTGCCGGCACAGCTGTACGACGCCCGCACCCAAGCCGAAGCCATCGTGCACCGCGCACGGCACGAGGCCGAGCTGCTGCGCGAAGCAGCCCGCGCAGCCGGCTTTGCAGCCGGCAAGGCCGAGGCCGCAGCCAGCCTGGTGCACGCTGAGGCAGCGCGCAGCCGGGCGCTCGCACAGCTCGAAGCCGACGCAACCCGCGCCAGCCTGGCCGTGGCGGGCCACCTGCTGCGTGCCCAGCTGGAGCTCGAGCCGGAGCGCATCGTGCCGATGGTCGCGCCGCTCTTGTCGCGCGTGCGCCGCGCCAGCAACATCGTGTTGCAGGTCCATCCGCTCGACGCAGCCGCCTTGCACGACGCGTTGCCCGCGCTGCACGAGCGCCTCGAGCTCGCCGGCCGCCTCGCGCTCGAGGAAGACCCTCACTTGCAGCGCGGAGACTGCGTGGTCATCTCGAACCTGGGCGAGCTCGACGCGCGCATCGACACCCAGCTGCGCGCTCTGCTGCAGGCACTCGGCGTGGAGGAAGCGTGAGCGACTCCCTCTCGCCCGCACCTGCGCCTGCACCACGCAGTGTGGCCCTGTCCGCCAGCTTGTTCGTGCTCACCTTCTTGTCCACGAGCTACGTCGGGGCGCTCGAGGCAGGCAGCAGCGACCCATTCCACGGCGGGCAGCTGGTGCGCGGCTTCGCGTATTCGATCCCGCTGATGGCGATCTTGTTGTCGCACGAGCTGGGGCACTACATCGCGGCACGCATCCACCGCGTGCCAGCTTCGCCACCGTTCTTCGTGCCCATGCCCTTTCCACCACTGGGCACGATGGGCGCGGTGATCCTGATGCCCGGCCGCATCGCGCGCCGCAACGCACTGCTCGACATCGGCGCAGCCGGCCCGCTCGCCGGCATGGCCGTGGCGTTGCCGGTGCTCATCTACGGCATCGTGCATTCCCCCGTCGGCCCGGAGCCACTCGGCGCCGGCGCGCAGGAAGGCCGCTCGCTGCTGTACATGGCGCTCTTGTACCTGCTGAAGGGCCCGATCCCCGCCGGCCAGGACATCTTGCTCTCCCCGACCGCCTTCGCGGGCTGGGCAGGCTTGCTTGTCACCATGATCAACCTCATCCCGGCCGCCCAGCTCGACGGTGGCCACGTGGCCTACGCGCTCTTCGGCGAACGCCAGGAACGCTACTCGCGCAGGGTGCGCGCCCTGCTCTTGCCGCTGGCGGTCGCCGTCGCGCTCTATTACGGGCTCAGCGCCTACTTCGCGGGCATCCGCGGCGACGCGCTCAGCGGACAGTTCGCGCCCGGCACCGCGTGGCTCGTGTGGTGGGTGGTGCTGCGCTTCGTGGCGCGCAGCGGCCGGCACGAGCATCCACCCACCGACGACACCACGCTCTCGCCCCGCCGCAAATGGGTCGCCCGCCTTACGCTGGCGCTCTTCGTGCTGCTGTTCATGCCCGCCTGGCTGCGCGACCTGCCCGCGCACTGAATCGCGCGACCCGCCTACGCAGCTCGGGATACCGGGAATTTCTCGGTCATCCGAGCGAGCTGCTAGCTTCAACGGGATGTCCTTGCCGTCCCGTGTTCGGCCTCTCGCGCTGGCCAGTGCCCTGCTCTTGGCTGCGCTCGTGGGCGCACCCGCGCCAGCCCGCGCCTGGACCCAGGCCCACGTGACCGGTGTTGCGGCGCGCCTCGATGCCACCTTGCCCTCCGCGCTGCGCGTGGCGCTCGACGTGCAGGTCCAGGTCACCGGCGGCTGGCTGTCGCAACTGCAGATTGCCACCCACGACCCTGGGCTCAGCCTGAGCACCAGCGAAGCGCCCGTGCTCAGGGCCGTCGACGGCACGCTCTACACACCCACCGCCAGCGTCGACCCTGACGGCGGCGTGACGCTGAGCTTCGACAACCGCCACAGCGCTCCGTGGCGCGGCCAGTACGTCGCGACCGTGACCTACGACACGGCCCAACCGCTCGCGCAGGCGCAGGCCGTGGCTGGCGGCGCGCTGCGCGTGCGCTGGAACCTGCCCGGCTGGGAAGTGGGCCTGGCCAACGTCCAGGTCACACTGCGGGCACCTGCCGGCACGCTCGCCGCCGTCAGCAGCAACGGCCGGGCGTACGGCGACCAGATGCAGCAGCACGATCACGATGGCGTGCGCGAGCTCGGCTTCACGCGCGTGCAGTTGCCCCGAACCGAGGTGTGGCAGCTGGCATTCGACCTGCCCAGCACGGCTGTGGCGACCCGAAGCGCCTCGACCGCACTGCAGCCAACAGCGGCAGACCATGGCCACGGCGCCGGTCGCCTCGACCTCGGCACGCTAGGGCTGTGCCTCGGGCTGTGCCTGCTCGCGTTGACCAAGCAACGTCTGACGCGGCGCGCCTGCCACGAGCACGGGCTGCGCGCACTGCCGCTACTGCCCCTGCCGAGCTCGGCGCGCAGCCTGGCGCTGCTCGCCGGCTGCGTGGGCTCGGCTTCGTCTTGGCAAAGCAACCCCGTGGCGGCAGCGTGCGCAGGCGCGTTCGCCATCGCGTGCATGCTCGACCGCGCCTTCGTGCGCAGCACAGCCACCGCCTCGCCGAGCGCTCGGCCCGCCTGCGCAGACGACCTCGCCCAGTGCCAGCGCCGCTTGCGCGGCGAGCATTTGGCCGCACCAGCCTGGCTCGACGCCACGACGCTGCCGGGCCTCGCGACGCTACTGTGCATGCACAGCACATGGCTGCTCTTGCCCGCCGGCACGCTGCACGATGCCGCGCTGCTCACGGGCTTGCTCGCAACCCCGCTGTGGCTCACCGCGACGCGTCTGCACAAGCCAGCCTCCGCCGCGCGCAACCTGCAACGCTTGGCGGCCTGCGCCGCGCGCTTGCCGATGCCCACCCAGCTCATGCTGCTGACCGCCGACGACGACGGCCGTTGGCTCGCTGCGCTGCTGCAGCTGCCTCTGCCAGCGCCAGTGCACGGCACGCCCACGCTCGCGTTGGTGGCCGCCGACAGCTCGCTCTACGGTCGCCCGCACGCGCCGCTCGCCTGGCTCACAGCCTGTGACACGGGCTCGGCCGCCGACGGCTTGCTCGCGACCGCCCTACCCGACGCCCGCAGCTGGCCGCAGGCCGAACGCACGCTACGCCTGAGCGTGACCGCCTGCCCCGAGCACGACGCCCCGCAGCTCGCTGCCTGGCTCAGCCCGAAAGTCGCAGGCAGCGAGCAGCTCGAGCGAGCCGCCTGACGCTTCGACCAACTACCGCTCCTGCAACACGACGTTGCAGCCCGGACTACAGACTGCGGACCAATCACCGAATCAGTTCACGCGACGACGCAGCTCGTCGGCCAGCTGCTCCAGCTCACGCAGCTCGCGACCCACGGTGTCGGGCTCCAGATCGAGCTCGATCAGCTTGGCGTGGACCTCTTCGTAGAGCATCGTGGCCGCGCTCTCGTCCTTGACGCACTGTTCTGCAGTGCGACCCAGATGCTTGAGCTTCACGACCCGCGGCAACGCCTGCTCGAGCACGGCCATGCCGCCACCGAAGTACGCGCGAGCGCGCGCCAAGTCGGCCGCCAAGGTGTCGAAGAGCTCGGGAGAGTCCGCCTGCAAGCGCCCAATCGCCTCGGGTGCGAGCTGCGTCAGGCGTTCCACCGCGAGCAGCAGCACGAGCACGTCGTCGACGTAAGCCAGTGCGCCACCGCGCACGCCGGGAATGGTGTTGGTGCGCGACAGCCAGTGCACCACGGCCCCAGCCACTAGGGCTCGGCCTTCATCGGGGATGTCCTGGTCCTCCGCCACGCGCAGTGCTGCTTTCAAGCTCTGCGGCAACGAGAGGATCGCCCCCTTCATCCATTCCACGAAATGCTGATCCACAGAATCCGGGCGCGCCATCACTCAATCAGACCCCGTCAGGTCTCCTCGTTGTGACGCACGCGCTGGCCGCTAGCCGTGCCGTCATGTGTGCAGCTCGTGTGAGCAACCTGACCAGCGTCACACTGGACGCGGTCGATTGCAACAGACGAATCACTTGGGTACCAGGTCCTTGCCGGCGGGGCACGCGACCTCGACACCCGTCGGACCTGCGTCCGTGCGGACGATCTTGAACTCGACGCGACGGTTCTTCTCCCAGGCAGTGGCGTTGTGGGCCGCTTCCACGGGACAGCGCTCGCCGTAACCTGCGCTGCGCAGGCGACCGGCATCCACACCGCGCTGGATCAGCGCTTGCCGCACCGATGCCGCACGGTCGGAGGTCAGGCGGATGTTGTAGTTGTCGTCACCGCGTTCGTCGGCGTGGCCTTGAATTTCGATCAGGGTGATCTGTGGATTACCAATGAGCGTGGCCCCGACGGCGTCGACGATCGGGAATGATTTCGCCAAGATCTCCGCGCTGTCGGTAGCGAAGTAGATCTTCTCGAGGATGATGATCTCGTTTTCCTCGATGATGACGCTGCCCTTGTCCGGACAGCCGTCTTCGTCCTGATAACCGTTGTAGGTCTCAGGGTCGTTCGGGCACGCATCGTCCTTGTCGAGGATGCGGTCCTTGTCGTTGTCGAGGTCCGGGCAACCGTCCTGATCTTCGAAGTTGTCCTTGTCCTCGGGATCCATCGGACACAGGTCGTCGACATCCAGGATGCCGTCCTTGTCGTTGTCCGGATCCGGGCAGCCGTCCTCGTCCTCGAAGCCGTCGCGGTCTTCGGGGTCGTCGGGGCACTTGTCGACGTTGTCGAGGATGCCATCGCCATCGCGGTCGCCGATGGTGCCTTCGGGGCAACCGTCTTCGTCGGCGTCGCCATCGTGGTCTTCCGGCACCAGCGGGCACTCGTCGTCGACGTCGAGGATGCCGTCGCGGTCGTTGTCGGGCTCAGGACAGCCGTCTTCGTCTTGGAAGTGGTCGAAGTCTTCCGGGTCGTCGGGGCACTCGTCGACGTCGTCCTTGTAACCGTCGCCGTCGCGGTCGCCGATGGACGGCTCGAACACGAAGCCAACGATGCCGCGGTAGTCTGCCGAGTTCAGGCTGTCGAGGTAGTTGCCGCCGGCGGCAAGCAACAGGTAGCTGTTGGCCTCGACGTAGACCTTCAGGCCACCGATGGCCTCGACGCCGAGCGTGCCCTTGTCACCGATGGAGTTGGCCACTTGGCCGCCGTAGGTCTCCGCGACGAGCTCGGCCGACTTGGCGAAGCGCAGACTGGCGGCCGCGCCGAAAGTGATGAGGTCGTCGTAGGTGACCGGCGAGCCGCCCGTCACGGCACCTGGACAGGTGGCGTTCGAGATGGTCCTGCCCGTGGGGCACAGCGAGGCGCCGTTCAACAAGCCCGCGGCGCTCTTGCTGGCGTTGTCGACGGGGCTGACGCTGCCGTCGAACTGCAGGGTGTCACCCTTGCCGGAGTTGAAGCGGTAGCCCGCGTTGATGCCGAAGCGGAAGATGGGAACTGGCTGCCACTCTGCAGCCAGCACGGGCCACAGCGCGACGCCGGGCTCGCCACGCATCTGCCGCGCGTTGCCGGTCGGCAGCTCGATATGCAGGATGGCCGCCAGACCGATGGGCGAGGCTTCCTTGCGCACAAGGCGCAGCTTGCCGTGCAACGTGATGTTGCCGAAGCCCTGGCTGTCGAGACCGATGGGCGCGGGCCGATCGTTGTAGACGCCGGGCACGATCACGTTCGGCCCGGAGATCGCCATGATGGGCACCTGCAAACCGACGATGGCGACGTTACCGATACCGTAGTTGAAGTGCAGCGTGCCCGTGATGGCCGTGTCGACCAAGTGGGCGGTGCTAGTGTAGCGGTTGCTCGCCGCAGGGTTCTGCGACTTGCCGATGTCGTGGTCGAAGCCGTGGAACGGGAAGATGCCCGTCCCCATGTCGAGCACCAGGCCGAAGCTGTAGTCGCCCTTGCCGATGATGCTGGTGCCGTTGACGCCGATGAAGCCTTTGGAGTCGACGGCCGGACGGAACAGATGCACGTCCATGCCGCGGTCGCGTACGAACTGCGCCGTGGTGATGGCCTGCGCGTGCGCGCGAGACGACAGCCCGGGCAGTTGCATGCTCAGCGCGCCGATGAACACGCATGCAGCGAGCAAGCGTCCCGACAGCCAAGAGCCAGTTCGCGCGGCGCTTGGCCCAATGCTTGGCCGAATCATGATCGCTCCCACCTCACGCTCGAAGAAAAGGGCCCCGCTGCGCAGCGAAGTACCATGTTCCATTTTCGGGTGTCAAACGCGCACACACGCGCAGAAAGACTCCCAATATGGGGCGCGCGCAGGCGGATCACGGGGCTTGGACCTTCATTGCCCTTGCAGCTCGAGCATGCGTCGATACGCATCGGCGCGCCGTGCGGTCGGGAAACGTTTCACGTAGACGGCCATGTTCTTCTGGGCCTGCTTGCTGTCGCCGGTCGCGCGATAGGTCTCGATCAAGAGGCCCAGCTCCTGCGCGGAGTTGGCCTTGCCGGCGAGCGCCCGAATCACGCAATCGTTGTCGCCGCGCCCAAGGCATGCGCTGGCGACATCCATCGCTGCGCCGCCGGCCGCTGCAGCCGGTGCCGGTGCGGGCTTGCTTGGCGCAGGCTCGCGCGCGGCCGCAGGGAAGGTGCGCGCAGCGTGCGCTTGCGCACGTGCAGCCGTCGGCGGCGGTGCCGCAGCAGCGACCCTGTGCGCGTCGTTCAAGATCTGCTGTGCGATCGTCGTGGTGGCCGCACTGATCCCGGGCAAGGACAGCACGCTCTGCGCCAGGCGAGTGGCCTCGGCTGGCGCAGACTGCACCTGCGCGCGGGCTTTGCTCAGACGCGCGCGCGCCACCTGCGCGCCCGCATCCGCGACCTCGGGACGCGCCTGGAACGCGCTGGTTGCGCCGAGCCGCGAGAACTCCTGGTACGCGGCCTCGGCGTCGCCGGCCTGCAACGCCGCCTTGCCACGCACGTACGACTGCTCTTCTTCGTATTGCGTCTGCGCCTGCGCCTTGCACGCCGTGGCGTCGGTCGCGTCTGGACGCACCTTCAACGCCAGTGTGGCGTGCGCGATCGCTTCAGCGAAGCGTGAGCCGGCGACCGCAGCGCGACACTCGGACACGGCCTTGTCGTAGCCGTCGTCGGCGATGGTCGCGCCTGCAGTCGGCGCTGCAGTCGCGGGCGTGTTCTTGAGCGCAGTCGTGGTCTCGCTCGGGGCTTCCTCGCCGCCCGACATCATGATCCCCACGGCAACCGCCGCGGCGCACGCCAGCACGATCGCCGCGATCCGCAGATTGGCGCGCTTGCCACCGCTGGCCTTACGATAGCGCGCAGCCTCGGCCGGATCGAAGAAGTAGTGCTCGCCGGGACCGACGTAGCGGAACACGACCTGCCCGAGCTCGACGATGTCGCCCGAAGCGAGGTTGTGCTGCTTCACCGCGTTGCCGTTGACGGTGACGCCATTGGCGCTACCGAGATCGTTCAACGTGTAGCCCGTAGCTTCGGCGCGCACCTCGGCATGCTCCCGCGACACCGAACGGTGATTGATCGGGCAGTCGACGTCTTCCGAGCGCCCCAGCTTGGCGCTGCGATCGGGCGGCAGCGCGAACTCGGCGCCGGGTGAGGGCTCGCTCAACATGATGAAGCGGGCGGGCGTGACGGGACGCTTGGAGACCGTGGTCGGCGCGTCGGCGGAAACGACCGACGCCTTGACGGCTTCTTCCTCGACCAAGATGGTGTAGTCACCGATCTGGATCTGATCGCCGCTCTTGACGTCGGACTCGCCCTGGACGCGCCGACCGTTGATGAGCACGCCGTTGTACGAATCGAGGTCGCGCAACTTGTGAACGCCGTCCTGACGTAACAGCTGCGCGTGCTGGCGCGAGATGTTCCGCTCCGTCAGGCGGATGGTGTTGCCCTCTTTGCGGCCGATCGTGATCTCGTCGCGTACCAACGGCACCACGGTCGTGGTGCCTTCATTGTCCGAAATGACGAGTCTGACCATCCGCCTGTGCGACCTTGTCCGTAGCAAACCCCGACCCGCGCGCGCTCACGCACGGCGCCGTCTGTGGGCCAAGCTCGAATGCTACGCACTGACCACAGGGTGTCAAACACCAAAGAAGTCATACCTTTCCTGACTATTGCGCCAGCTGCAGACCTCACCGGGTGGCATCAACGTGGCGCTCGAGCACGGACTGCCGCAGCATGAGGACCCGACCCATGGAGCGTCCGCTGGCAGTGTGGTTGCGACTGTTGTGCACCGCGTGTGCCGCAGCGGGTGCATGCGTGGGAGCCGCGGGCGTGCTCGGGTGCTCCCGCCCACCCGCGGCGACCGCCACCGTGAGCACCTCCGGACCCGGCGCGTCCGACGCTGGCGAGGACGACGCGGGTTCGCCGCCTTCACCGCGCGGACCCAAGCCCGTGTGGCCTGCCGCAGAGGCGGAGCTCGCAGTGCCCTACCGCGCAGGCACGGTCATCGAGCTGCTGCGCATGGCGGCGCACCCTGGCTTGCTCGATCTGCACATGAACATCGACACCACCTCGAGCATGTCGCAGGAGATCGACGCACTGCAGGCCGAGCTGCGTAGCGTGGTGGTGCCGATGCTGGAGCAACGCGTCGCCAACGCGAGCTTCGGCGTCTCGGCGTTCCAAGACTTCCCGAGTCGGCCGTTCGGTGCCGACAGCGATCGCGCGTTTCGTTTGCTCACGCCGATCACGAGCGACATCGACAAGGTGCAGAGCGCCGTCGCGCAGCTGGACCAGCCACTGGGCGGCGGGGGCGACGATCCGGAGGCGGGCGGCGAAGCCTTGTATCAGATCGCCACGGGCGCGGGCTTCGCGGGCGGCCCGAAGACCACGATCGCCAGCTGGCACGGGCCTGCTGCTGTCGGCGGCGGAACCCTCGGCGGCGTCGGCTTCAGACCACAAGCGTTGCATGTGGTGTTGCATGCGACCGACGCGCTCGCGCACACCAGCGAACAGTACGCCGCAGGCGGCGTGACGGGCGCGCGTGGCATGGCCGAAGCGATCAACGCATTGGCGGCGATGCACGCGCAGGCGATCGCGATCATGAGCACCGCCTGCACGGACGACGCATGTCGCAACTCGGGCCGCTACATGGCGCTACGCGGCGAGCTCTCGGAGCTGGCGCTGCGCACCGGCGCGACCATGTCGCCGAAGAACGGCAGCTGCCCGACGGGCATCTCGGGCGCGAGCCTGCCCACCTACCAAGCCACCTGTCCGCTGGTATTCGACGTACACAGCGACGGCCGCGGCCTGACGGGCACCATCATCGACGCCGTGCTCGGTTTGATCGACGGCCTGCGCTTCAGCGAAGTGCACGCCGAGGTCGACGACGACCCCCTCGGCTTCGTGCAGGCCATCGTGGCGACGGCGCTGCCGCAGGCCAAGGCGGCGGTGCTGCCGCAGATCAAAGACCTCTTGCCCAAGCCCAAGCCCGACGGCATCCCCGACAGCTTCGTGGACGTGCACCAGAGCACACAGCTGGGCTTCAGCGTGCGACTGCGCGACGACCGCTTGCCGCCGAGCGACCTACCGCAGCGCTTTCGCTTGAAGCTGCGCATCGTGGGCGATGGCCTGGTGCTGCAAGAACGCGTGCTGCGCGTGGTGATTCCCGCGCTGCCGGCAGTGGGCGCGGACGCTGGCGCGCTACACGACGACGCGGGCCGTTGATGCGCTCCGGGTGACGTGCTAGACGCGTGCGCGATGAGCTCCCTCGGCATCATTGGTGGCAGCGGCCTGTACGACCTCGAAGGCCTCAGCGGGGTCGAAGAGGTCCGCGTGACCACACCCTTCGGCGAACCGTCGGATGCCCTGATCCGCGGCAAGCTCGGCGACACCACCTTGCTGTTTCTGCCGCGCCACGGCCGTGGTCATCGCATCGCGCCACACCGCATCAACTACCGCGCCAACATCTTCGCGCTCAAGCAATTGGGCGCACAGCAAGTAGTGAGCGTGTCGGCCGTTGGCTCGCTCAAGGAAGACATTCATCCGGGCGACATGGTGCTCGTCGATCAGTTCATCGATCGCACGCGCGATCGCGCCAGCACCTTCTTCGACGATCACGGTGTCGTCGCGCACGTCGGCTTCGGCGACCCGACCGACGCAGCGCTCAGCCAAGCGTTGCTCGCTGCCGCCAAGCAAGTCGGCGCGCGCGTGCACGTCGGCGGCACCTACGTCTGTATGGAAGGCCCGCAGTTCTCCACGCGCGCCGAGTCACTGATGTACCGCAGCTGGGGCGCGTCGGTCATCGGCATGACCAACTTGCCCGAAGCCAAGCTCGCGCGCGAAGCCGAGCTGCCGTACGCGAGCCTGGCCATGTCGACCGACTACGACTGCTGGCACCAGAGCGAAGAAGCCGTGACGGTGGAAGCCGTAATCGCCGTGCTCAACAAGAACGTCAGCACCGCACGCGAGATCATCCGCGCGCTGGTGACGCGCTTGCCGGATGCGAGCAAGAGCCCGGCCGCGAACGCGCTACAGAACGCGATCATCACCGCACCAAGTCACATCGGCTCGCAGACCCGCACGCTGCTTGCCCCATTGCTCGCCAAGTACCTGCCCGCGGAGTCCTGAGCATGCGCCCCACCCTGATCGTCGGTTCCATCGCGTTCGACACCTTGCACATCGGCGGCCAGAGCCATCCCAAGGTGCTCGGCGGTGCCGCCACCTATGCATCGCTCGCTGCAGCGCACTTCGGACCGGTGCAGCTGGTGGGCGTGGTCGGTCGCGACTTCCCGCAGACCGCAGTCAGCATGTTGCGCGAGCGCGGCGTCGATCTCTCCGGCCTGGAGGTCGCCGACGGCGAAACCTTCCACTGGGAAGGCCGCTACAGCGACGATCTCTCCTCACGCGAGACCCTGCGCACCGACCTCAACGTCTTCGCCGACTTCCGCCCCAAGATCCCCACAGCCTTCCGCGCAACGCCGTTCGTGATGCTGGGCAACATGGACCCCACGCTGCAGCTCGAGGTCCTCGATCAAGTCGAGCGCCCGCGCTTCGTGCTGGCCGATACGATGAACCTATGGATCGACATCCGCCACGCCGCGTTGACCGATCTCATCAAGCGCGTGGACATGCTCGTGCTCAACGATGAGGAAGCGCGCCAACTCTCCGGCGTGCAGAACCTCGTGCGCGCCGCCGCCGACTTGCTCGCGCTCGGCCCCAAGACCGTGATCATCAAGAAGGGAGAGCACGGCGCCCTGCTCTTCCAGGGTGACGAGGTCTTCAGCTTGCCCGCGCTGCCGCTCAGCGGCGTGGCCGATCCGACCGGCGCAGGTGACACCTTTGCCGGCGCGCTCATCGGCTACCTCGCACGCGCCAACGACCTCTCGGGCCCGAGCCTGCGCAAAGCCGTGGTCTACGGCTCGGTGCTGGCCTCCTTCTGCGTCGAAGGCATCAGCACGCAGCGCCTGAGCACGGCGACCTCCGCCGAGGTGCATGCGCGCTTCGAGCGCTTCCGTCAGCTCACGGCGTTCTGACGCCGCAGGTGCAAACGCTCAAGCGCGTTGCGTGTCGGCAGCCATGAACTTCGCGCGCTCTTCGCTGATCATCTGGAGCAGCTCTTCCTGGTCCAGCTGACGGGCGTCGCTCAGCGCGCGCATGTAACCGTCGGCGTAGGCTTGTGCCTGCACCTTCTTGGCGTGGAGCGTGCCCTGATAGCGCAGCTCGATCGCCTCACGCAGCAAGCCACGCACTCGGGTCATCAGCTCGTCGTGTCCCATCGCTTGTCTCCTGGCTGGCGCCGCCGCCACAGCGCTGCGCACGACAAGAGCCATGCCCGGTTCGCGATCGCGCGTCAAAAAAACGACGCGCGGTCGACCGCATTCGCGACGCCACCCACACGACCCACTTCAGTACCGAGGGCGGGATTCGAACCCGCACGCCTTTCGGCAAGCGATTTTAAGTCGCCCGCGTCTGCCCTTCCGCCACCCCGGCAGGCCCCAGATGCGCTGCTTTGTACCGATTCGCGGCTTACGTCCTCGGCCCGTCGGTCACCGTACGTGAGTACGGCTCCCTCCAGTCCTGCGGGCGCGCTCGCGACTCGACACAAATCAACGCATCTGGTCCTTCGCACAACGTTACCGCTACGCGAGCAACCGAACCATCGAGATCGCAACACGAAGAGCGTGACGCAGCGATCAGAAATTCTCTCTTGTCTCGCTTGAAAGCCACACCGACGCGAGCGGCGCGAATTGGCCTCTAGCCGCGAGCGCGCCCGCAGCGACCGAGGGAGCGCTACTCACGTAGCGTGACCGAGAGAGCGAGGACGTAAGCCGCGGATAGAGGCCAAGGCGCG
>JADGRE010000024.1 GCA_017881185.1 Pseudomonadota bacterium | reverse complement strand
TCCGTGTGCATCGTCAGCCTCGTGCTATCGGTGGGTTGTCCGAGCACGCACACCGCGACCGTTCGTGACGCAGGGCACTCGCCAAGCGCGCTGGATGCGGGCACTCGCGCTGCGGACAGCGGCGCTGCGGACGCCGCTCGGAGCGCGGCGGGGAATCTCTGTCCGCAGCTCCAGCGTGCGCTTGGCTTCGGCTGCCGCGCGCGTGCGTATGCTGTCATGGTCGACTGCAAGCTCGCTGTACCCAGCGGCTCCGACGCGGGCGGCGCGTTGATCAACCTCCAGTCCGTGTCGCAGGGCACAGCCCCACTGTGCATCAACTACCTGGCCGATCGCGCGTGCGACGCCAGCGCCGACGGCTGGGAGTTTGCGAGGCACAGCGATGGAAGCTCGGATCTCAGCCAGGTGGTGCTTTGCGGACGCGCGTGTGACACCGCACGCAACACGCCAGGGATCAAGATCGAGGTGTTGGTCGACTGCCACTGACCGGTCGCGGCGCAGTGTTGCGGACACCAGCTGCAGCCAACCACTGGCCGACATCAGCCACGGCGCGGACGCGCGCGAAGCGCTGGCCAAGGCGGCGGGCAAGCGCTGGAGCGAGCTCGAGCAGGCGTGGCGCAGCAGCCTGCCGCGTGCACCGGCCGAGCACGCCCCGCGTCAGCTGGCACGGCGCTTCCGCAAGGGCGAAGCCCAGTCGCCCGACGAGAGCGAGGATGTTGCTGCCAGTGCCGCGCGCCGCTTCCTGCGCTTGGGCGACTTGCTGTGGAGCCGACATCACGTGCGCGGCGCCATGCTCGAGTACGGCAAGGCGCGGCAGACCGACCCGGATGACCCGATCATCGGCGCACGCCTGGCCCGCACGGCGTTGCAGGCGGGCGACGCAGCGCGCGCGCTCGCCGCGGTGGAGCCGCTGCTGGCGCGCTATCCGGAGCACGAGCCCACGCACGCCGTGGCTGGGGCCGCGCTACTGGCCCTCGGGCGCGACGCCGAGGCGCGCGTCGAGCTGCTCGAAGCGGTGCGCATCAATCCCTTCGACCCCGAGCCGCACTGTGGCCTCGCGCGCAGCGACGCCGCTGATCGCAGCGAACAGACCAGCTGTGCCCAGCTGCGCGAGCCCTGAGAGCTGCGCGCTGGACAGCTCACAGCTCCAAGAACGCATCGACCGGCAACGGACCCTGACGCTGTCGGTCTGCCAGAGCTCGAGCCAACGCTTGCACGTTCTTGTCTTGCGGAAGCAGCCGCTGCGCCCGCCCGATCTCCGCGCGTGCGAGGTCGCCGCCACCGAGGCCCGCGAAGAAGACGGCGTTCATGTAGTGGATCCAGAGCAACTGCCGCGCGGTCTCGGTCTCACGTAGATCGCGACCGAGGCTCGCGTACAAGTGCTCGTAGGTGTCGTGCTGTTCGCGCGCAATCTCACCCGCGCTCGGCACCAGCGCCGGCGAGCCGAGCACCTGGTGCAACAAGTGCATGGGTCGCAGCACGCGGTACACGGCAGGACGCGTGTGTGTGTCGAGCTCGATGAAGGTCGGACGCCGTTGCGCCAGCGCGACCAGATCCTCTGCTCGTAAGCTGCTGCTCTGCGCGAAGGCACGCACCAGGCTCGCCGCCTCCGGCACGCGCGCGATCACGGCTTCGCTCGCGCCGGGGTATCCGAGAAACGGCAAGGGTACGAGTGCGAGGTCGGGTCGCGCTTGCTCGACCGCGTCAGACTCCCAGTGGCGGAACACTGTCTGCGGCGTGGAGGCGACCACGAGTGCGCGCGGTGGCAACGCCCGGATGCGCGGCCCGTCGAACGCCTCGGGCGCCGCAAAGCTCGCAAGCGAGGCGCGCGCAAACGAGCTGGGCAGCAACACCAAACCGAGCAGCGACAGCGCCGGTGCCACACGCGACACTTGCCCGGCCAGCGCCGGCAACGCTGCCAACAACGCTCCCACGAACGCAGCGGACCCGATCCCAACCACCATGAAGGCCGGCGCGAGGTATCCGAACATGTCGGGGTTGGCGCGCACGGGCCCGAGCCACGCGCGCATGCCGGCGTTCACGAAGAGCACCAGCGCAAAGAATACGCCGTGCCGCCGACTCGCCGGATGCCGGATCAGCAAATACAGCCCGACCAGCGCAGCGAGCACACCGAGCACGTGGAAGTTGTCGGCGAGCAACACCACTACGTCGACCAGACGCTCGGACAGCGGCTGCGCGTTCTCGCTACCCATGTCGCGCGCGTACACGCGTGCGCTCACCACCCAGGCCATGCGCGCGAGGTTGCTCGGGTCACCGAGGTTGGCAGGCGGATGGCTCGCTGCCCGCAGCGGCAGGTACGCGTAGGTGCCAAGGCCGAGCAACCCGAAGGCGCACGCCAGCCACACCGGCCGCAAGCCGCGCTCCCACACCACGCGCGCAAGCGCGGGCAGCACGGCTGGCATGACCAAGAACGCAATCAGGTGATGGTTGGAGAGTGCCAACCCCAGCACGAGCGCGACAGCGAGCAACGGACGTGCGTCGCGCGGCGCAGGCTCGGCTTGCAGCGCCACGACGCGTTCGAGCACCAGGCTCACGCACAACGCTTGCAGCGCATAGACTTCGGGGCGCACCGCCTGGAACCAGAAGCCGTACGCGAACGCGACAAACCACGCGCCTGCGACAGCGACGGGTGCTGCGCTGTTCGGCGGTAGCGCCCAGCCGCGTAGGGCACCCACGATCGCGCGAAACACGCAGACCGCGGCGAGGGCTGCGGCGCAGGCCTGACCGATCGCCACGCGAAACGGCAGAGACCCCAGCGGCATGAGCGTGAAGAGCTTGCTGTACAGCTCGGTCAGCGGATGCCCGGGCGGATGCGCGATGTCCAGGCGCACGGCCGCGGCCACGAACTCGCTGGAGTCGAGCCAGTACGAGTGGCCCGTGCTCGTGAAGACGTACACGATGAACGGGACACCACCCGCGAGCCACAGCCAAGGCGTTCGTGATCCCAAAGCGCACCGAGGCGTGCGACGACACGCGCTACGACCAGTCTGCGGAAATCGCGCGTGAGCGTCAATCGAGCGCTGCGCGTCCGCTGGCACCGCAACGGCGCGCACGCTACACACAGCGCTTCCGGCAGGGCCTGAGGTATAGTCACGCCGGCTTCCGCCGCCTTCCGCCCGATGGACTCCCCGATGGACACAGCGCACACACCACCCGCCATCCCGGCCTCCGACGTCGAACGCGTGGCCGAGCTGGCGACCGCAAAGCGGCGCGTGGTCGAGCAACTGCGCCGCCGCATCGTGGGTCAGCAGGAAGCCATCGAGCTGTTGCTGGTCGCGCTCTTCGCGCGCGGTCACGGCTTGCTCGTGGGCGTGCCCGGTCTCGCGAAGACCTCGCTCGTGTCGAGCCTGGCGCAGACGCTGTCGCTGAGCAGCAACCGCATCCAGTTCACGCCCGACTTGATGCCCAGTGACATCACGGGCACCGACGTGCTCGAACAAGACGCCAGCACCGGTCAGCGGCACTTCCGTTTCGTGCGCGGCCCCATCTTCACGAACATCTTGCTGGCGGACGAAATCAACCGCACGCCACCGAAGACGCAGGCGGCGCTCTTGCAAGCCATGGAAGAGCACCGCGTCACTGCCTCGGGCACCACGCACCTCATCGAGGCTCCGTACCTGGTGTTCGCCACGCAGAACCCGATCGAGCAGGAAGGCACGTACCCGCTGCCCGAAGCCCAGCTCGACCGCTTCATGTTGCAAATCGACATGGGCTATCCAGCAGAGGCCGAAGAGCTGGAGATCGTGCGGCGCACGACCGCGCCCGAGCCCGAGCCGCTGCAGGGTGTGCTGTCGCGCGACAGCATTCTCGAGCTGCAGGCGCTCGTGCGGCGTGTGCCGGTCGCGCCACACGTCATCGCGCACGCGGTGGCGTTGGTGCGCGGCTCGCGGCCCGCAGAGGCCGCCGCAGGCTCGCACGTGAAGACTTTCGTGGCTTTCGGCGCAGGGCCCCGCGCGAGCCAAGCGCTGATCTTGGCGGCCAAAGCGCGTGCAGTGCTCGACGGCCGCTACGCCGCCGAGATCGAAGACGTGCGCGCGCTAGCGTTGCCCATCATGCGGCATCGTCTGGTGATGAGCTTCCGTGCGGAAGCCGAGGGTGTGCGCCCCACACAGATCATCGACGAGCTACTGCAGCGGCACAAAGCCTGAGCCAGACGGGGCGCCATGATCGAGCCCGCAGCCTCGCCATTGCTAGATCAGGCGCTGACCGAGCGCATCGGGAACCTGCGCGTGCGTGCCCGGCGTGCGGTGGACGGCATGCGCTCGGGCATCCATCGCAGCCCGCATCGCGGCGCCAGCATGATCTTCGCCGAGCATCGCGACTACCGCCCTGGCGATGATCTGCGCACGCTCGACTGGCGCGCGTATGCACGCAGCGACCGCTACACCGTCAAGCGCTTCGAGCAAGAGACGCATCTGCGCGGCAACCTGCTGCTCGATGTCTCCCCATCCATGGCCTACGATGGCGGCCGACCCGAGACGCGCAAGTGCGACTACGCGGCCACGCTGCTGGCGGCGCTGGGTTACGTGCTGCTCGGTCAGGGCGACTCGGTCGGCGCCTACGTCTTCGACAGCGAGCTGCGCGCGCAGCTGCCAGCGCGCAACCGCCCCGATCACCTCGACGCCCTGCTGCGCGTGCTCGGCAGCGTGCCGGACGCCGCGCGCGCTACGACCCCACCGCAGCTCGCGCGCGCGCTCATGACCATCGGCGACCGCGTCGGCCGACGCGGCATGCTGGTGCTCGCGAGCGACCTGCTCGATCTGCAACCGAACGCGCTCGGGCCGCTCGCGCAACTTGCTGCGCTCGGCCACGAGGTGCTCGTGCTGCAGATCTTGCATCCCGACGAGCTCGAGTTCCCATTTCAGAACAGCTTGCGTTTCGAGGATGCCGAGGGCACCGAGGTCCTCGAAGCCGACGCCGGCAGCTTGCGCAAGAGCTACTGCGAACAGATGGCCCGCTTCGTCGAAGATTGCCGGCAGCGTTGCACCGCGGCCGGTGCGCGTTACGCGCTGGCACGCACCGACCATCCGCCGGAAGAGGCTCTCGCCGCGCTGCTGTTGCCTGGAAGGCGCTCGACATGGGTCTAGAGGCGCCGCTCGCGCTGCTCGGCCTCTTGGCCGCGCTCTTGCCCGTGCTCGCCCACCGCATGCGTCAGCGCGAGCTGCCACGCGTGGTGCTGCCCACCTTTGCACTCTTGTTGCGCGCGCAGGCCGTCAACCGGCGCAAGCGTTCGTTCACCGACACGCTCCTGCTCGCGCTCCGCATCGCGCTGATCAGCGCGGCATGCCTCGCTGTCGCGGCGCCCTACGTGACGGCCAGCTTGCCGTTCGGCGACGGCCGCATTGCCGCCACGGCCATCGTCATCGACGACTCGCTGTCCATGATGCGCACGCAGGCTGGGCGAACGCTGCTGGGACGCGCTATCGAGCGCGCGCGCAGCGCGGTCGACGCCCTGCCTCAGGGCTCCGAGCTATGCATCGTGCTCGGCGGCAAGCCTGCGCGCGTGCTCGTGCCACTGGGGCACGACCTGTTGACCGCGGCACACGAGCTGGAGTTGCTGCCGTCGTCATCGTTGCGTGGCGCTGACCTCGACGGTGCCGCCAATCTCGCAGCGCGTGCGCTCAGCGCCACGCACTTGCCCGCACGACGCCTGCTTATCCTCTCCGACTTCGCGCGCCACACCGGTCTCGACCCGGCCTCGCTGGATCTCGATGGCGTAGAGGTCACGAGCGAGCGCCTCGGCGCCGCGCCCACGCTCGGCAACGCCTTCATCGACAGCGTGCATGCTGCAGCCGACCCCACGCAGCCGGGACGCACCTCGATTGCCGTCGAGCTTTCGCAGAACGGGCCAGCGCTCGGTGCAGGAAGCGTGGAGCTCGTGCAAGCGGGTTCCGTCGTTGCGAGCAGCGCGCTGACCTTCCGCAACGGCCACGCCAAGGCCCTGTTGCAGCTGCCCACTCCCGACGACAAGGGCGAGCCCGGCGCGCTCTTGCGCTTGCGCATCGACGACGCGCTCGAGGCCGACAACCAGGCCGGCGTGCTCCTCACCCGCGCCGACGCAGTGCGCGTGCTCCTGGTCGACGGCGATCCACATCCCGCAAGTGACAGCGACGAGCTGTACTACGCCCAGCGCGCGCTGCGTCTTCTGCCCGCGCAGAGCGTCGCCGTTCGCTCGCGCACCATCGACCCACTGCTCTTGCCACGCCAGAAGCTCGACGACGTCGACGTCGTGGTGCTCGCCAACGTTCCAGCGCCCAGTGCCGCCGTCGCCCAGCAACTCTTGCACTTCGTCGAACGCGGCGGCGGCTTGCTGATCACGGCCGGCGATCACGTGGATCCCGCGACCTACAACACAACGTTGGGCGCCGTGCTACCGGCCCACCTGAGCAGCTGGAGCCCCACAGGCGACCTGCGCCTGCGCGAGCCGCGCGACCACAGCTTGCTGCCCGCAGGTCTCGCGGGTCTGGGGCAAGCGCGCACGCACAAGCGCATGCTGGTGGACGCCGGGGCAAGCACGCTGCTCGAGTTCCAAGACGGCACGCCCGCCATCGCCGCACACGAAATCGGCAGCGGGCGCTGTCTGCTGCTCACCACCACGCTCGACGCCGACGCCAGCGATCTGCCGCTGCGCCCGGGCTACCTCGCGCTGTGGGCCACGCTGCTGCACTACGCAGCCGGCCCTGCAGCGACCAGCCTCGCACCCAGCGAACCCGGAGCGCCGATCGAGCTGCCGGTTGCGGCGCATGCCGTCGCGCTCGACGTGATCGATCCTTCGGGCCATGCCGAACACTTCCAGCCCAGCAGCGCGCAGCGGGTGCAACGCTACACGCGCGCAACCGCCATCGGTGCCTACGAGCTGCGCACCACGTTGCGTGACGCTGCCGCCGAGCGCAGCGTGCGTGGCGCGTTCCTGGTGACGGCGCCGAAGGAGGAGAGTGATCTCAGCGCAGGCGTCGTGCCTGCAAACAGCCAGGCACGTGCCGCCGCAGGCGGCAGCACCACGCACCGGCCACTGGGCTCTTGGATCTTCTTGCTCGCCGGCCTGCTCGTGCTGGGCGAAGGCGTCATGCGCCTGGGGAAACGTCGCTGACCCCTACCGCCCGCGTGGCTGCGTCCCTAGAATCCGCGCCAAGCACGCGCTGCGCGATGAACCCTGCCCCTCTTCAGATCTCCGACCTGACCATCCGTGAGGTCGAGCCCGTGCTCACTGCGTTCGCGCTGCGCGCCGTGCGGCACCGCGCGCTCGCGCAGGATCTGGTGCAGGAGACCTACCTCGCGGCCATCGAATCGAAGGCGAGCTTCGAGGGCCGCTCCACGCTGCGCACCTGGATGGTCGGCATTCTCGTGCGCAAGATCGTCGACCACTTCCGCCGCAACAAGCGCGAGGTGCTGGTCGACGTAGTGCCCGAGCTCGACGGACCCACGCGTTTTGCGACCCAGCCCTTCGCCGCCGCCGACCGGCGCCTCGACGACAAGACCGCCATGCAGGTCATCGACCGCGCCCTACCCGCGCTCAGCGAGCTGGAGCGCATGGCCGTGCTGGCCTGCGACGTAGAACAACTGGACCGAGACGAGGCTTGTAACGCCATGGGCGTGCAACCGACCCACTTGCGCGTGCTCTTGCACCGGGGCCGGCACAAGCTACGAAAAGCGTTGGAAGATGCCTCTTTGTAAGCAAATCAGCGCCGACCTGAGCGACGCGGTCGACGGCTGCCTGCCGTTCTGGAGGCGACTTTTGTTGCGCCTACACCTGCGGGCGTGCCCACCCTGTCGCGCGATGGAGCAGTCCATGCTCTTCACCCGCGAAATCCTGCGCAAGATGTCGTGCCAGCCAATCCATGAGCTCGATGACGGCGCCACTGGCCCCAGCGCCTCGGCCGAACCCAAGCCCTGAGCCAGGCACAACGCGGCGAGCTACGCCGTGCGCTGCGCTTCGACCACGCGCGCCACGCCGCCCAGGTCGCGGTGCACACGTACGCGCTGCAGACCCGGCTGCGCGGCAAGCTTCTCCGCTACGGCCTCCGCCTGGCCTGCGCCGACCTCGAAGAGCGCCGTGCCCAAGGGCGCGAGCCATGGCGGCAGCTGCTCGCACAGCCGCTCGAGCAGGTCGAGGCCCTGCGCGCCCGCAAGCAGCGCCAGGCGTGGCTCGTGGCGCGTGATCTCCGGCGCCAGACCTTCCCAGTCGGCAGTGGCGATGTACGGCGGGTTGGCGACGATCAAGTCGTAGTGCGTGGGCTCGGGCAATGCTGCGAACAAATCGCCCTGCAAGAAGCGCACGCGCCCTGCAACAGCGTGTTGCAAGGCATTGTCTTTCGCAACGGCGAGCGCTTCCAGCGAAAGGTCGGTCGCGTCCACCTGCAAGAGTGGGCGCTCGGCGGCCAAGGTCACCGCGATGGCAGCGCTGCCGGTGCACAGGTCGAGCACATGCCGTGCTTCATCCTTGGGCAGCAGCTCCAGCGCGCGTTGCACGAGGGTCTCCGTATCGGGCCGCGGGATGAGCACGGCCGACGTGGTCTTGAACGCGCGCCGATAGAACTCGCGCTGGCCCACGATGTACGCGATTGGCTCGCGCTTGCGCCGCCGCTGCACCAGGCCGCGCACACTGGCGAGCTCCGCCGCCGACAGCGGCCGATCCAGATCCATGTACAAGCGCACGCGATCGCAGCCGAGCACGTGCGCGATCAGCAGCTCCGCATCCAGACGCGGCGTGCCGAGACCCGCCGCCGCGAAGTCCTGCGACATCCAGGCGAGCAAGCTGCGAATGGTCCAGTCAGGCGGCATGCGGGGCGCACGGACACGCGGCGCTGAGCAGCCGCGCTGGGCTCACGAGCGTTTGATCTTCATCTTCGGCGCGTAGCCCGCCGACGACAAGGTTTGCCGGGCCAGCTGGATGATCTCGGGCTGCGTGCCCTTCATCATGAACGCGGCGAGCATGCCGGGCTCGACCTCGGCCAGCGTCTCCATCGCCTTCTTCGCGAGGCCACGCTTCTTCTGCTGGAACGAGGTGAACACCTGCGCGCGCAGCAGCATCGGCCGCACTTCGGCGTAAGCCGGGTCTTCCTCGGAATAGGTGTCGAGCAGCTTGCGCGCTTGGTCGGCATCACCCGTGCGCGCCAGCGCCTCGGCCATGACGGCAGCGTAGAAGGCCTTCGCCTTGGCGTTCGGCTGGCGATCCAGGCGCATCTCGTCGGTCAGCGTGCGTGCATCGCGGGCGCGGTTGACGCGCAAGTAGAGCAGCGACAGCTGCGCACGGACCTCGTCTTGCACCACCGCGGGCGCCTTCTTCAGGTCGACGCCCTCGAGCACGCGCTGCGCCTCAGCTGGGTCGGTGCCTGCCAGCAGCTGCGCCTTCGCCACGGCCTTCATCGCGTCGTGGTCGGCGTCTGCGCCCAGCTCGGCGATCGCACGCTTGCGGCCTTCCGGATCGGTCGCCGACTTCATGATGTCGAGGATGACCTTCTGGCGCTTGGTCAAACGCCAGATGTAGATGCCGAAGCCAATGCCCGCGACGGTCAGCGCACCGACCACCGCGATGCCGAACCAGCCCACGAAAGGCTTGGCCATGAACGCCGTCACCCAGAGCACGGCAAAGCCCGCGACGATCTGCGCGATGACCTTCCACTTGATCTCGGGCGACTCGATCTGAGCGAGCGCTTCGGCAGGGTCTTTGGGCGTGATGGCGCGCTTCTTGGGATTTGCCACGAGGGTGTCCTTCGCTCCGGGACCGGCTCTTAACCCGTCTGCGCTGTGCGGGCAAGACGCCTGCGGGCAACCGCTCGATAAGCCAGCACCAAAATCGTGCTGAGCACGACCACGGCGGCTGCGGCGGCGATGGCAGCACCGGGCGCCAATTGCCGCCCGATTCGGTCGGCGAGCCCCACACCCTGCCCATAAATGAGCAGGACATGGAACACGTAGAGGGCGAGCGTCTCGCGCGCGAGCACGAGCAGCAGCGGCGGCGAAGTGCGCACGCGTGCGGCCAGGCCGGCGAGCAACGCGCTCACCACGAGCACACCGGCCAGGCGCCGGGCGTGATCGACCCAGACGAGCGGGCCGCCCGCGCCGTGCACCAACGCCGCCAACAGCAGCAACACAGCCGCCAAGAGCAGCAGCCGCGCCTCCCCGCGCAAACGCCCCTTCGCCGTGAGCCACGCGCCGCAAGTCACGCCGAAGAACAGATGCGCGGACCACGGCAAGAGCGGGAAGCTCGAGCCTAGCTTGGCAGTGAAGTACGCGGTGAGCGGAGCCACTGCCGCAGGCGTCGTCAGGTCGAGCGCTGTTGGCGTTGCCACGAAAGCGAGCACGCACAAGCCCGCGGACGCGCACGCAAACTGAAGCTTGCTGGAGCACGCCCACAAGAGCAGCTCGAGCAGCAGCAGCGACACACCGATGCACTGCAGCACGTCGACCGCCACGAACGAACGCATGAGCTGCGCACGAAGCACGGGATCCGAGCTGAACAGCGCACCGACCGGCAGATGCAACGCGTAGCCGAGCACGAGCAGCAGCAACGCTCGGCGTGCACGCCTGCCACCGATCTTGCGTTGCCCGCGCGGTCGCGAGAGCTCGCGCGCGTTGGCCAACCAGAACGACAAGCCGGCAGCAAACAAGAACGCGACCGATGTGAGCCCGCGCGCCACGCACCACGCGCGGTACAGCGCACCACTGCGATACGCAGGCGCGAGCACCGCGGCGATGGTGTGGCCCTGCAGCATCTGAAACGCGGCCAAGCAGCGCAGCCAATCGACGAAGAGCACGCGCAGCTGCGACGCCGGCGCTGCGGTCACGCCAGCGACGGACACATGTGAGACATCGCCCGCAGCTTCCTTCATCGATTTCGGCTTGCGTTACCGCACTGTGAGCGGACGATTGTGTCGGAGGCGGATGCGGCTTGACAACCCGTACGCCAATCCCAGACCCTCACTGGTACGCCGCATGCGCGCGCGCTGTCGCGGCAGGTAACACGCGCGTAAGGAGCCCTGAGCACCCGTGTCCTCCGATCGCATTGGCGAGCTGCTCGTCCGCCAGAAGCTCATCAGCTTACAGCAGCTTCGCAAGGCCCAAGAGACCCAGCGAAAAGACGGCACGAGCCTAGGCTTCGCGCTCGCGAAGATGGGCTTCATCTCCGACGAGCAGATCACCGACTTCCTGAGCCAACAGTACAAGGTTCAGGCCGTCGATCTGCGCGAGTACGAGATCGACCCCGAGGTGCTCAAGCTCATCTCGCAGGAGATGTGCGAGCGCCACAAGATCATCCCGGTGTCACGCGCCGGCTCGTCGCTGATCGTGGCGATGGCCGATCCGTCGAACCTGCACGCCATCGACGACATCAAGTTCACCACTGGCTACAACGTGGAGCCGGTGGTCTCGTCCGAAGCCTCCATCACCGAGGCCATCGAGCGCTACTACGCCCATGAAACCAACATCTCGTACGACGAGATCATGGAGGGTTTCGACGAGGAAGAGATCGAGTTCGCCGAGGAAGATCTCGAAGGCGACGGCATCGATCTCGAGAAGCTGTCCGAGGACGCACCGGTCATCCGCCTGTGCAACGCCATCCTCTTGAGCGCCATCAAGAAGGGCGCCTCCGACATTCACATGGAGCCCTACGAGAAGATGCTCCGTGTGCGTTACCGCATCGACGGCGTGTTGCACGACGAGATGCACCCGCCGATGAAGCTCAAGAACGCCATCTGCAGCCGCTTCAAGATCATGGCGTCGCTCGACATCTCCGAGCGACGTTTGCCTCAGGACGGTCGCATCAAGCTCAAGCTCGGCAAGGGCCGCGAGATGGACTTCCGCGTGTCTTCGTTGCCCACCATCTGGGGCGAGAAGATCGTCATGCGCTTGCTCGACAAGGGCAACCTGCAGCTCGACATGACGAAGCTCGGCTTCGAGCAAAAAGCGCTCGCCGACTTCATGCACGCCATTCACAAGCCCTTCGGCATGGTGCTCGTCACGGGCCCCACCGGTTCGGGCAAGACGACCACGCTGTATTCGGCGCTCAGTGACTTGAACAAGGTCACGACCAACATCTCCACCGCCGAAGACCCGGTCGAGTACAACCTGATGGGCATCAATCAGGTGCAGATGCACGAAGACATCGGCCTGAACTTCGCTGCTGCACTGCGCTCGTTCCTACGCCAAGACCCCGACATCATCATGGTCGGTGAGATTCGTGACTTCGAGACCGGCGAAATCGCGGTCAAAGCCGCACTCACGGGCCACTTGGTGCTCTCCACGCTGCACACCAACGACGCGCCCGCCACCATCTCGCGTCTCCTCAACATGGGCGTCGAGCCGTTCCTCGTCACCGCATCGGTGAACTTGATTCTCGCGCAGCGCCTCGCCCGCAAGATCTGCGTGGAGTGCAAGACCGAGGCACCGCTCGACGCCGAAGCCCTCGCCCTCGCCGGCTTCCGCGACGAGCAAATCAAGGGCGCGCGCATTATGAAGGGCGCCGGCTGCCGCACCTGCGGTGACTCGGGCTACAAGGGCCGTATCGCTCTCTACGAAGTCATGCCGCTGACCGACCGCATCAAGGAGATGGTGTTGCAAGGCGCATCCGCTGCAGAGCTGAAGCAAGAGATGATCGCCGAAGGCATCAACACCTTGCGCATGTCCGGCATCAACAAGTGCCTAGATGGCGTGACGACGGTGGAAGAGGTCTGCCGCGTGACGATGTCTGACAAGAGCTGATTGTTCGAGGGCGCACCGGATGCGAGGCGCCCAAGTGCGAGCATCCGGCTGGCTGCTGAGCGATCGCCCGTCGTCGCGCCCGAGTCCGGGAGGGGCCCGCACCCGCCGAGCACGTAAGCCCACCCCGCTCCCCGTCCCTCACCCCAAGCCACGATCTCATCTCCCTCTCCTGTCGTCTCCCCCATGCACTACGATCGTAGTCGCCACGCATGATCCATGTGGATCAATCGTGTGCTCACGCATGATCCCTCTTCAGACGCCCGTGTGCCGTTCGTGATCCGGAGTCGAAATGAGATCGCCATTGGTATTTTTCGATCGCCCGCACATAAGCCCACCCCGCCGAGGCGATCGCGATCTTCCGCGATTTTTTTCGCGCGACCTGCTCCACACTAATTTCAAATACTTAGCTGGCGATCTTCAGATCTTGAGTGACATTTTGTGACGCTACATGGCACGTCACCCGTTGTCGCATCACTTCCGATCTGTTAGCTTCTCTCGCATGCGAATCAGCAACAGTTTTTCCGAAGGCGAGATTCAAGTTCTCGAGTTCATCGTGCAGACGCTGCTGCGCGGCGGCACCCCGACCATGGCCACCCGCCACAAGGAGTTCGCCTCCCTGTGCCGTAAGGTGATGGCCATGCGGTCGAAGGTGAACGAGCAAAAGCAACGCCCTGTCCCAGCCGAGTCGTCCGTAGGCACCGTGGCCTCGCCCACCGCCGCAGACATCTCCGCAGACGACATCGCGAAAGCCGTCTGACCCACCCACCCGAGGGAACGCCCCGGTCGCCCCAACAGGTGCGACCCGCGTGCCTCGATCCCTCTCCTCTGAGGTCACGTTCCCGCGCTGACGCCGGAGCGTCGGATTTGCCTCGACCCGCGAGCGCGCCCGCAGCGAGACGAGGGAGTGCACTCGTGTGCATGACCGAGTCGAGCGAGGACGTAAGCCGCGGATCGAGGCAAAGCCGGCGCTCCCATTGACAGTGCCAGTGGTGTGACGTAGTCGGCGGTCGGTATGTTGATCCTTCGAGGCGCACGCGTCATCGATCCGTCCACGTCGATGGACGAGGTGGCGGACGTCGTCATCGAGGCTGGACGCATCGCGCGCATTGGGCGCGACGCCGCGGCCGGCCTCAGCGGCGAGAAGATCCGGGTGCTCGACGTCGCCGGGCGCTGGGTCGTCCCCGGGTTCGTAGATCTGCACGCGCACTTCCGCGAGCCCGGCTACGAGTACAAGGAAGACGTCGCTTCCGGCCTGCGTGCGGCAGCGGCGGGTGGCTTCACGGGCGTGTGCGTCATGCCCAATACCAAGCCCATCAATGACACGCGGGCCATCACCGAGATGATGATGGCGCGTGGCCGTGCGGCGGCAGGGCCTCGGCTGTATCCGTTCGCTGCGGCCACGGTCGGCTCGGCCGGTGAGCAACTCACCGAGATGGCCGATCTGCGCGACGCGGGCGCGATCGGCGTGAGCGACGACGGCAAGTGCTTGATGAACGCAGCGGTGATGCGCGCCGCCCTGGAGTACGCGCGCACCTTCGACATGCTGTTCTCGCAGCACTGCGAAGACCACGACCTCACGGCCGGCGCGCAGATGCACGAAGGTCACGTCTCCACGCGCCTGGGCTTGCAGGGCTGGCCGCGCGCGGCCGAGGACGTCATCGTCGCGCGCGATTTGATTCTCGCGGAGCTCACGGGTGCGCGCTACCACGTCGCGCACGTGTCGAGCCTGGGCGCCGTGCGCTTGCTGCGCGAGGCCAAGTCGCGCGGGCTCGCAGTGAGCGCCGAGGTCACGCCGCACCACTTGCTGCTGACGCACGATGCGCTGATCGGCTTCGACACCGCGTGCAAAGTGAATCCGCCGCTGCGCGAGCCGGAGGATATCGCCGCGCTGCGCGAGGCACTGCGTGACGGCACCATCGATTGCATTGCGACCGACCACGCGCCGCACTCGCCGCTGGAGAAGCAGTGCGAGTTCGCCGCGGCGTCGCCGGGCATGATCGGCCTCGAGCCGGCGGTGCCACTGCTGCTCGATCTGGTGCGCGATGGCCTGCTGTCGCCCATGCGGCTGGTGGAAGCGCTGTCCACGAAGCCTGCGCGCCTGGGCAAGCTCGAAGGCGGCACACTCAAGGCAGGTTCCGTGGCCGACCTGGCCGTCATCGACCCCGAGCGGCGCTGGACGATCAGCCAGGCTTCGCTATCTTCCCGCTCCAGCAACACGCCCTTCCTCAACAAGGAAGTGCGCGGCAAGGCGATCCTAACCATGGTCGCCGGACAGATTGTGTACGAATCATGAGCGCAGCCAGCACAGCCCACGGCTCAACAGCTAGCGCGCACCTCGTGCTCGCAGACGGAACCGCGTTCCCCGGACACGCCATCGGCGCGAGCGGACACACGGTGGGCGAAGCGGTCTTCACCACGGGCATGACCGGCTACCAGGAAGTGCTGACGGACCCTTCGTACTGCGGACAGATCGTCACCATGACCGCGCCGCAGATGGGCAACACCGGCGTGAACCCGGACGACGTCGAGGCAGGTAAGCCGAACGTCGCAGGCTTCGTGGTGCACGAGCTGTCGCGCTTGTCGAGCAACTGGCGCTCGCGCGCGTCGCTCGATGACTACCTCAAGCAGAACGGCATCGTCGGTATCGCCGGGATCGACACGCGCGCGCTGACGCGACACCTGCGCGATCACGGCGCGCAGATGGCGGCCATCGGCACCGAAGACACCGCCACGCTGCGCGAGCGCGCCAAGTCGGCGCCGCCCATGACGGGGCTCGATCTGACGGCGAACGTCACGACGAAGCAGACCTACGAGTGGTCGCAGGGCGCGGGCAACTGGCGCTTGCCCGGCGTTGCCGAAGCGCGCGAGCCACGCTTCCACGTGGTGGCCATCGACTTCGGCGTGAAGCAGAACATCTTGCGCTGCTTGGTCGACGCGGGTTGTCGTGTGACGGTGGTGCCGAGCACGACGAGCGCCCAAGAGGTGCTCGCGCACAAGCCGGATGGCGTGTTCCTGTCGAACGGCCCCGGCGACCCGGCAGCGGTCGCGCATGGCGTGCGTACCGTGCGCGAGCTGGTGGGAAAGCGCCCGCTGTTCGGCATCTGCCTCGGGCATCAGATCCTGTGTCTGGCGCTCGGTGGCTCGACCTACAAGCTGAAGTTCGGGCATCGCGGGCTCAACCAACCCGTCAAAGACCTGGCGACCGGACGCATCGAGATCACCTCACAGAACCACGGCTTCTGCGTGGACGTGGACTCGCTCGAGGGCAAGTGCGAGCTGACCCACCTGCACTTGAACGACGGAACCTGCGAAGGCATCCGGCACACCGAGTCGGGTGCATTCAGCGTGCAGTACCACCCGGAAGCCAGCGCGGGCCCGCACGACGCGCGCTATCTGTTCAAGCGCTTCACCGACCAGATGAAGCAGTAGCGCCTGGACCGCGAGCGGCTCGCCGCGCAGCCCAACCGTCACCGCCGATTCACGCGCGCACTTGTGGGCTGCGAGCTTTGCGCGCTGTGGGTTTGCGGCCGAGCTCGCGCTGCAGGATGTTGCCGGTGTGGCTGCGGGGCTCGCGCATGATGTCTTCCGGTGTGCCTTGCGCCACGATGCTGCCGCCAGCGGCGCCGCCTTCAGGGCCGAGGTCGACCACCCAGTCGGCAGCAATGATGACGTCGGGGTGGTGCTCGATGACCACGACCGTGTCGCCGCGGTCGACCAGCTGCTGCATCACCGTGAGCAGGCGACGCACGTCTTCGCGGTGCAGGCCGGTGGTGGGTTCGTCCATCACGTAGAGCGTCGGTCCGCCGCCGCTGGCTGCAAGCTCCGAGACCAACTTCAGGCGCTGGGCCTCGCCGCCGCTGAGCGTGTTCGACGGTTGACCGAGCTTGAGGTAGCCGAGTCCCAGGCGCACGAGCAGGTCGAGCGGGCGCTGCACCTTGGGCACTGCGGCCAAGAGCTGAGCCACCTCGGCCACATCGCGATCCAGCAAGTCGCCGGCGCTGACGCCGTGCACGAGGATCGACAGCGTCTCGGGGTCGAAGCGCCGTCCGTCGCAGCCTTCGCAAGTCACCAGCGCTTCGGGCAAGAACGACATCTCGAAGCTGGTCGCGCCCTGCCCATCGCAGACCGAGCAGCGGCCCTTGGCGACGTTGAACGAGAAGCGCGAAGCGTCGTAGCCGCGTGCGCGTGCTTCGATGGTGCCGGCGTAGAGCTTGCGGATCTCGTCCCAGATGCCGACGTAGGTTGCAGGTACCGAGCGTGGCGTGCGACCGATGGGCGTTTGATCGATCTCGACCGCGCGACGGAACGCGTCGGCGCCTCGCAAGGAACGGAACGCCCCCGGTGGATCGCCTGCGATGTCGAGCGCGGCACGCAGCGCAGGCAACAGCACCTGGCGCACCAGCGTGCTCTTACCGGAGCCCGAGACGCCTGTGACCGCAGTAAAGCAGCCTACCGGCACCCACAGCTCCACGTCCTTCAGGTTGTGCTCGCGCGCACCCGTGAGCGTGACGCCGCGCTTGCGGTTCACCGGCCGGCGAGTGGACGGCGCAGCGAGTGGACGCGCGAGCGATGCGAAGGTGAACGAGTCGGGATTGTGGGCCAGCTCCTTGGGCGTGCCTTGCGCCAAGATGCGGCCACCTTCGTGACCACCGCCAGGACCCACGTCGATGACGTGCTCTGCTGCACGAATGGTCTCGGCATCGTGTTCGACCAGCAGCACCGAGCAGCCCTTGGCGGTGAGCTCGCGCAGCGCAGACAGCAAGCGGTCGGTGTCACGCGGATGCAAGCCGATGGTCGGCTCGTCGAGCACGTACAAGAGACCCGTGAGACCCGAGCCGAGCTGGGCTGCCAAGCGCACGCGCTGCAGCTCGCCGCCGCTGAGCGACCAGGCGGGGCGATCGAGCGTAAGGTATGTCAGCCCGACGCGCTGCAGGAACTCGAGGCGCGAACGGGCTTCTCGCAGCGGCAGCGCACCGACCAGCGCATCGCGGCCACGCAGCTGCACACGTGCCAAGCGCTCCATGGCTTGCTCGACGCTGAGCTCCAGGTATTGGGCGATGTGCGCGCCGTCGACGGTGGTGTGCAGCGCCAGACCGGCCAAGCGCTGGCCGTTGCACTGCGGGCACACGCTGCGTTCGGGCTCGCGGCCGCGGCGTTCGACCTCCAGGTAGCCGTGGCCCTCGCAACGCGAGCAAGCGCCCTGCTGCGTGTTGAACGAGAAGAAGCGTGGGTCGAGCTCGGGATAACCCGTGCCGCAAGTCGGACACGCGCGGCGCGTGGACAGCGGCAGCTGCTCCTTGCCCGAGATGAGCAACACGGCACCGTCACCGACTGCGAGCGCACGAATCACCAGCTCCGAGAGTGCAGCGCTGGTGCCGCGCTCGGTGCCGATCAACACCTCGACATCGTGTTCCTGGAAACGCGAGAGCGACATGCGCGGCTCGATGGCTTGCAGCTTGCCGTCGATGCGCGCGTTGGCGTAGCCGTCGCGACGGGCACGCGCGAGGATGTCTTTGTGCGCGCCCTTGCGACTGCGCACCACGGGTGCGAACACCGAGACTTCGGCGCGGGCAAAGCGCTCGCGCGCGAGCTGCGCCAGCTCGGCGGGTGCGCGCGGTGCGATCGCGACGGCACACTTCGGGCAGTGCAGCACGCCTGCTCGCGCAAACAAGAGGCGCAGGTAGTGAGCGACCTCGGTGACGGTAGCGACCGTGGAATTCTTGGCACCGCCGGTGGAGCGCTGCTCGAGCGACACACCCGGCGGCGTGCCCACTACGCGATCGACCGCAGGCCGCGGCAGCTGCTTGAGATACTGCCGAACGTACGGCGACAGGGTCTCGAGGTAGCGCCGCTGGGACTCGGCGAACACCACATCGAACGCGAGCGTGCTCTTGCCGCTGCCGCTCGGCCCGGTGACCACCACCAAGCGCTCGCGCGGAATGTCGACGTCGACGTTCTTCAAATTGTGCTCGCGCGCACCGCGGATCGCGATCACGTCTGGACCGATGGACAGGTCGCTCGTGGCGGCGGCAACCGGTGCGACGTGCGGCGGCGCTTGGCCAGAAAGTGCGGCACGCAAGAACGGCGCGGTGCGAGAGGCCTTGTGGCTGGCAACCTGTGCAGGCGTGCCCGCGACTACGAGCGACCCACCGGCAGCGCCGGCACCGGGGCCCAGATCCACCACGTGATCCGCAGCGGCTGCGAGGCGCATGTCGTGTTCGACCACGACCACCGTATTGCCGCGCTCGCAGAGCGTGCGCAGCGTGTGCAAGAGCGGCACGATGTCCTGCGCATGCAGACCGGCCGTGGGCTCATCGAGCACGATCAGCGCGTCACTGGTGGCGTCGGCCAACGCCGCTGCGAGCTTGAGGCGCTGGGCTTCGCCGCCGCTCAGAGTGTTGAGCGACTGGCCCAGGCGCAGATAGCCGGCACCCACGTCGATGAGCGGATCGAGCCGCGCGCAGATGTCGGGATAGCCCGCGAACACAGTGCGCGCCTCGCGTGCGCTCAGCTCGAGCACGCCGGCGACGCTCTTACCTGCCACAAGCACGTCGAGCACGGGCCCAGTGAAACGTTTGCCGCCGCACTGCGGGCACGAGAAGGTCACGTCGGAGAGGAACTGCATCTCCACGGTCTCGGCGCCCTCGCCTTTGCACGCTTCGCAGCGGCCACCGGCCACGTTGAAGGAGAAGCGCCCCGCGGTATAGCCGCGCTCTACTGACAACTTCGCCTTGGCAAAGTGCTTGCGCACCACGTCCCACGCGCCGAGGTAGGTGGCCGGGTTGCCGCGCGAGGTGCGCCCGAGCGGTGACTGATCGACGAACACCAGCGACTTGATGGCCTCGATGCCATGCAAGCTGGTGAACGGCAGCGCTGGCATGCTCGCATCGCCCAGCGCCTGCGCGACCGCCGGCACCAAGGTGTCGAGCACGAGGCTGCTCTTGCCCGAGCCACTCACGCCCGTGACGCAGCTGAGGCCTGCAATCGGCAGCTCGAGCTCCACGCCCTGCAGGTTGTTGCCGGTGGCGCCGCACAGGCGCAGCGTCTTGCCTGGCTTGCGCGCCGCGCGTGTCGCAACTTTGCCTTCGCGCAGCGCTTGCGCCGTGGCCGTGTTCGCCAGTTGCAGCTGACTCGCAGTGCCGTCGAATACGATTTGCCCGCCCAGCTCGCCCGCTGCTGGCCCCAACTCCACGACGCGGTCGGCTGCGCGCACGAAGGCGTCGTCGCTCTCGACCACGACGACGATGTTGTCGCGCTCGGCGAGCTGCCGCACCACGGGCAGAAGGCGCGCGACGTCCGCCGGGTGCAGCCCCACGGTGGGCTCGTCGAGCACGAAGAGCGTGCCCGTGAGCGAAGCGCCCAGAGCGCTCGTCAGCGAGACGCGCTGCAGCTCGCCGCCCGAGAGCGTGCGTGCGCTGCGATCCAGCGTGAGATAACCGAGCCCTACGGCGTCGAGGGTCTGGAGGCGAGCCAGCGTCTCGCGCAACGCTTGCTGGTAGCTCGGGTCGCTCGGCGCCGCCGCCAACAGCTGCGCAACGATCTCCCCAGCTTCGTTCACGCTACAGCCGTAGAACTCCGGCAGCGTGCGATCGGCCACTCGGTACGCCAGCACTTCCGGCTTGAAACGGGTGCCGTGACAGGCCGTGCACTCGACGTACTTGCGGTAGCGCGACAAGAGCACACGCACGTGCATCTTGTAGGCGCGCGACTCGAGCCACTTGAACCAGCGCTGCAAGCCCGGGTAGCCCTTCTGCCAGCCGCCGCCGTCGCCCTCGACGAGGCCGCGGCGCTGCGCCGCCGTCAGCTGCTCGTAGGGGATGTTCATGGGCACACCCGCGCGCGCGCAGTAGCGGGTGAGCAAGCGGCGCTCCCACTGGGTCGCCTTGCCCGACCACGGCTTGATGGCGCCGTCCGCCAGGGTCTTGCGGTGATCGGGAAAGACCTTGTCCCAATCGACGTCGATCACGCGCCCGAAGCCGCGACAGGCGTCGCAGGCGCCTATCGGACTGTTGTAGGAGAACAGGCCTGGCGTGGGCCTGCGGTACTGCGCGCCGCACTCGTCGCAGCGCAAGCCGCGCGAGAAGCGCAACGTTTGCCCGGCAGGCGTCGCCACGCACGCTTCGCCCAGCCCGCGCTCGAACGCAGCCTCCAGCGCCTCGACCAGGCGCGGCTTGTCTTCGCTGGCAGCGCGGGCGCGATCCGTCACGACCTGCACGAAGGTTGGCGCAGCAGCTACGGCGGCGGGCTCTGGCTTGCGCTTGCGTGCCTTCGCGGACTTCGCCACCGGCGCATCGCCCGCGCTGGTGCCCAAGATGTCACTCGGACGGATCTGGTCGAGCTCTTGGACCTCGCTGTTGCGCCACAGGCGATGGTAGCCGTCGCGCACCAGGGACTCGCGCACGTCGAGGAAGTGCGCGGCGTCTGCCACCGGCACCGGATAGGTGACGACGACGCGCTCGCCCGGCAAGCTCGACAGCACCGCCTCGGCCGCGCTCTGCGGCGTGTGGGCGTGCACGTCCGCGCCACAGCGGGTGCAACGCAGCGTCGCGGCGTGCGCCCAGAGTTGCTTGGCGTAGTCACTCAGCTCGGTCAGCGTGGCTACGGTGGAGCGACTCGTCTTGACGCTGGCACGCCGGTCCACACCGATTGCGGCCGGCACGGGCTCCAGGCTGTCGACCGGCGGTCGCGCCAGGCGCTCGAGGAACTGCCGAGCGTAGGCGCTGAAGCTCTCTACATAGCGCCGCTGACCTTCGGCATAGAGCGTTCCGAACGCCAGCGACGACTTACCCGCCCCAGACGGCCCGGTGACCACCATGAACGTGCCGGGCTCGATGTCGAGATCGATGCCCTTGAGGTTGTTGGTCCGAGCTCCCCGTAGGCGTAGTGCACGCATGGCGTCGCTGTTCTTACGCCAAATCCTGGCATTGGGAAGCCCCCTGCAGAGTGCGTTATACTCGGCGCCATGCTCCGACTCTCAAGCTTGTGCCTGCTTGGTGCGCTGTGCGCGGTTTGCATGGGCGCGTGCAGCAAGAAGTCGACCTCCACCACCACGACCGTAACCGGCGGCAGCGACGACGCAGCCACCGGCAACTCGGACGACGCTGGCGGCACCACCGGCATCGATGCGGGCGGCAACGCGGGCAACAGCGACGACGGCGGCGTGGGTCCAGTGCTGGGCGAATGCTTCAAGGTCGACCCAGGCAGCTACAACAGCACCGACCTCAAGCCCACCGACAAAGGCTCAGGCATCACGACGCCGAGCGACCTCGTCGTCACACGCGCGGTGACCTCGTGGTCGGGTTCCTGCAAAGGCGACCCCGCTCTGGTGATCAAGCTCTCGAGCGGGCTGTGCCCCGACGGCGACGGCCACGAGCTCGAGCTGGACTTCTCTGCGAAGGCCCTCAACGACAAGCTGCTCGGTCAGGGCCAGAACAACATCTACGCGCGGCCCGACTCGCGCGGCATCAAGGTCACGTATGTGCGCGGCAAGCGCCAGGTGCCGAGCGGTGTGTGGGGCAACTGCGCTGGCGCCACCGGCCAGGTCGTGCTCCCCGACGCTGTCGACATCCGCCACGCCGGCGCAGCGTTCAAGGCGCGCGTGCTGCTCAGCCTCACCGACTGCGTCGGCCACCTGCCACTGCAGACCGTCAACGGTTGGATCAACGTCAAGCTGCGGCGTGGGTTCAACGACGTCTGCCCGGCGGGCACGCCCTGAACCGCGGCACTGCGCGCTCAGCGCAGCCCGAAGCGCCGGCGTAACCACCACTCGCCACCGAACAACGCCGCGACCAACATGAAGTACCACGGGCTCGCGAACGGCGCGCGCGCGGTCACGGCCAACACGCGGGTGCGCGTGCGCGGCAGCGCGTCGAGCGCGGGCAAGTCGGAGAGCTGATCGTAGTAGTTGCCACCGGTCGCGTGCGCGATGGCGCGAAGCAGCTCCGGATGCGCACGCGGGTCGGCGAGCTCGTCGCCACCGACTTCGACCAGCAGGGACTCCGTGGCGAGCAGGTTGTTGTCGCCTTCGCGCGAGACTGCCAGCTCGTAGGCCCCCGGCTCCGTCGGCGCGAGCACGCTCGCTTCGGCCTTGCCTTCCGCATCGGTCTCGAGCGGCACATCTTGTAGGCTGCGGCCATGGGCGTCGCGCAGCGACAGCCGCAGCACGCTAGAGGCAATCGCACGATAGCGCTGGTCGCGCAGCCAGGCATGCGCGCGGACCTTCACGCCCGGCCCGTATTGCTCGCGATCGGTCGTCAGCTGCGCCGGGTCGAGGAGTGGGTCGCGGGACAACCAGCGCAGCGCGCGATCCCAGAAGCGTTCGTACACCGAGGCATCGCCGCTCTTGCCGGCACTGGTGATGCTCCAGCGGTAGGCGCTGTCGGTGGTGAGCGCCAGGCTGCGGCCGCGACCCGCACTGCCCACGGCCAGCACCGGCATGGGTTGGCCGGCGTCGTCCAGCAAGCTCGGATGCACCAGCAAGCTCTGCGCCTCGTTCTGCAGACCGAGCACGCGATTGCTGCCCAGCAGAGTGGCCGCTTCGTGCCAGGCGGCTCGGTTGTCGGCGTCGCGCGGCAAGAGCTCGACCACCGGATGGTGCGCGGCCTCATCCACCACTTGCGGCGAGAACTCCGCCGTGTCGACGGAATGATCGCCGGCCAACAGACGCACCGGCAGAACCGCCGACAGCGGTGTGCCCACGTAGCCGCCTGCACCAAAGCTGCGGTCCCCACCGAGCATGGCGAACGAGCCGCCGTTCACCACGTAGTCGTGAATACGCGGCAGGTACTGCGCCATCTGGTACGGACCGAAGTCGAAGTTCTGGAAGATCACCAGATCGAAGCTCGACAGGTGCTGCTCGAACAACTCTTCGGTGGGGAACGGAATCAGCGACAGCTCCTCGGGCGGCGCCATGCTGTTGTCGTTCTGCGTTCTCAAGATGAAGAAGGTGATCAGATCGATCGCCGGGTTGCCCTTGAGAAAGCCGCGCAGGAAGCGCGCATCCCACGAGGGCTGTCCACACACCAAGAGCACGCGCAAGCGCTCGCGCACCACACGCACGAGGAACGCGCGTTCGTTGTTGGCGGGCACGGCATCGGTATCGTCGGTCGGGATGCTCAGCGTGTACGCGGCACGGCCGAGGCGCGTCGGCGTGAACGGTAGGGTGACCGTGGCTGTACCATCGGCGCTCAGCTCCGCGCTCACTTCGCGCACCACTTCGCTGCCGTTGCGGAGCGTCACGACGATCGGACTCGCGTGCGAGGGCGGCGCGCGCAGCGTCACCTCGACCTGCGCGGGCTGGTGCACAAAGGCCACTGAGTCGGCGTGAATCGACGCGATGGCCACGTCCGACAAGCCAGCGGTATCGGCGGCAAGCACGGTGTGCACGCGCACGCCCAGCGCTTCCAGCGCCTTGGCGGAGAAGCCGGGCGTTCGATCGGCGCCATCCGTGACCAGCAGCACGGCGCCGAGGCCCGTGTCCTGCCCGTGTGCCAGACCGCGCAGCGCGTGCTCGATGCGCGTGTCGTCACTGAGCGACCACTGCGCTTGGTTGAGAGCGCCACGCGGCAACGGCGTGAGCCCTTCGCCAAACGCGTACAGGCTAGGCTTGTCGGTCGCGGCATCGAGCAGCGTGCCCAGACGTTGCGCCGCCTGATCGAGCCGCGAGCTGTCGCCTGCGCGCACGCTCATGCTGCGCGAGGTATCGAGCAACACAGCAACGCGTCCTTGCACCTGCTCCACGCTCTGCCCGAGCCACTGCGGTTGCAGCATCAACACCGCCGCGGCGAGCGCCGTGAGCACGCGCAGCCCATGCAGCAGCCAGCGTCTGCGCGGCTCCGCCAGCGTGCGGTGCTCGCGCACGCCGAGCACGACCACCACGAGCAACGCCGCCATCAGCAGCGCCGCGCCCACCGAGCCGAACGGCAGACCGAGCTTGAAGCTACCCTGCGCGACGACCTCGCTCATCGGCTCAGGGCCGCCCCGCCCAGCGCCGCATGATGAACGGCGCGTGCACCTGGTCGTCTTTGTAGTCGAGGCAGAGCGCGTAGAGCACGAGGTTCACGCCCAGGCGAAACGCCATCTCGCGCTGGGCGGTGTCGCCCGGCAACACTGGCAAGCTGTAGTTGCCGAGGTTGTCGCGCTCGTACGCGCCCGCGAGATCGTGCCGGCTGTAGATCACCGCCACGCGACCACTCTGCTCCACCGCTTCGAGATACGCCGGCCCTTGCACACGACCGACCGGCCGCGACACCAAGTAGAACGAGCGGTACACCACGTGCTCCTGCGGCAAGCGCACCAGCGCGGCCGAGCCAAACGCGCGCGCGAGCTCGCGACGCACCGAAGCATCGAAGCCCGCTTGGTCGGGCGCGGCGTCGTCGATGATGACGAAGCCGCCGAACTCCACGAAGCGCCGCAGCCCCTGAAGCTCGGGCTCACTCAGCGGCGGGAACGCTTGATCGCCGTTCCAGTACAAGAGCGGCGTCTCGAACAGCGAGGGATCGGACAAGCGCACGCGCGTGGGCTCGAGCTTGGTGTCGACGCTGGTGCGCCCCCGCACTTCCCAGGCCAGGCGCTGCATCGCCGTCGGCCGCAACGCCGGGTTGCGCCCCGTGTAGTCGAGCGAGCGCAAGTCCACCAGCGAGCGCTCGCCGATGGCGTGAGCCTTGGTCGGGGCAGCCACGCTGAAGCCGCCGAGCCACGCAAGCAGGCATCCGACGCACAGCAGCGCCGCCGTCAGACGCGTCTTCATGTGGGCCGCTGGCATGGCACGCAGGGGTCGTTCCGTTTACCATAGCGCCGCCGCTCGCACTACCGCAGCGGGCTTCGTCGCGATCGGCCTCCACATGCCCAAGCCTGCGAGCACCACCCGGCGTATCTCGACTGTCGCGGCGCTGGCGGCTGTGCTGTGTGTCGCGTGGCTATGCGCGTGTCACACACGCGCCGAGGCGGGTGGAGCTACCCCAGCACCCGCGAAGCCTCCTGCCCCAGTGGCCGCGCCTGTAACTGCGCCCACGCTTGCGCCCACGCCTGCGCCCGCGCAAGACACCCTGCTCAAGGTGGAGCGCACCACCGAGATGATGGGCACCATCATCAAGATCCTGGTCGTCGGCGAGACCGAGGCCAAAGCCGCCCCGCCGATCGAGGCCGCGCTGGCCGAGATGCAACGCTTGTCGGTCGTGCTCTCCGAGTGGCGCGACGACAGCGAGGTTTCGCAGATCAATCAAGCCGCCGGCCTGCATCCGGTGCATGTCGGCCCCGACACGCTGATCAACATCAAGGTGGGCAACGAGACCTCGCGCTGGAGCGACGGCGCCTTCGATCTCTCGTGGGCCGCGCTGCACGACCTCTACACCTTCCAGCCCGGCAAAGAGCGGGTGCCCACGGCGCAAGAGCTGAAAGAACGCCTGCCGCTGATCCGCTATCAAGACATCGTCATCGACGACAAAGCGCAGACCGTGTACCTCAAGCGCAAGGGCATGCGCCTGGGGCTCGGCGGCATCGCCAAGGGCTACGCGCTCGATCGCGCGGCGGAGATTCTGCAAAAGGCTGGCCTCGCCAACTACATGATCTTCGGCGGCGGGCAGGTGCTCGTACACGGCAAGAAGGGCAACCGCGCCTGGCGCGTGGGCATCCAGCACCCGCGCATGGACGACTACTTCGCGTTCCTCGAGCTCGAGAATGCGTCGATCTCCACCTCCGGCGACTACGAGCACGCGTTCTTCAAGGACGGCGAGCGTTGGCACCACATCATCGACCTGCACACCGGCTTGCCGGTCCGGCACACCACTTCGGTCACTGTCGTTTGCCCCTCGGGCTTCTACGGCGACGCGGTCGACACCGCCATGTTCATCATGGGCGCGGAGAAGACCTTGAAAAAGCTCAAAGACGCGCCCGGCCCACCCATGGAAGTGGTGATGGTCGACAAGGATCTGCGGGTCTACACGAGCGCCGGCATCAAGGACAAGCTGATCTGGCACATGCCGCTGCACGACGGAAAGCTGCCGTCGCCAAGCGCACCAGGTGCGCCATACGCCCCGGTCGAACATGCACACTGACCGCTAGCGTTGCAGCTTACCGGCGGTCGAGCGCTACGAATTCGCGATCGGCCTGGCCGGTCCACACCTGGCTCGGTCGGAAGATGCGGTTGTTCTGCAGCTGCTCGAGCAAGTGCGCGAGCCAACCGGAGACGCGCGCGATCGCGAAGATCGGCGTGAACAGATCGGTCGCGATGCCCATCTTCTCGTAGAGGATGCCGCTGTAGAAATCGACGTTCGGGTAGATGCCCTTGCTGCCCACCAGCTCCGCCATCTGCCGCTCGAGCTCGGTCGCGATATCGTAGATGGGCGTGTTGCCGTACTTCTCGAAGACGCGCTGCGAGAGCTTCTGCAAGATGGTGGCGCGCGGATCTTTGACCTTGTACTCGCGATGACCGAAGCCGCTGATCTTCTCCTTGCGCGCCAAGCGATCTTCCGCCCAGGCACGTATGGTGGACGCTTTGTTGTCCGGGATCGTACGCAGCATCTTCAGCACTTCTTCGTTGGCGCCGCCGTGCAGCGGGCCCGAGAGCGTGCCCACCGCAGCGGAAACCACTGCGTACGGGTCGGCAAGTGCCGAGCCGGTGACGCGCGCGCTGAAGGTGGAGGCGTTCATCTGGTGCTCGGCGTGCAGGATCATCGCGACGTCCATGGTGCGCGCGACGAGGGGCTCGGGCTCTTCACCGCTGAGCATGTAGAGGAAGTTCGCAGCATGGCCGAGGTCGGGACGCGCCCGGATCGGGTCGTCGCCGTTGCGAATGCGCTCCCACGCGGCTACGACCGTGGGGAGGTTCGCAACCAAGCGCACTGCGCACTCGCGTCGGAACTTTGGATCGTGGACGTGATCGCCCGGGTAGAACATGCCCATGGCGGCGACAGCTGCACTCAGGGCGTCCATCGGGTGGCCACTCTCGGGCAACAGCTTCAGCATGTCGATGATGCGGAACTTGATGGTGCGCGCCCGGCGCAGCTCGCGGTCGAAGGTCTCGAGCTCGGCGCGCTTGGGCAGGTGCCCGAAGAGCAGCAAGAACGCCACTTCTTCGAAGCTGCTCTTCTCGCTCAGGACTTCGATGGGATAGCCGCGGTACTGCAGCTTGCCGATGCTTCCGTCGAGGTAGCAAACGCTCGACTCGGCTGCTGGTACGTTGGCCAGACCGGGGGAAAACGCACTCTGATCGCTCATGGTCTGCGCCGGGGTCATTGGGTGATGTGGGCTCGAACCTAACCGGTCGAACGGGCCCGAACAAGTGCTTTGAACTGGGGAAGTTCCCGTGCGTCGCGTGGCTTGTGCAGGCTGCGGTGTCAAGCGCTGCTGCTGGACGCCTCGCGACGAAAGCGGCCAGCGAGCACGTGCGCGAGATCGGTCGCGAGGCGCTCACCGGGCGTGGCCAGCACGAGATCGGCGGCCACGGCATCGGACGATACCGGCGGGTGCGGACCCGTCACCAAAACGGAGAATGCCGGTCGGTACGCGAGCGGCAGCGCCTGCCCGAGCGCGACCACCAGGTGATCGGCAGGCATGTGCGAGAGCGCCTTCGCCAGCTCGGCGCGCGAGTCTGGTGCGTCGGCACGCACCCGCGTGCTCTGCTGCGCGCCCGCGGCGAGCAACTGCCCCAGCGCGATCTCGGCATCGAGCGCACTGATGAGCTCGTCGTGGCTGACCAGCGCTGACACCGGCGCGCCCTCGGCCGCAAGCGCCGCCACCAGCTGCACCGCGAACTGCGCCGGCAGCGAGCCACGCACGCCCGGCACCACGGCCACGACGAAGCGCGGCGCAGCCAAGCGCTCGACCGGCGGCGCGAACGACACCCGTGAGCTCGACGAACGCGCGTGCTTGCCTCCGGCGAGCGTAGGCAGCTTCTGCTTCTTCAAGCGCCGCGCTCCACTTCGAGGCCGTCGGCTTCCCAGTGTAGAAAGCCGCCCACGAGAAACGCGACTTCGACGCCTGCAGCGCGCACCTTCTCCGCAAGCTCTTTGGCGTCGTCGGTGGAGCGACCGTAGAGCACCCGCAAGCGACCATCGGTGGGCGCGAGCTCTTCCAGTCGGGTCATGGCGTCTTCCTTGGCGATGTGTACGGCGCCTGGGATGCGGTAGCGCGCATATGCGGAGGCATCACGTACGTCGACCGGCACGACGTGGCGCGCCAGCAAGAGCTGCGCGAGATCCTTGGGCAACACTTCGTCGGCGGCAGCCGGCAGCACCGGTTGCACCAGCTGCAAGATGGTCTGCTTGTCGACCAAGCCGACGATCTGATCGACCGGGCGCCCTTGCGCGATGAGCACGAGCATGGGGATGGACTGCACTCGGAACGAGCGCGCCAGCAGCTGACTCTTCTCGATGTCGACGCGCACGATTTTGAGCTTGCCCGACAGCTCGCTCGCCACCTGCTCCAAGATGGGCGTCAGCTGTTTGCAGGGCTGGCACCAGTCGGCATAGAGGTCGACCAACACGGGCAAGCCGGAACGCAGGACTTCGCGCTCGAAGTCTTGTTCGGACACCAAGGGAATCGGCATGGCCCCAACATAGGAGCGAGCCACGGCTGCCGCAAGCGTCTATGTGGCCGTGACCAGAGCCACGCCGACGCTCGTGCCGATGCGATCGGCGCCTGCTTCGAGCAAGGCGTGTGCAAACGTGAGATCGCGGATGCCGCCCGAGGCCTTGACGCCGAGGCGGTCGCCGACGACTTCGCGCAAGAGGCGCACGTCGGCCACGGTCGCACCCCCGGCACCGAAACCCGTGGAGGTCTTCACGAAGCTGGCGCCCGCCTCTTCCGCGAGCGCACAACCCAGGCGCTTTTCGCCGTCGTTCAGCGCGCTGGTCTCGAGGATCACCTTGACCGGGCGTCCCGCCGCAGCTTGAACCACCGCTTCGATGTCCTCGCGCACCGCGTGTCGGTCGCCGGCCTTGAGCGCGCCCAGATAGACCACCATGTCGATCTCCTGCGCGCCGTCGTTCACCGCGAGCTCGCACTCGTAGGCTTTCGCCAGACGCGCGCTCGCGCCCAGGGGAAAGCCCACGACGCTGACCAGCCGCACCGGCGTTTGCACGAGCAAGTTGGCGCAGCGCACGACGTGCACCGGGTTCACGCACACCGCGAAGAGCGCGTGGGTGCGGGCCTCGGCGCAGTGTCGTTCGACCATCGCGCGCGTGGCCGTGGCCGACAGCAAGGTGTGCTCTACGACCGAGCCGAGCGGCACACCCGGGGACCAGCGCAAAAAGGCCGGTTTCGACTGCGGATCTTCCATGCGGCGAGCATAACCGATCGTCAGCGGGCATGCGCCCACACCAGCGCACCTCGGCGCCGGAAACGATTGACCCGATGCGACCGAACGCGCACGATCCACGCCGCACAAAGTCCGATGGATGTCACCTGCGACCGATGTGGAACCGACTACGAGTTCGAGGAGGCTCTGGTCTCGACGCGCGGTACGACGGTCAAGTGCACGCAGTGTGGTCATCTCTTCAAGGTCTACAAGCCGCAGGCGCCGGTCGAATCGACGCAAGAGAAACACCCGTGGACGGTGCGCCGCGGTGACGGCTCGATTCATCGCCTGGGCTCGCTGGCGGATCTCACCCGCCTGATCGGCGAAGCCGCCTTCGCGCGTGACGACGAAGTGTCGCGCACCGGCAAGGCCTGGAAGAAGCTCGGCGAGATCGAAGAGCTGAGGGACTTCTTCCCGGGTTCCGATCGTCCCGCGCAGCGGCGCAGGCGCGCCACGGTGCCGGAGCTGGGCCTGCGGGCGAGCAACCCACCGCCACCGCCACCGCAACCCACGCTGCCGCGCGGTGTCGGCTCGGTGCCGCCGCCCACGCCGACTGCGCCAGCTGCGCCATCGGGCCCGTCGGGCCCACCGGAGCCACCAGCAGCAGGTCGCGCGCGCATCAACACGCCGCGCCAACCGCTGCGCTTCGAGTCGCTCGGCGGTGAGGTCGATGTCGAAGGACGCGGACGCGCCGGCGCGTTGCACGAGTCGGACGCTGGCACCGCAGCTGCCGCTCCCCCCAGCGGCGCAGGCAGCGAACTCGATGCAGCCGCGACCTCGCGCTTGCGCGCAGTGACGAGCGAACCTGCACCTGCACGCCCAACGGCGGCAGCGCGTGAAGCCTCCACGCCTAGCCAGCGCACGCCGCGCTCGCTGTCGTGGGTGTGGGCGCTGCTCGTGCTTGGCGCCTGCGCCGCCATTGGCGGCTGGTTGCTGTGGCCAACCATGCAGCAGCGCATGCATCCGGCAGCGCAACAAGATCCCACGGCGGAGTTCGTGGCGCGCGGCGACGCCGCGTTCGCGACGCATCGCATTCAACACTTTCAAGATGCCATCACCGAGTACGTCAAGGCGCTGGCGTTCCACGAGAGCGACCCACACATCTTGAGCTCGGTCTCGCGCGTCTACGCCGTGTGGGCGCAAGAGCTGGTGTGGAAGGGCAAGACGTTGGGCGCTGCCGGCAACACCAGCAAAGATCTCGACCGCCACTCCGAAGCCTTGGCGCTCGACAAAGAGCAGCGACAGCTTGCGGAGCAAGCCAAGCGCTATGGTGAGACGGCCGCCCGCAAGAATCCGGGCAACGAAGAAGCCGAGGTGGCGCTGGCCGACGCGTTGCGGCTGACGGGCAACCTCGTTGCGGCACGCTCCGAGCTGGATCGGGCACGGGCCACCGAAAGTGTCGCGAGCGCCGAGACCCTGCGGGTCGCGGCGTTGCTCGCGGTCGATGAAGCCGGCGGCGACCTGCGCGCCGGACTCAAGCTCGCGTCGCAGGCCGTCGCGCAAGAACCCGAGTGCATCCGCACACGCTTGCTGCTGGCGCGCGCGCTCGTGGCCGACGCTGACGCCGCCGGCGCGCGCTATCATCTGAATGCAGTGGCCATGCGCGATCGCAGCCATCCCGGCATCGCCGCGGTGGAGCAGGAGCTCGATCGACCGGCAGCGAGCGCGAGCGGCAGCGACGCAGGCACCGACGCGGGCAGCAGCGCAGCAGCGGCGAGGAAGGCCGCCGCGGCGGCCGAGCTCAACGAGCCCATGACCTACGAGGCGTACATCGCGCGCGGCAAGGCCATGCTCGAGCGAGGCGAAGTCACCACGGCGCAACGGCTGTTCGAGCAAGCGTTGTTCGTGCACCCGATGTCCGCGTCGGCACATACCGGGCTGGGCTACGTCGCGCTCGAAAAGGGCCGGCCAGCGCTGGCGATCGAGCATTTCCTGCCTGCAACGCGCGCGGGCAACTCTGAGGCGTTCATCGGGCTGGGCGACGCGTACCGCCGCATGGGCAAGCTGCGCGAAGCGCTCAGAGCGTACCAGAGCTACCTGTCGCACGAGCCGAGCGGAGCGCAAGCCAACATCGCGCGCACCCAAATCGATCGGCTCAACGAACAGCTCGGCAGCGCTCACTCCGGTCGCTGAGCCAGCGGTCGAGCTACCACCAGGGCAGCGCCACACCGGCTCTCGGTGTAGGCTGCGGGCATGCTCGCTCGACTACCGCTGCTGTGCTGCCTGGCCTCGCTGGCCTCGCTGGCCTCGCTCGCGCCTGCCGGCGCGTGCGCTGGCAACCCCAACGCCACGCCACACAAGGAGCTGCGCGAGCTGGTGCTCCAGTCGGCGCCACCCGAAGACCCCGGTGCGCAGCTGCTCGGTGCGCCGCGCTACTCGCAGCGCGAGTTACTCGAACAGATCGCTGCGCTTGCCAAGAACGACAAGGTCACGGGCTTGCTCTTGCACCTGGGCGACCTCGGCTCCGGCTGGGCACGCCAGGCCGAGCTGCGCGAGGCGTTGCTCGAAGTCCGTAGCGCGAAGAAGCCCGTGCACTGCTACTTCGAGAACACCGACAACGTGGGCTATGCCTTGCTGGCCCAGGTCTGTGATCGCATCACCATGACACCGACCGGCACGCTGAGCCTCGTGGGTGTGCATGCAGAAGTGGTCTACGCACGCGACCTGCTCGAGATGCTCGGTCTGCACGCGGAGGTCATGCAGGTGGGCCGGTTCAAAGGCGCCGCCGACCTCTTCACGCGCGCGGACATGCCCGACGAAGTGCGTGAAACCATGAACGCACTGCTCGACGACCTGCAGGCCGAGCTGACGACCGCCGTGGCCCGTGGACGCTCGCTGCCGGCCGCCGACTTGCAACGCGCGATCGACGAAGGGCCACAGACCCCGCAACGCGCGCTTGCTCTGCACTTGATCGACGCCATCGGCTTCGACGACGAAGCGCGTGCCGCAGCCAAGCAGAGCGCGAAGGCCGAGCGCGTGGTGAAGATGCCCGATCGTCGGGAGGCCGAACACACGAGCGTGCTCGACTTGCTCAAGACACTCACCAGCTCCGAGGCCGAAGAAGAGCGCTCGCACGCGCCACATCTCGCGCTCGCGTACCTCACCGGCACGATCAGCGATGGCGACGAAGACTCGGACTCGGCGGCCAGCGCCGGACCGTTCGTGAAAGCCATGCGGCGCTTTGCGGACGACAGCGCCGTGCGCGCGCTGGTGCTGCGCATTCAATCTCCGGGCGGTTCGGCGCTGGCCAGCGACAAGATGTGGCATGCCGTCGCGCGCGTCGCGCACCGCAAGCCGGTGATCGTGAGCATCGGCGACATGGCCGCATCGGGCGGATACTACGTGGCTTGCGCCGGCACCGAGATCTTCGCGCAGCCCACGAGCCTGGTCGGTTCGATCGGCGTGGTGGGCGGGAAGATCGTGGGCGAGCAGCTGGCGCAGCGCTTGGGGGTGCACGTCACGGTGCTCAGCCGCGGCCGCAATGCAGCCTGGAGCAGCCCGGCCCAACGCTTCAGCGACAGTGAACGGGCCGCGCTGCAGCAGGCGCTGCAGAGCACCTACGACACCTTCCTCGCGCGTGTTACCGCGGGCCGTAAGCTGCAAGGCGAACGACTCGATGCCGTCGCGCAGGGCCGGATCATGAGCGGACACCGCGCCAAAGTCGGCGGTCTCGTCGACACCGAAGGTGGGCTCGTCCAAGCGCTGGCGCGTGCCCGTGCCAAGGGCGGCCTCGGCGCGGACTCACCGGTCGAGGTCTGGCCGCATCGGCGCGGGCTGCTCGATCGCGTGGCGCACCTCGTCTCGGGGGAGAGCGCGCGCAGCCTCGGCGTGCAGGGACTGCGTGCGCTGCTGCCGGCGGCGGCGAATGCGCCCGTGGCGACAGCGTTGCTCGATGGCAAGCCGGGTCCGTTCGCGGCCTTGCCCTTCACGCTCGAGCTGCGCTGAGCACACCAGCTATATGGTTCCCGTGGGGCGCCTGGTATCCTGCGCGCATCCATGGACGCTCCGCCGCTGGACGTGAGTCCCGTCGCTTCGCTTCTGCTCAAGCTCGCGGAACGCCGGCACGACGGCGGTGTCGTGCTGGCAGGTCAGCGCTTGCAGCTGGCTGCGGGTGAAGTCTGCGACGTCGAGCCGGTGGCCGGCGATCCCGACTTCGCAGAGTTCCTCATCGCCTCTGGACGCGTCACGCCCGAGCGCCTGCACGAAGTGCGCACGCACCGTGACCAGGGTTCCGAGCTCTCGGACGACGACTGGATCACGCTCGGTCTGCTCACCAAGACCGAGCACAAGAACTTGAAGCGCGCGTTGTGGCTCGACCGCTTCGTGCGCGCGCTACGTCGCGCCGCCGAACAGGGCGAGGCCATGCCGATGCTGGACGACACGCCACTGCGCGGCGCTCCACCCGCCACTACTGCGCGCTTGCCGACGCTGCTGCTCGATGCGCTGACGCGGCTGGCAGTCGATGGCGCCGCCAGCGCGGTGGGCGTGCGCCTGAACCACCGCTTGCAGTGGGTGGATGGACCCTCCACTGAAGAGGCCAAGCGCTGGGCCGCACTCGGTGAAACCAGCGAACGGCCCGTGGTCTCGGCGATGCTCGCGCGCTACCCAGCGTGCGCACCGCAACTCGCAGCGCTCGTCGGTGCGGGTGTGCTGCGCCTGCAAGCGCCGGGCACGCCGGGTGCGCGGCCGCAGTCTCGCACCGGCACCTTGCCGCCACCGGCACCGCGGCTGTCGGTGATGCCCGAAGCACCGCCCTCGCCTGGCGTGGTGCTGAGCATGCGACCGTCACTGCCGCCGCGCGCACCACGCGTGCGCCTCGATCCCGGGGCCGATGGTGTTCCCATCGAGTCGATCCCGCGCGTGGAGCTGACGGCCGCAGTGGCGAACCCCACGCCATTGCACGACCCGTTGCGCGAGGTCGAGCTGCGCATCGCGGCGCTCGAAGCACGCCATGCGCCCGGGCCCGAGCGCGCGCGGGCCTTCGTGGAGCTGGCGCGTCTGTGGCAAAGCCGCATGGGCTCGCTCGAAGAAGCCTGTCGCGCGCTGCGTGAAGCGGCAGCTGCCGATCCGAGCGACCCGCAGGTGTTGCAAGACGCGGCGCTGCACTGCTCTTACCTGGGTCAGCCAGAGCTCGCGATTGCCTATGCGCGCGCCGCCGTCGCCGCGAGCCCCATCTCCGTCGAGCGCGCCGCAGCGTATCGCTTGCTGGCCGACATCTACCGCGCCACCGACGACCTCGAGGGCTGCATCGAAGCGTTGTCGGAAGCCGCCGCCGAAGATCCGAGTCACCCACAAGCACACGAAGCGCTCGCCCACCTACTGGCCGAGCGCGACAACTTGCCTGTGGCCGTTGCGCACGCGCGGCTCGCCGCGTTGGCTTGGGTCGAGCACGACAAGCGGCGTGCAGCCGTGCTCTACGGGCTCGCGTATGCCTGGAACCCCGCCGACGCCATGCTGGCCGAGGAGTACGCCACCGTGCTCGCCGAGCTCGATCATCCCGAAGCGGGCATCGCCGTCGTCGCCGAAACCGCGCGTAACCTGGAACAGCCCGAGCAGCGACGACGCATCCGACTGGCAGCCGCGCAGCGCGCAGTGGGCAACGGGCGCCGCGATCTCGCGGCCGAGCTGCTCATCGAAGTGTTCGACGAAGAGCCAGGCTTCGACCTCATCTATGCGCCGCTCGACGAGGACTTGAGCGAGACCGGTCAACACGCCGATCAGCTCGCGGTGCTCGAGTCGGTCGCGTTGCGCTGTCCCCACGAGCAGGCTCCGGTGTGGCTGGCGCGCGCGGGCGAGGTCGCGCTGGGCATCGAAGGTGAACGCGCCACGGCGCTGGCCTTCCTGGCGCGTGCATTGCAGCGCAACCCCACGCTGGCACGGCCGGCCGAGTTGCTGGTGCGGGCCGGCGGCACACGCGCCGAGCTGCCCGCTCTGGCGAACGGCGACGACGCACGCGTCGCGGAGCTGGAGGCGCGCCTGGGCACCGCGAGCGATCCGACCGAGACCGTGAGTCTGTGGTCCGCGTTGGCGGCGCATCATGTGCGGCGTGACGACCCGCGCGCGGTGGCGGCAGCCACGGCCCAGGCGCTGGCCATCGATCCCACGCACGCCATGAGCCTGGCGCGGCTGCGGCGCGCGAGTGCCGCGTTGCGCGACCCCACGCTCACGCGCGACGCCCTGTCGCTGCGGGCACGCGCCACACCCGCGGGCCGAGCGCAAGGCCGGGCACTGGTCGCGCTGGCGCGACACCTCGAGAACATCGGCGACTACGACGCCGCGGTCACCAGCGCCGACTCCGCACTGGCCTCGGACCAGAGCGCCGCCGACGCCGCCATCATTCTCTTGCGCCACGCCCACCGCATGGAACCCAGGCGCGCAGTGTCGCGACTGCGTGAAGCCCGCAGGTTGCTCGGCGAGCTACCGGCCTTGCTCTCTGCCCTCGCCGACGCCGCGCGCGCCGCGGGCGACTTCGCGACCGAGCTCGAGGTGCTGCGCGACTACAGCGAGCTGTTGCCGCTGTTGCCGGAGCCGCGCCTGTCGGCGCTCGCATACCACCTCACGCAGAACGATCCGGCACCGATCCTGGAGGAAGCCGAAGCGCTGCTGCGCGACGCTGGCGGACCACTGGTCGTCGCTCGCGTCAAAGACGCCGTCGGCCGCCTGCACGAGCTGTCCGCGCATGCCGAAGCCGCGCGACTCGCCCAGCGCGTGATGGACGAGCTCGGCCGGACCGATGCGCAGTACGCCGACCAAGCTGTGGCACTGGCGCGTGCTGCGCGCGACGCGACGCTGATCGCCGGTGCGCTCGAGCGCGCAGCGAGCGCCGTGACGGGCGCGCCGCGCGTGGAGCACTTGCTCACGCTGGCGGAACACCACGGGTCACATGCCGACCGCGTCGGCCAGGTGCGGGCGCTGCTGCGGGCACTCGCCGTGGACACTCGCTGCAACGATGCGCTCGAGGGCCTCGCGAGCTTGTTCGCCCAGAGCGGCGACACCACCCGCCTGCTCACCGTGTTATCGTTGTCGCTCGAGAGCAAGCCCGACCCGGCGGCGCGGCGTCAGCTGCTACTGGATCTCGTGGCGGCTGCGCACCAAGCGAACGATGCGCCGCGCGCAGTCGCGTACGTAAAGGCGCTCATGCTGGAGAGCGCCGGTGATCGCGAGGGCTTGCTGACCGCGCTCGGTGCGCTGTTCAGCCTCGGCGAGCCGCGCTGGGCCATCGACCAAGCGCGAGCCTTGGCCACCGAGCTGCCCGAGGACGCGGGCGGCACCGTGCACCTGTGGATCGCGCGCAAGGCCGAGACCGACTTGAGCGACGCCGAGCTCGCGTTGACGCTCGCTTCCGAGGGTGCCCGTCGCTTCCCTGCCGTGGGCGAGCTCTTGCTGATGGTCGAACGCCTCACGCTGCCCACCGCCAATCGCGACGCCGCGCTCGCGGTGTACGACACGCTCATCGCCGCTGCTATCGGTCCGCACGGACAGCGCGCGCTGCACTATCGCGCCGGGCGCTGGCTCGAGCGCTCCGGCGTGCCCGACGAAGCGCTCGCCCACTATGCGCAAGCGTTCGAGCTCTCCAAGGGCGCTGGCGTCGCATACAAGGCGATTGAACGCGTGGCGCGCGCCACCAATCAGCTTGGGCCACTGATCGACGCGCAGGAATCACTGGCCGGCACCTTGGGCGATCAAGAAGGCCGCTTCGCGCTGCTGTGCGAGGCCGCTCGCGTCGCGCGCAACGAGATGGACGACCCGGCGCGCGGTTTCGCCCTGCTGATGAAAGCCGACGAGCTCGCGCGCGTGGGCGAGCTCGATGCGCAATTGCTCGACGCCGCGCACCGCATGGGCCTGCGAGACCGCGCGGCGCAGCAGCAAGCACTGGCTGCGCTCGGCGCAGCGTGGGAACAGCGCGCCGACAAGGCCTGGGACGCCGAGGCCAAAGCAGAGCTGCTGTTGCACACGGCACGCCTGCACATCAGCGAGCGCGCCGACCCCGCCGCTGCCGTGCGTACGCTCTCGCCAGCGCTGGGCGACGACTTCGGTGCCGCATTGCCGATCGAGGTGCGCGTGGCCGCGCTCGTCACCATGGCGGACGCGCTGCTAGAAACCGACCGAAAACCCGAAGCGCTCGCCACGCTGCATGCCGCGCTCGAAGCTGCGCCGCAACACGCGGAGGTCTTGGCGTTGCAAGCCCGGCTCGAGCCGGTGGCTGCACCCGCGGTCGCCACGCCGACAGCGACCCCGGCCATCATGCCACCTCCCCCCGCGCCCGACGCCGAGCCTCCACAGCCGCCTGCGCCGCCGACAGCTGCTGTGCCGCCGCCTGTGTCGCCGCCTGTGTCGCCGCCTGTGTCGCCGCAAGAGACGCATCCACCCTCGGTGCCACCGCCGCCGACAGCTGCAGCTCCGCGGGCGCGGCACAGCGAGCCTCCTCTGCGCGTGCGACCGAGCGAGCCGACGCCTACGCTCTCGATCCCCGAGCAGCAGCTGCGCACGGCCGCCGAGAATGGCGACGTGCGCGCGCTCGAACAGCTGGTCGTGCTGCTTGGCGCCGAGCCAGAGCGTGCAGCCGAAGCCCACTTCCTGCTCGGGCAACTGGTTCGCTCCGACCCGTCGCGCACAGGCGAGCTGCGGCAACTGCACGCCGGAGCGCTCGCACAACACGCGCTGGCCGAGGCCACGGGCACGGCCGAGCTCCTGTCGGTGTTCGACCGCAGCATCGCGGCACCCACTCACCCGCCGCTGCACCCGCGCCTGTTTCGCGAGGGCGAGGCGCGCGAGCTCATCGAGGCCGGCGGGCGCGCCGAACCGGTTCGCCGCCTGCTCGCGCTCCTGTGGGAGAGCGCGCGCACCATCCCGCGCTTCCGCCGCACGCTGGAGGCCTACGATGTGTCGGTGCGTCAGCGAGTCACCCCGAGCAGCGACGGACCGGTCGCCGCCGCCTACGCGCGCGCCGCTCTTCTCCTCGACTACGCCGACACACCGCTGTACCTGAAACCCAAAGCGACACCCGCGCTCACCGTGGTGCCCACCTACCCGCCTTCGATCATCGCGCGTGCCGATCTCACCGAGCTGCCGGCGCTCACCTATCGCATCGCCCAGTGTCTGGTCTGGGCGCAACCCGAGAACGCACTCTTGTGCGTGCTACCCGAACAAGACGGCCGCGACTTGATCGCCGGCATGCTCGGCGCGTTTGGCCCGACAGGTTCGGCCGAACAGCTCGATCGCGCCGCCAAGGAGCTGGCCTCGGCGCTCTGGCACAGCGTGCCGATGCGCACGCAGGCGCAGATGCGCGAAGTGATCGACGCACAGTGGCCAGCGCTGGACTACGAGGCCCTGCGCCACCGCGCCGGGCTGGCGGCGCACCGAGCGGGGCTGCTCGTGCTGAGCAACGCTGCCGAGGCGCTCGAGGCGCTTACTGCCCTCGAGCCAGCGCTACGCACCATCGACATCCACACCGAGACAGGCTTCCGTGATGCGTGCACGAACTCGGCGGCGTTCAGCGAAGTCGCGCGCACCGCGCTGTCCGAAGCCTACCTGGGCCTCTTGGCTCAGGTGCTGTAACAACATGCGTCGCGCTCAGCAGTTGGGGTCGATGCAGTAGCGACCGTCGGCACCCGCGTTGTCGGGGCACTCGCTACCGTAGAAGTCGGCGGGCGTGAGCATGTGGCCGGTTACGTCCTTGCCCAAGCACCGCAGCAGACACCCGTCGCAGATGCGCACGGGGTACGTGAACGGCTTGAAGTCGATATCCTCGTTGCCGATCGTGGTGCCGAAGAGCTGGATCTCGACCAGGATCTCCTTGTCGATGAACGGACTGAGGTGGTGGGCGTAGTCGGTGGGGATGGCGCGCACGTTCGCGATGCCGACCGTGGGGTCGCCACCCTGCGACGGGGGCAACGAATTGTTAGCCACCACCAGGAACGGATTGGGCAGCGCCGGCTTGACGTTCTTGAAAGTCATCGTCGCGTGGTTGATGTCCATCAGCCGCACTTCCGCGCTGGTGATCTGCAGCACGTTCGGCTCCGCGCGGCCGAGCGTGGTGTCTTTGTTGGCGCGCAGGTTGCTGTTGACCAGCAGGTTCACGTAGTACGGCGTATCGCAGAACACGTGGTCGTTCGGCGGCTTGCCCGAGATGTCGAACTGACCCTCCGGGATGAACTTGCCGCCGGTGACCACGGGCGTAACCGTGCAGCTCCCGTCCGGAGGAATGTTGAAGCTCACGTACGCCGACGTACCCGCCGGAGCACAGGCTGACAGCCCCAATAGGAACGATAGGAAGGTCAGAACCGAAACGCCGCGCATTGCCAGCCTCCCGAGAGATCGGTACATCGAGTTAAGATCGTACCTGCCCGCGCCGAAGCTCACAAATTTGCGACTGTGCGTGTGACGCCTACGTGCCGAGAAACAACGACTTGAGTTGCTCCACAGGCAAAGAAACCTGCTCCACCTGGCCGGGTACGCCGGGCACCACGTAGCCGATGGTGTCGCGAGTGCGCTTCTTGTCGGAGCCGAGGAACGACAGCACGTGCGGCGTGAGATGACGATCCACGTCGACCGGCAAACCAAGCTGTCCCAAGAGGCGCTGCGCCCGCTCGCCCTGCTGCGCGTCGGCACGGCCCAAGCGCAGCGCCACGCGAAACGCAGCCACCATGCCGAGCGACACGGCCTCGCCATGCCGCATGCCCTCGTAGCCGAGCGAGCTCTCGATGGCATGACCGAGCGTGTGACCCAAGTTGAGCAGCGCGCGCTGCCCCGACTCGCGCTCGTCTGCAGACACCACACGCGCTTTGAGTCGCGCGGCCATGCGGATGGCGCGCAAGGTCTCTGCGCCCTCGCCGCTCACCAGACCCGCAACGTCTGCTTCGAGCGCAGCCACCGCCGCCTCGCCGTCGAGCCACGCCGACTTCACGACCTCGGCGAGCCCAGCACGCCGCTCTTGGACAGGCAAGGTGGACAGCACCTCCGTGTCGGAGAGCACGAAGCTCGGCTGATGGATGGCGCCGATCAGGTTCTTGCCGACGGGCGTGTCGAACCCGGTCTTGCCACCGATTGCACTATCCACCATGGCGAGCAGCGTGGTCGGCACGTGACCGACACGGATGCCGCGCAGCAGCGTCGCCGCCGCGAACCCACCGAGATCGCCCACGACGCCCCCACCCACGCCCAGCACGAGACCCGCGCGATCGACGCCGGCGCCGAGCGCCGTGTCCCACAGCACTCGCACGCTCTCGATGGTCTTGGCGGACTCGCCGGCCGGTAGCTCCACGGTGGTCACGCGCAGACCACTGGCGCCGAGCAGCGCAGCCAGCTGCCGGCCCCAACGCGGACCAATGTTGACGTCGGTGACCAGCAGCACCGAGCTGGCTTTGAGCTGCTGCGCGAAGTCCACCGCGCGCTGCCGCACGCCCGCACTCGCTTGCACGCGATAGCTGCGACGCCCGAGCGCGACCACGATCGCGTCGTCGGCGACGACCCGCATCACCTGCTCGGCAATCGCACGCGGCGACAAGGCGCCCGTGTCGATGACGGCATGACACTCGGCGTAGGCGTCGGCGCGGCTCTCGCG
>JADGRE010000306.1 GCA_017881185.1 Pseudomonadota bacterium | reverse complement strand
GCTCAATCTTCTGTGTGTTGGTCATGCCAAGCCCTCCACGCAAGATACTCACCAAGCGGGAATCACACGCCGTGTGCACTTAGCGCCTAATTCCGGCCCAATCGACCGCTCCAAATTGTCCGATGGGACAGTTTGCGCGGGACCGTCCGCGGCGCAGCCAAAGCCAACGGATGAACGCCGGTCTGGAGCACTGCGTCGCAGAGGTCCAGCCGGCGCGCACGGGTACTAGACTCGGCTTTACATGGTCGTCGGTGCGACCACGGTGCTGGCGTCGAGCGTGACCGCGGTCTGCGCAAGCAAGCGGCCGCTGACCGATGCACCGGTTTGCAGGACGATGGCCGTTTTGCCTAACACGATGCCCTCGAGATGCGCCGTAGTGCCCAGAACCACCTTGCCAGAGACTTGCCAGAAGACGTTCTTGGGCAGTGCACCGCCGCTCAGCCGCACACGCTTGCCGTTGCTCACGGTCAGAGTCTGCGCGATCTGAAAGATCCAGATGTCCGTCGATTTACCGCTGAGCGTGACGTCGGAGGGAATCAGGAGCGCCGAGCTCCATTTGTAGACGCCCGGTGCGAGAGTCTTGCCCCCGATGTTGCCAGCGCCCAGCTCGGTGACGGTCGGCGCACGCCCGGCCGCATCCGTGAATGCCAGCTCCATGTCACTGATCGCCGTGGTCATCACCGACGGAGTGGGCACCGCGTAGTTGGCCGCGTAGACGCGTCCAAGTACCTGCGTGCTCGTTGAGTAGACGTTGCTCGGAGCCGCGATCAACGCGAAGCCCGTGATGTAAGTGGCGGCCGCGGGGCTCACGCCGATGTTTCCGACGATCACCGACTGCGGCACGGTGGAGATGCCGCTCTTGGCAAGGATCGCAAAGTTGCTCGCCGTTCCAAGCTTCACGGCAAGCGCGCCATGCTGGATGCGATCCGCCGTGAAGAGGGCGGATGAGGACGATGGCGCGCCACCGTCGCTCACGTCACCGTCCGCAGATTCGCTTGGCTGTGCGCAAGCGGCGGCAAGCGACAGTAGAAGGCACGCGGCAGCGCGTTTGGAAAGACTCGATTGGGTTGTCATGGATTGCATGACTGACCCCCTGTGCAAGATGCTCACCAAGCGCGCGCACGGGCCGAAAGACGCGCCGCTGAGGCTCGGAGAGCCGTGCCGGCGACGCCGATTCGTCCCACGAGACAACTTTGCGGTGGGTGACTGCCTCTCGCACCGCGCACTGCGCTTGCCTCACGTGATGACTGCGTCGTCAGCGCAGTCGCTGGGTCTGGCCCGATGCTTGCGTAGGGTCGCAGTGAAATGGACGAAGGCATGAAACTGAAACGTCCATTGGAGCCGAGGCGCGGGGGGACGGTGTGCATGCGCATCGTGTTCGCGCTTGGGCTCGCGGTGACTCTCTTGGGAGCGAGAGTCCAGACCGTCGTAGAGGTCTTTCGTCGCCACGGCAACTGCACCAATCATTGCACCACCATCACGACCACGGTGACCGACGCCGGCAGCCACTGAAACGAATGTTGAGGCCGAGCGGTGAGGCGAACGTGCTGGCGCTCGCCAAATCGTCCCATGCACGCGTACGCGGGTGCGCCCGCGCTACTGGGGACAGTTGCTGCGTGTCAAGCGCGCTTCTTCGCCGCATCGGGCTCGCCGAGCTGTTGAGCCAGGGTGAGGTCTACGCCAACGTGATGGGTCTGAACGAGCTTCCAACCGAGGAAGCCAGCGCTCAGCATCAGCAGCACACCCAGCGCCGAGAGCGCAATCGCCAGCTGGAAACCAGGCATGTGCATGGTGGCGCCGCTCATCGCGTTGCGGGCGTCGACCCAATGATCGCGTTGAACCAGCAGATTGGCCCCGAACATCGTCATCGAGCCGAGATTGAGCAACATGTGATTGCGCCCGGTTTGCTTGGCCGCGCTACCGCTGGGCAGTCCAGTCCAGTCGATGAAGCCGGCGAGTCCGGCGAGACTGGCCGTGGCGATGCCAGCGACGTTCGCGCGCAGACCGAGCTGCCACCACGTCAGGTGATTGGTCATCGCATACATCACGAAGGCGACCAGCGTGGTGGTGTAGAAAGTGATTGGGAACGCGACGAGCATCGGATGAACTGGATGCCCTGCGATCTTGACTTTGGCGTACATGGTGGACATGCCTCTGCCAGTTGCGAGAACCATGCCACGAGCGGCGCGTAGCCCAAGCAGGTTCGCTCGGTCAAGGTCGCGGACGCTCGCACCGTCGACGCTTGTTGGCGCTTGTTGGCTGCCACCTGAAGGCGACGGTGCTGGTCGCGAAGAGTTAAGGAAGACCCCTGTGTTTCAAGCCGTCGCTGCGACATGACCCACGTTACCCGCACCCACGACAACCCGAGGAGAGCCTTCTACTTCAGCTACTACGTGGGCCACGACTACTACAACATCCACTTCGACCGCGTCGTGAACATGTTGCAGATCGGCCTCGCCGGCGACACTTCTCCGTCGCTGATTCGTTAGCAGCCGCGCACGCCGTGCGCGGTGAGTCAGGCGGCCAAGTCGGCGGCGACGCGGGCAAGCACGCCGGCTGCGTCATTCTCGACGATGTTGCCGTGCGAGAGGATCATGCGTTGCAAGCGCGGCAGTCGCGCCCACAGATCGAGCTGCGCGCGCAGCGCGGCTTGGTTCTCGATGAGGCGTAGTTTGATGACGGGCGGAACGTGGGGCGCGTCGCCCGTCATGCCGATCGCCTTGAACAACCAGCCGCTGAGGCCTGGGCGATTGGCAAGATTGAAGATCACGTCGTTCAGCACCAGGGTGGTTCCACGGCTCGTCTCCACGATCAAGGCGGCTTCTCTGTCTGCGGTGCCGGGCAGCACGACGAAGTGAACAGACGGATCGGCGAAGTTCACGAAGGTGTCGTCGACGTGAACGAGTTGCTCTACCTTCTCGCGCGACGACGGTGGCGTGATCACGCGCAGCGCGGGATAGCGATCCTTCCAGGTCTTCGCGTCCATGCGATGGATGTCGCTCGGGACAATCAGGTACGTAGGCGTTCCGAATGCCTCGATGGCGCGCATTTCTGACTCATCGAGGGCGATGGCGCTGTACACGATCAGTCGGCCGTCGCCGAGCCGCACGACCGTCATGCGTCGTTCGACGTCGCCCATCGGCGGCATGTGGAGCACGCCGGTGACCGAAAGCAGGTTGTCTTCGAGCCGTGTCAGCTTGCCGTGCGGCAAGACGGTCCACTCGCTGAATGGTTTCGTCATGGTGGTTCCTCCAGACAGGGAGAGAGCAAGAGTCGAGCCATGACTGGAACGCCTCAGCGGCCGCGGGTGGCGCGTCACGGCATCTGCGCTGGGGTCTTACCGACCACGGCGTCGTAGTAGGGCGTCAGCCAGTGAAAGCCCAGCGCGGGCACGTAGCTCGGTGGCTCAGACCGCGGCATCACCCATCGAGATACAGCACGCCGCGTGAGCGAACAAGGGCTCGCGTGCGCTCGCGTTCGTGCAAGATCGACTGCGCGGTAGACTGCGCCAACGGCGCCCTCGCCAAGCAGCGCATCGATGCGATAACTGTCATCGACGGTCCGTCCAACGAGTGAGCTCTGAACCCCTGCCGCCATGCGGGCACGAGCATACCGCAACTTGCCGATCAGCGTCAGCCTCGCCTATTGATTTGCATGCCCGCAGGCGTATGGCAGCGGCGTCGCCACCGACAAGCGCATACGCGCATCACCCACCGCGCAGGTAGTGGAGAGCGTGGGCGCTGGCAGCGGCAGCGCGCTCAGATCCACTTGCGCCACAGAATGAACATCTTCACGCCTTGAGTCAGCACCATGTAACCAACGAGCGTGAGCCCGAGGAGCGGCCAATACAGGGAGGGCAGCCTGGTGAACCCCAGATACGGGCCCAAGGGAGAGAACGGGATCGAGACGCCGACGACCGCGATGAACACGCTCATCAGCGTCACGAACCAAGACGCACGGCTCTGCAAGAAGGGGATCTTGTTCGTCCGGATGATGTGGATGATGAGAGTCTGTGTCAGCAGGCTCTCGACGAACCAGCCTGTCTGAAAGACGCTCGCGCTGTGCGCCGCCGTCAGCGGCGTCGAAACGTTGAAGCAATCGAACACGTAGAGCATGAGCAGAAACGTCGAGTAATCGAAGACAGATGAGCAGGGGCCGATGAAGGCGATGAAGCGGGTGAGCTCCTTGATGTCCCAGGCTCGCGGCGCCATCAGGCGATCGGGGTCGACGTTGTCGGTCGGGATGGCGGTCTGACCGATGTCGTAGAGCAGGTTGTTGGCGAGGATCTGCACCGGCCGCATGGGCAAGAAGGGTACGAAGATGCTCGCTCCGAGCACGCTGAACATGTTGCCGAAGTTGCTCGACGCGCCCATGCGCACGTACTTGACGATGTTCGAGAAGACCTTGCGGCCCTCGATGACCCCGTCGTCGAGCACCAGCAGTGACTTCTCTAGCAGGATCATGTCGGCAGACTCTTTGGCGATGTCGACGGCGCTGTCGACGCTGATGCCGACGTCGGCAGCGTGCAGACCGGGAGCGTCGTTGATGCCGTCACCCATGAAGCCCACGGTGTGCTTACGCGCTCTGAGTGCGTTGACGATGCGTTGCTTGTGCGCGGGCGAGACGCGCGCGAAGAGGGTCGTGTCCTCGGCGGCGGCGGCGAGCGCTTCGTCGGTCAGCTTCTCGACCGCGTCGCCCAAGAGCACCCGGTCCACCGCGAGCCCGACGTCCTGGCACACCTTGCGTGAGACCAGCTCGTTGTCGCCGGTAATGACCTTGACCCTGACCCCGTGAGCTTGAAGTGCGGCGATCGCCGTCTTGGCGCTCTCTTTCGGCGGGTCGAGGAACGCGACGTAGCCCTCGAGGACGAGGTCGCGTTCGTCCGCTTTGCCATAGGGTGTCGCGTCGCCCTTCACCGTGCCGCGCGGCTCGCCGTCCTTGGTAGCGATCGCGAGCACGCGAAAGCCCTCGGCGCTCAGGCGCTCGTGCTCCAGCTTCAGCTTCTCGATATGCGGGTGGTCCATGG
>JADGRE010000305.1 GCA_017881185.1 Pseudomonadota bacterium | reverse complement strand
GCCCAAGGCCGAGGCGAACCTTTACGCCGCGGCCAGTTGGTACCAAGACGAGGAGCCTGGCTCCTCGCTGTGGATCGACTTACTCGATGAGTTCGAGAGAGTCCTTGCTCTTGTCTGCGAACATCCAGAGAGCGCGCCGGTCTATGAAGGCAGGATTCGTCGCGCCTTTCTGAAGCGATTTCCGTACGCCATCTACTACGTACTCGAATCGGAAGAGGTTGTTGTCGTGACGTTCTTGGCGATGAGACTCGAGCGCGGTTCTGGTACGCGCTGAGAGCTGCCCAACTACGACTGCCGCGCCGGCATCGTCATCGACAAGCCGATCCTCGATCTCCTCGGGCTCACAGTCGCGCTCGCCGACTGAAGCCGGCTACCGAGCTCTCAGCTCGAGCCCATCCACTTCGCCAGGACCACGGTGATGTTGTCCGGCCCACCGTTCTCGTTGGCCTTGTCGACCAGCGCCTGCGAGGCGGCCTTCAAGTCTTTGTTCTTCAGGATCAGGTCGCGGATCTCGTCGTTGCTGATCTGGCCGGAGAGGCCGTCCGAGCAGAGCGCGTAGATGTCCCCGGGCTGAGGCGTGTCGAGGATGGCGTCGACCTTGACCGTTTCCTTCATGCCCAGCGCGCGAACGATGACGTTCTTGTGGGGGAAGTTGTCGATCTCGTCCTGGGTCATCGACTTCATCTTCATGTAGTCGTTGAGCAGGGAGTGGTCTTCGGTGAGCTGCTCGAAGGCGTTGCCGCGCAGCCGGTACACGCGTGAGTCGCCGACGTGGCCGATGAGGCACTGGTCGCTCGAGCACAGCAGCGAGACCATGGTGGTGCCCATGCCGTGCAAGCGCTGCTCGCGCTGGGCGGCCTCGTAGATGCGCCGGTTGGCCAGCTTCACGCCGGTGACCAGGCGGTTCTCTTCGTAGCCCCGGGTCTTGTCCATCTTGTAGGGCCAAGTGGCTTCGGGATCGGCCGACGTAGCCTGGAAGAATTCACTCATCGTGTTGATGGCCAGTTGACTGGCCACCTCACCGGAAGAGTGCCCGCCCATCCCGTCAGCGACGAGATAGAGGTGTTCCGACTCCACGAGGGCAAAGGAGTCTTCGTTAGTTGTGCGCTTCCTACCGACGTCGGATGTCCCGGCGGCAAGGACGCGCGCTTGACCTGGCACGGATGCAAGTCCTCCAGAAAATTTCGAAAAAAGCTAGCAGTCGCGGGGCTTACAAGTCAACCGGAGTGTAAAAGAGCAGCCTATCAGCTGCCGAAGCGCTTGGGTTGCACCACGAGAAGGCAAGCGCGGTTTTTGTGATAGGTAAGGGCGGTCGCGTGCGCCAGCCTGAACGTCGGGGCGGGCGACACTGAACGGAACATCGGATCGATGAGCATGGCACCCGAGCTCGCCGAAGAGTTGCGTCACCTGCTGGGGGCCGCGCGAGCACAGCTCGAGGCAGAAGAAGAGCTGGGGTTCGACACGGTGCCGAGCGCTGCGCTGGCCGCCCCGGCGGTGCGAGCCGCGGCGCAGCAGCCGGAGCCTACAGCGCCGCAGCCTGCCGCACGGCCCCTGGAGCGATCGGTTGCGGCAGCGAGTGCTGCCGGTGACGGACCCACAGACGCCGACCGGCGCACCCGGCTCGGCCTGCTCGCGGAGCAAGCGGCAAGCTGCACGGCTTGCGTGCTGCATTCGGGCCGCACCAAGAGCGTGTTCGCGCGCGGCTCGCAGAGCGCCGAGCTCGTCTTCGTGGGCGAGGGGCCCGGCCGCGACGAAGACCTGCAAGGCGAGCCGTTCGTGGGTCGCGCCGGCCAGCTGCTCGACAAGATGATCGTGGCCATGGGCTACGGCCGCGACGAGGTCTACATCTGCAACGTGGTCAAGTGCCGGCCTCCGGAGAACCGTACGCCAACTCCTGAGGAAGCCCTGACCTGCCGGCAGTTCCTGGCGCCTCAGCTGCAGCTGGTGGCGCCCAAGGTCATCGTCGCGCTCGGGCGCTGCGCCGCGCAAGCGCTGGGCGCCGCCGAAGCCACCGGCTCCTGGCGTGGGCGCTGGGCCAGCTGGGAGGGCGTGCCGGTGTTGCCCACCTACCACCCCGCGTTCTTGCTGCGCAGCCCCGAGTTCAAGCGCACGGTCTGGGAAGACCTGCAGCTGGTGATGGCACGCTTGGGCAAGGCGCCGTTGGGCAAGCGCAGCTGACGGCGCGGCGCTTGTAGCTTGGCGGGTGGCTCGCCGGGGTCTACATTGCCGGTGGTCATGACGCGTGCCTTCGATGAGCGTGCCGCAGAACGTGCCAGTGCAAACGGCGCGCTCTGCACCCCACAAACGCCACGCCCGGGCGCAAACGCACCCGTGGGCGGGGGCAGCGTGCGCCGACGTATCGACGACGACAGCGATCTCGACCTGCCCCACGACGGGAGCGACGGGACCACGGACGACACCCCCCGCAGCACCGATCGGGAGGGCGACGACGCCTGGGACCCTGGCGACGACTCGGACCTCGGGCTCGCAACGGACGAGGACAACGAGGACGTCGGACTCGATACCGCGACCGGGCTGGACGAAGGCCTCGACCCCGACGGCGAGCTGGATGACACCGGCGAAGGTACGCGCTGGACCACCGACAGTGAGGCCGACGACGACCTTGCCGACACCGACGCAGATCTCTTGCCAGACACCGAGGACGCGTTGATCGGCGACGACGATCCGCCCGACGACAGCGAAAGCGATGACTTCGACCCCGGCATCGAAGACGACGCCCCGAGCGGCACCGACGACGGTGGTATCGAAGGCGTGGACGACGACACCGAGCTGGACGACGTCGACCTCAGCGCCTTGCCGGACATCGACGCCGACACGGAAGAAGACGCGGACAGCGCGGGGCAAGACGCGCTCGATGATCTTTCCGACGTCGCGCTGGTGGACGAGCTGGCGATCGAGATCACGCCTGGCGTCAGCTGGAAAGAGCTGCCGGCACGCTCGGTGCGTTGCGCCGAGCTGGCCACGTTCACCGCACCGCTGCGCGGTCTGTGTGCGCTCGGCCCGTGGCTGGTGATGGCTGGGGGCGACCAGCTGCAGCAGCTCGATGACCACGGGATGCGCACCTTGGGCGAGCAGCTGCGCGGCACGCCAATTCCTGGCGCGTTGTGCGCCGCCGAGCTCGACGGGCGCGTCCGAGTCGCGGTCGCGACCGACGCGGGAATCCAGCTTGCGTGGTCGAATGCGCCCGCGCAGCCGCAGTTCGTCGCCCAGCGTGCGCTGCAACTGGGCTTCACGCGCAACACCCACGGCCTGCGGCTGTGGGCGCGCAGCGAAGGCGGCGCGCTGACCTACAGCGACGACGACGGCGCGACCTCCGCCAACGCCAAACTGCCGGGCAGGGTGCTCAGCTTTTCTGCGGACGGCGATCGCAGGGTCGCTGCGCTCTGTGAGCTCGGCGCCGGCAACGCGGTGATCGCGAGCTCGAGCGACGGTGGCCGGCGCTTCTCGCGCCAAGCGCTGGCGGCACCCTGGCTGCAACAGGTGGTTGCCGACGGTGCGTCGCCGACCGTCGAGCTGCGCATGTGCCGCGGCGTGCTCGTGCTGATCTTGCCCGAGCGCATCGCACAGCTCACTTCGCAGGGGTCGCTAGAGACCTGCATCCCCAAGGCCACTGGCCCCGCGGTCCTCGTCGACGAGGAAGACGAAGTGATCTTGTACGCCTGCGTTGCGCACGAAGGACGCATGCTGCTGGTGCGACGCCCTGTGCGCGAGGGCGCCTCGGCACCCACGGTCATCACTGCGCTGGACCCAACGCAGACCGGCGCGCCACGCCTGCTCGCGGCCAGTTGTTCCGAAGGCCAGGTTGCCTTGCACCTCGCGAGCGAGCTGCGCCTCTACCGCATCGATGCCAGCCTCGATGGGGACGTTCCGCTCTAGACCGAAGGTGAACATGTCAGCGGATCCCAAGCTGCGAGAGCAGCGCGCCCAGGTGCAGCACGGCGGCGCCGACAAGTACCACGCGAAGAACACTGAAGACGGCAAGCTCTTCGCCAGAGAGCGCATCGCGCGCCTGTTGGACGCCGACAGCTTCACGGAAGACGCGCTCTTCGCGAACCACGCCGCGGACGACCTGCCCGCCGATGGCGTGATCACCGGCACCGGGCGTATCGCGAACAGGGTCGTCGCCGTGATGGCCAACGACTCCACGGTGAAAGCCGGCTCGTGGGGCAAGCGCACCGTCGAGAAGATCCTGCGCATCCAGGAGCTCGCCGACCGCTTGAGCTGCCCGCTCTTCTACTTGGTCGATTCGGCGGGCGCGCGCATCACCGACCAGATCGAGATGTTCCCGGGTCGGCGCGGCGCAGGGCGCATCTTCTACAACGAGGTGCAGCTGAGCGGGCGCATCCCGCAGGTGTGCGTGCTCTTCGGCCCCAGCGCAGCCGGCGGCGCGTACATCCCTGCGTTCTGCGATCTCGTCATCATGGTCGACAAGAACGCCTCGATGTACCTCGGCTCACCGCGCATGGCCGAGATGGTCATCGGCGAGAAGGTCACGCTCGAGGAAATGGGCGGCGCGCAGATGCACTGCAGCGTGTCCGGCTGCGGTGATCTTCTCGCAACCAGCGAGGACGAGGCGATTGCGCTCGCCAAGCGCTACCTGAGCTACTTGCCCAGCAACGCCAGCGAGCTGCCGCCCGCCGTGAACGCCGCAGCACCTGCACGCAGCGGCAAATCGTTCGACGAGCTGATCCCGAGCGAGGAGAACAAAGCGTTCGACATGCTCTCGGTGGTGCGCGAGCTGGTCGATGCCGACAGCTTCTTCGAGATCAAACCCAAGTTCGCGCGCGAGCTGGTCACGGGCTTTGCGCGCATCGAGGGCCGCACCGTCGGTGTGGTCGCCAATCAGCCCAAGTGGCTGGGCGGCGTGCTCTTCGTCGACAGCGCCGACAAGGCGGCGCGCTTCATCGGCCTGTGCGACAGCTTCAACGTGCCGCTCTTGTTCCTGGCCGACGTTCCCGGCTTCATGATCGGCACGAAGGTCGAGCGCCAGGGCATCATCCGCGCCGG
>JADGRE010000135.1 GCA_017881185.1 Pseudomonadota bacterium | reverse complement strand
CGTCGATCTGGCGCATTTCCCACCTGTCTGGCTATGGAAGACACGCCGAGTTTTTCGGTATTGTCATACATACATGGCGCAGTACGTGACACATGTCGACGCTGACGCCTGCGGGCTGACTGCTGCAGGGGGAGTGCTGCGCGAGTGCTCGGCAGGCGCGGCGCATTTGGCATTTGCTCACCGTGCTCGCGCTCCACACGCTACGATGCGCAGCCGTCAGTGACTCGACCAATGGAGCTCAACCGCCCAGAGCTACATGCTTCCGGCTTCCGTGCGATGCTCGAGGTCGCTCAACGCGAGCTCGGCAAGCCGGCGGTCGACGAGCTGCTCGCTTCGTTGGGCACTACGGTCGCGGCCTGTCAGGACGCGAACGCCTGGTTCTCGCTCGAGTTTGCGGAAGCATTGATGCAGGCGCTCGTGGTGCGAGCGGGCGATCCCTTCGTCATCGATCGCGGCATCAAGCTCAGCCTGTCGCCGCGTTACCTGGGCATCTTGTATCCGCTCTTTCGTTCGTTTGGGACGCCCGCGTTCCTGTATCGGCAGTTGACGCGACTGACGCCTCGGCTGAACAAGGTCTGCGCCTGGACGGCGGAGTTCTCCGAGCCGCAAAAGGCGCGGATCACTGTGCGCAGGCTGCAGGGCGCGCCTGCCGAGACCACCGATGCGTTCTGCCGGGTGCGCAGCGTGTCCCTTGCGGAGGGCGCCACGCTCTTCGATCTGCCGCCCGCGGAGGTCAACCATCCGCAGTGCATGCGGCGTGGTGACGACGCGTGCGTGTACGACATCCAGTGGAAAGAGCACCGACGGCCGATCTGGTCGTGGCTCGGCCTTGGGCTCGGCGCTGCCCTGGGCGTGGGTGCGGCAGGCTGGCTCGGTGGCCCGCACTACCTGACGCCGGGGCTCACGGCTCTCTTGGCTGCCGGTGGTTGGGCCATGGGCCGCAGCCGTGAGCTGCGTAGAGATCTGTCCAATCGGCTGGGCGATCTCACGGCGGTCTACGACGCGCTCGCTCGCTCCACACTCGCCCACGAACAACGCTACGCCGAGCTGCTGCAGGCGAAGACCGAGGTCGACCTGAAAGTGCAAGCGCGCACGGCGGAGTTGCGCGCATCGACCCAGCAGCTCTCGGAGACTCTGGAAAAACTGCAGGCGCTCGATCGCGCGAAGACCGACTTCTTCAACAACGTGTCTCACGAGTTGCGCTCGCCCCTCACCATGATCCTGGCGCCGCTCGAAGAGCTGGTCGCCGGACGGCCGCCGCCGGGCGGGGAGCGTGCGGCGTTCGAGGTCATGCACCGCAACGCCAGCAGGCTCGTGCGACTCATCAATCAGCTACTCGATTTGGCTAAGATCGACGCCGGCGAGATGCAAATCGCACCGACGCCGAGCGATCTGACGGCGCTCGCCCGCAGCACGCTGCGCGGCTTCGAAGCGGCTGCCGCACAAAAACGTGTCCAGCTCACGCTGCAGGCGCCGCAGAGCATGGCGGACGTGTCGATCGATGTTTCCTGGATCGAGTCGGCGATCACCAACCTGGTCGCCAATGCGCTGCGCTTGACGGCCCCGGACACGGCCGTGCAGGTGCGCGTGGTCGATGACGGCGACTCGGTGTCGGTCGCGGTGTCAGACACAGGTCCTGGGATTGCGCCCGCGGATCAACAGAAGATCTTCGAGCGTTTCGCGCAGGGCGACAGCACGCGTCGGCTGATCGGCGGCACCGGCATCGGTTTGGCGCTGGTCCGAGAGGCTGCCCGCTTGCACGGCGGCGACGTGGCAGTGGTGTCCGAGCTGGGTCACGGCGCGACCTTCACGTTGACCTTGCCGCGCCGCGCAACTGCTGCTGTCGGCGGCGGGAAGGTCTCGCCGGCTGCGCCTGAGCATGTGGTGCAGCACGCGCTGGGCGAGCTCGACGAAGTGGAGGGCGACGTGGAGCGCGCCGGGCCAGCTCCCAATGCAGCGCTCGCGTTGGTGGTCGAGGACAACCCGGAGCTGCGTGCCTTCATCGCGGACGTGCTGGCGCGTCGCTATCGAGTGCGCACGGCGCGAAACGGCGTGCAAGCGGCTGCGTTGGCGGTCGAGCTGAAGCCAGAGGTCGTGGTCAGTGACGTCGCGATGCCGGAGATGGACGGATACGAGCTGTGCCGCGTGCTGCGCGCGGACGAGCGCACGCGCACGATCCCGATTCTGCTGGTCACCGCACGCACGGACGTCGCGAGCGTACTGCAGGGCTTCGAGGTTGGCGCCAACGACTACTTGCTCAAACCGTTTCACGCTACTGAGCTGCTTGCGCGCACTGACGTCCACGTGCGCTTGCGACGCCTGACCGGGCAGCTTGCCCGTCAAGAGCGTCTGGCCGCACTCGGCTCGCTCGCAGCCTCGGTCGCGCACAACGTTCGCAATCCGCTCAGCGCGCTGATCTCCGGGTTGCCCGCCATGCGTAGCCGTCTGGGCAAGCTCGACCCGTCCACCGACGAGCTCATGGGGATCATGCTGGACTGCGCCGAGCGCATCGAGCGCATGACCATCGATCTTCTGGATCTGTCCCGGATCGACCGCGAGGAGAATGGGGAGTTTCAACCCGGCGCAGGCTTGCTTGCATGCACGCGCATGCTGGCATCTCGGCTGCCGATCAACGTGGTGCTGCGCACCGACGTGGACGAAACCAGCGTGGTCATGGGACGTGCCGGCGACGTGAACCACGTGTTCATGAACATCCTGGACAACGCCATCCAGGCGGTCGGTGATTCAGGTGTCATCGAAGTGTCAGGTCATGGCGTGGGTGACAATTACGTGGTGAGCATCGCCGACTCCGGGAACGGGGTTGCCGCCGGGTTGACCGACCGCGTGTTCGAGCCGTTCTGGACCACGCGCGCTGCGGGTGAGGGCACGGGGCTAGGCTTGTCGATCGCCAAGCAGATCGTCGAGGAACACGCTGGCAGCATCGAGGTCGGCGCGGGTCCTCTCGGTGGTGCCGTATTCACGGTGCGTTTGCCGCTGCGTCGCGTCGGTCAGCGCCTGGCGGGCTGACGCTACACACTCGGAGCGATGACTTCTGTCAACGAGCGCCTGCGTTGTTGCATGATCCACTGCAGGCTCTTGGCTTCGCAGTAGGCGTCCCCGAGTGCTGGCTTGAGCAGCCGCCTTGCTTGTCGCAGGCGGTACCAGGGCAGCGCCGGGAACCAGTGATGCTCGATGTGGAAGTTGAAGTTGAGCACGAGCACTTCGGAGATCACCGGAGGATAGCTGCACGAGCGTGTGGGCAGGTGTTGTCGCCACAGGGGCAGCCGCTCGTGGAACGAGGTGAGCCCGGCGTGATGCGGGAGATTCACGAACTCGACCATGGCGAGGTACAGCACGATCCCTGGCCCGAAGTTGTGCAGATTCACGATGCGGGGCGCGAACAGGTGCAAGCTGACGTACGCGCTCGCGAGTAGCGCGACCGAGACGATGGTGCGCACGAGCCGCTTCGGCGGAAGTTGGCCGCGCCGCGCAGCCACGATCGGATAGGACCAGAACACCAGGTGCTGACCCACGGCGGCCAGAGGTAGCCAGCTGCGCCACGCGAACAACAACACGGCGGGCAGCTTGCCGGTGTTGCGCGCGCGCTGTGCCAGGGCAGCTGAAGGATCGTGCTCAGCATCGCCTGCCCAGACGTGGTGTTCGGTATGAATGTACTTCCACGGGAAGTACGGCATGAAACACAGGACGCTCATGCAGTGGCCGATGAGCGTGTTGCCGAGGCGACTGCGCACACACGAACCGTGGCCGCAGTCGTGCAAGATGGCGAAGGCTTCGAAGAACACTACGGGCAAGAGCAGTTGCGCGCCCCAGTAGCACAGTCGGCTAGGCTGGCTCAGCAGGTACACGCAGGCGCCGAGCAGCCCCGTCGTCCAACACAGCGTTGCAGCGACCAGCAGCCGGTTTGGCGCGAAGTCGAGCTGTGCGCGCGCCTGGTCGTAGAGAGTCTTGTCGGTCATGGCCTGGGCCTTTCCGCCGTGTCGGCAGGCACGCGGCTGCAGTGACGCCGGCGGTCACGCGCGGGCCGGTAGCCAAGACACACAGCAGGCGATATGCAGGGCGGGCACCCATCCGGCTTTGTGAGCCAGATCCCCGACTTGCTTTGGTCATGCGTGGCAGCGCGAATAGTTCTGCCGCGATTGCGTGAATCGTCTATACTCGTCGAGCGCATCTCGTCCCTGCTATGGCGCTGGACTACCGAGCCTATCCAGTCCTCTACGTCGACGACGAGCACCAGAACCTGGTGTCGTTCCGTTACGCAATGGAGGGTTACTTCAGTGTCCTCACCGCGAAGACCGGCGAGGAAGCGCTGCACCTGCTCGTGGACAAAGACGTGGCGGTGATAATTGCCGACCAGCGCATGCCCGGCATGACCGGTGTCGAAGTGTGCCAGCGCGCGCGTGAGCTCAAGCCCAACGCCATCCGCATGATCTTGACGGCGTATGCCGACTTGCACGCGGCCATCGACGCCATCAACCAGGGTCATGTCAGCCGTTACTTGGTGAAGCCCTGGCGCAACGACGACTTGGTCGAGGTGCTGCGCACGGCCATCGACCTCGTGCACATCCAGCGCACCGTGCAGAGCCTGGAGATGCGTTTGCTGCGCAGCGGTCAGTCCGCCGCGGCCACTACGATCTACGAAGAGCTGGTGCATGAGCTCTCCAATCCGCTTGGCGCGCTCGAGATCAACGCCACGCTGGTCGCGGACCTGCTGGTTTCATTCCAGACGGGGCTGTCGGGCCAGGGCGCAGCCGACTCGGAGCGGATGCGCGCCGCGTTGCTGACGGCGCAAGAAGCGCAGGCCGATGCGATTGCCGCGATTGGCCAGCTCAAGGGCCTGGTGGCACGCGTGCGGCAGGGCCGACGCCCTGCGACGCCGCAGAAGACGATGCACTGCGACGCAGGCCGCGTCGTGGACGCGACCGTGCGCATCGTGCGTGCGGAAGTTGAGAAAGTCGGGCGGCTGGGTGTGGTGCTGGAGTCGTCGCCGAACGTGGCGCTCGAAGCGTCGGTGCTCGGCCAGGTGGTGCTCAACCTGCTGCTCAATGCGGCGCAGGCGCTGCGGCCCGAGTCCAAGCACGACAACGCCATCTCCGTGAAGGTCGGCCAGGCCGAGGGTTGTGCGCAGATCTTGATCTCCGACAACGGGCCCGGCATTCCAGCCGAGCACATGGAACGAATCTTCGACCCGTTCTTCACCACCAAGGAGACGGGAAGCGGGCTTGGATTGGCCATTTGTCGGGAGCTGCTTTCGCAGGCGCGGGGCACGATCAGTGTGCACAGCGCGCCGAACCAAGGTGCGACGTTCACGATCAACTTGCCGTTGGCACCGGCAGACTAGCGCAGGTGGTTCGCGGAGTTTGTCACCCCGCGGGGTGACAAATGCGCGCGGGTCAGCATCGATGTACGCGCAGGTGTGCCAAGCTGGCGTGGCCGCGGTATGAGCGACGCACGGAAGGTCAAGAAGAAGCAGCGCCGGCCCGTGAGCGGGAGCATCCGGCGCAAGCCGCCACTGCCAGCGGCCAAAAGCGCACCTGCCACGCCGCCACCAGCGGCGGCGCGCCCGGCTCGTGCAGCGCCCGACGCAGAGACGGGGTGCATCGACCGCTTCGCACGCGCGCTGGTGTTGGAAGACGACGATCCGCTGCGCCGGACGCTGGCACGCTTGCTGCGCTCTTGGAACACGGACGTGGTCGAGGCGAAGACCGTCGCCGAGGCTACGCGCCTCTTGGCCACGCACCGGCCCGAGCTCGTGATCACCGACGTTCGTTTGCCTGATGGCACCGGTGCGGCGCTTGCCGAGGCAGCTGCTGGTTGCTCACCGCGGCCGCTCGTGGTCGCGATGAGCGGGCTCGCGTCCGCGGGCGAAGCCTTCGCGCTGGCGCAGTGCGGTGTGCGGATCTACCTCACCAAGCCTTTCGCGCCGCAGGAGCTCGTGCACGGCATCGCCGAGTTGCTGCAGGCGAGCGCGCCGGCGCAGCAGCCGAGCTCCGTGCCCGAACGCGCTGCGCCTTCGGAGTCGGAGCTGCTTGCAGCCAATCTCGAGCGTTTTGCGGAGCGTCACAATTTCACGATGCGGGAGCTGGCGCTCGTGCGGCTGGCCATGGCCGGTGTGCCGCGCGTGCGTTGTCCGGGGTTGCTCAACGTCTCCGAGAACACATGCAAGACCATGACCCGGCGCATCTTGCAGCGCTGCGGTGCGCGCAGCCTGGCCGACATCCCACGCCTGGTGCTAGCTGAATCAGCGTTGCGCTGATTCACGAGAAGCCCAGCTGAATCAGCGTTGCGCTGATTCACGAGAAGCCCAGCTGAATCAGCGTTGCGCTGATTCACGAGAAACCTAGCTGAATCAGCGTTGCGCTGATTCACGAGAAACCCAATCAGCGCACGCGCTGATTCACGAGCTGTCGCAAGCTGTGCGTGTCGAAGGGCTTTTCGACGTGCAGGTTCGGAACCTCGAGCAAAAACCTGCGGGCGCGCCCGCTGCAGGCCCCGCCGCTGAGGAACACCATGCTCGCGGCCTGCTCCGGGGCGAAGCCGAGCAGCTCTGCGTGCAGGTCCATGCCGTTGACGCCGGGCAGCATGAGGTCGCACAGGATGAGGTCGAAGCGCGCGCCGCCGCGTAGCTGCTGCAACGCCTGCTCGGCGTCGTTCAGTGCGAGCACCTCGTGGTCGCTTTCGAGCGTGCGTTGCAGCGCGGTGACGATCAGCGCGTCGTCGTCGATGATGAGCACACGTCCGCGTCGGCTGGCCGGCAGCACGCGCCCTGCATGTGCGCCCCAGTTTGCGTTAGACACGCTACCGGCGTGACTCAGCTCGCGCAGCATGCCGTGCAGGCGCCGCGCTGCCAGGTGCGCATCGGCGAGGCGGTCCTCGATGGCGGCGCGTTCGGCATCGGTACACGGTAGCTGTGCCAGCTGTCGCATGGCGATCTCCAAGTTGGCGATCACCGCGGTCAACGGGTTGTTGAGCTGGTGTGCAACTGTCGCGGACACTGGATCCGCGGGTGGCGACAGCGGGGTGCCCGACATCGCCTCCAGCGTAAGAGGCTTCGTGCCCGCTGTCGAGAGGCTACGCGCTCTCAGTCGGCCGCTCGCGCAGCTCCAGCTTGGCGGCGTCGGCGATCTGCTCGGCGATGGCAGCAATTGCCTTGGCATTCGGCCCTTCGACCATCACACGCAGCTTGGGTTCGGTGCCGCTCCAGCGCACCAGCACGCGGCCGTCATCTGCCAACTTGCGCTCGGCATCGGCAATGGCTTTTTGGGTCTTGGGCATCTGTGCGAGCGGTCTGCGGGCCGGCAACGGGACGTTGACCAACACCTGAGGCACCGCCTGCATGACCTCGCTCGTGAGCTCGGAGATGGGACGGTTCTCGCGCAACATGATGGAGAGCAGTTGCAACGCGGCGAGGGTGCCGTCGCCGGTGGTGGAGTGCTCGAGGAAGATCAGATGACCGGACTGCTCGCCGCCGAAATTGTAGCCCTTCTGGCGCATGGCTTCGACCACGTAGCGGTCGCCCACGTCTACGCGGACCATCTTGCCGCCCTCGTTGCGCAGCGCATGCTCGAGCCCGATGCTGGACATCACCGTGGTGACCAGCGTCTTCTTCTTCAGTGCCCCGGCACGCAGCATGCGGGTGGCGCACAACGCCATGATGGCGTCGCCGTTCACCTCGCGGCCCTTCTCGTCGATCACGATCAGGCGGTCGGCGTCGCCGTCGAGCGCAAAGCCCACGTCGGCCTTGCAGCGCAGGACTTCCTTCGCGCAGTGCTCGGGGTGCACCGCGCCGCGGTCGTGGTTGATGTTGTGGCCGTTGGGCTTGACGCCGACGGCGTGCACCGTGGCGCCCAGCTCCGAGAACACGTGGGGTGCGGTCACGTAGGCTGCGCCGTGGGCGGCGTCGATTACGATGCGCAGTCCGTCGAGCGTGAGATCGGAAGGGAAGGTGCCTTTGATGAACTGCACGTAGCGGCCCCATGCCGTCTCGATGCGCTCGGCGCGACCGATCTGCGTGCCCACCGAGCGCTTGCGATCGAGCGCCTGACCGACCATGAGCGCCTCGAGCGCCTCTTCTTCTTCATCCGGCAGCTTGAAGCCATCGCGACCGAACACCTTGAGGCCATTGTCTTGATAGGGATTGTGCGATGCCGAGATCACGATGCCGGCGTCGGCACGCATGCTGGTGGTGAGATGCGCGACCGCGGGCGTGGGCAAGGGCCCGGTGAGCAGCACGCGCCCACCCATGGCACACACGCCGGCTGCCAGCGCGTGCTCGAACAGGTAGCCCGAGATGCGCGTGTCTTTGCCGACCACGATGCGCGGTGCGTGCTTGACCTTCTGCCGCGCCGTGAAGGTGACCGCTGCACCCAGGCGGAAGGCCACTTCAGGCGTCATGTTGCCTTCGTTGGCTTTGCCGCGAATCCCGTCGGTGCCGAAGTACGTGCGTGCCATGCTCGAGCGACCTATGCGTGAGTGCCGGAACGCCCGGCTGCCGAAAGCTCCCTATCAGGGCTCCCAGGTCACGTCGAGACCCCAGGCCGTTTCCGGCGAAAAACGGCCGGTGCCGACGAGGTTGTGAGGGAAGTAGAGCTCGATCAGGAAGTCGAGCATGGCGCTGCTGGTGGACGCGCCGGTGCCGCTCCCCGCGGTGCTCGTGTCGGCCGTCGTACTTTGCTGTGTGCTGCCGACTGCCCCCTGCAAGTACACGCGCTGCACGAACGAGCGCATGAACTTGGGCACGGCCTCGATGCCGGCTTTGACGCGTGTTCCGCTCTGTCCCGCGCTCTCCACCGACACGCGCGGCCCGCCCGTGTTGCCGAGCGTGAGAATGCCGCCGACGACGCTGGCCGCGAAAGCGTCTTGGGCGCCCTGTGCGTCGCCGGCTGCGGATGGGTCCACGGTCGGACAGCGGCCCGAGAGCAAGAGCACCACTGCACCGTCGCCGGGGCAGGAGTCCGAGGTGAACTCGACGTGCGGCTCGGCCAAGGTTCCGGTGACGTAGGCGAGCACGGGGGAGTTGCCGGCACCCTGCGGCTGATAGGTCGCCACGAGGTTGATCTCGGGGTTCAAGTCGGCGGTGCCGTTGAACAGCATGCTACCACGTGTCAGCTGGAACTGTTTGTCGAATGCCGTGAACCGGCCGCGCGTGAAGGTGACGTAGCCGCCCACCCGGAGGTCCGGCTCCGCGTAGCTAAGCGCCAGCTCGGTGGAGACGCTCGCGTCGAAGTCGTCGCGGCGGATGCCCACGCCGCGACGTCCGTCCACGATGAACTCGAGCACGTACGGAAGCTCCGGGTGGGTCTTGACTGGGGCGGTGGTGACGGTCACGTCGGGGTTTGGGTCCAGCGGCTGCAGCGAGCGCGTGTTGGCGTTTGGCAAGCGCACCGAGAGGTTGTGGACCTTCACCGCCGTCGCGGCCTTGTATTCGCCGATCTCGGTGGTGAGCACTGCGCTGCCCGTGAGCCAGGCGAGGTCGACGCTCTCGCGCTGCACCGGGAAGTTGTCCAGCAGCACCGCCATGGAGATGCGGTCGGGTGTCCACAGCTCGAACCCGAGGCCGCCCTCCGCTTTGAGCGAGCCGTCTCCGGCGCGCGCTTGCAGCTTCTCGATCTTCACCCAGGTGCCGTTGCCGATGAGGTTAGCCGAGATGTCGTGCAGCTCCTGGCCGGTGGCGATGGCGTAGAGCTTGCCGTCGTGCAGCTGTACGTTGCCGTGGTAGTGGACGCGGTCGTGCTTGCCGCGCACCACGAGCTGGCCAAGTGCGACTGCGGAGAAGCCGAGCACGCCCGGGACACGGTCGAGCAGTGGTTGCAGCTGTGCGTTGTCGAAGTCGAGCTGCACGCGCAGATCGCGCTGGTCGTCCCAGTTGGGCAAGAGCTCCTGCTTCTGCCAGGTGATGGGCGCGAAGCCGTCGAGTTGCGTGGTGCCACCGCGGCATCCGCTCATATCGGCCTGGGCGGTGATCTGCTGCGCGTCGGCCGAAGCCTCGAGCTCCAGCTTCATCGGGTCGGTGCCGCACGAATCGACCACCAACTTGTGGCGGCCTTCGCGCGTCTGGACATGGGGCAGGAATGACACCTGCGTCTTGAGTATCGCGCTCGGTGTCTCCGTGAGCAGGCCCGACACCGACCACTGAGCGTGCAACGTCCCTTTGCCTCGTTCGCACAGCACGGGGATCTGCTGCAGCGCGGCGAAGTCTAGATCGCCCTCGGCATCGACGCGCGTGGGTGGCGCAGTGGCCGTGTCTTGCAGCCACGAGTCGATAGGCCACACGACGCGGCCCTTGCCCGACCCCACACGCTGGTCGCCGAGATGGCCCGTGAACGAAAAGCGCGTCTCTCCGTTCTGGACGAGCAGCACACCGCGTAGCTCGGGCTCCACGTGCAGCTTGCACTCGGCGTAGTCAAACCCGCTCGGGGTCTTCGCTGTCCAGCGCACCAGGCCCTCGACCGGGCCTGCTTTGCGCTGCAGATCGAAGTGGGTTTCGAGTACGATCGGCAGGTACCACTGCGCAGGCAAGTGAAAGGGTAGCTCGTCGACGCGGCGCGCCACGCTCTCACCTTCGAGCTGCCAGTCGCCGGCGCGCAGGGTTTGTGCGATGGCGCCAGGATTGTTGCGCACGATGTTCCACGGTAACGCGAGCTTGACGCGTGCGCCACCCAGGGCGCCGCGCCGGTCGGAGAGCTTGAGATCCAGGGCGAGCGCATCAGCGCGGTAGTCGACATCTCCGGACAGCTGCATCGCCTCGGTATCACCGATTTGCAGGTCGCGTAGCTTGAGCTTGCCGCTCACGCTGGGTGCTTCCAGAGTGCCTTCGCCGTGCAGCGCCCCGCTCAGGCGCGCGCTCAGCAGCTGGCTGCGCAGGGAGGGCACCAGGCGCAAGTCGAAGTCGTTGCTGTTGAGATCGAGTGTGTAGCGGCCGTCACGCAGCGCGAGCGCCGGATCGGGTTGTCGGGCATCGAGCAGGCCCTGTCCAGTGAGATGCAGCGAGCCCCCATCGGCGAGATCGATCTCGCTGTCGAAGTCGAGCTGTCCATCTTTGTAGGTGACGACGTAGACCGCGCCGACCTGAGTCACTTCGCCAACGCGAGCATCGCGCACCGCGCCCTGCAGCGAGAGCGCCGGTCGCTCGACGTCGCCGCGCAGCTGCACGGTGGCGTCGATGTGGCCTTCGGACAGCGGGAAGTCATGCCCGAGTAGCGCGTGCAACGCGGCGAGGTCGAAGTTCTGCAGCTGCGCATCGATCTCGTCGGCGCCGTGCAAGCGTATCGTAGCTTTGGCCTCGAGGCGTTGTGAGCGACTGGCCAGCCGCAACAAGCCGAGCGACACGGACTGGTCGTGCACGACGGCGATGTCGCGCGCGACGCCGCGCCAGGTGTTGTCACCGACCGCGAACTCGATGGGATCAGCCTGCACGACGAAGCCGTGTCGGTCTGCGGCCACGGTAGCGTTGAAGTAGAAGGTGCGCTGGCCCTTGGCCTGGAACTCACCTTCGGCGGCGTAGCCCTTGGGGCCGCCGTGCAGGCCGAAGTGCGCCGCGCCGAGGCCATAGGCGAGCACGGCCACGTCGGCGGCGCTGACGTCGAGCTTCAGTGTGGGCAGCTGCGGGTCGCCACGCGCACTGCCCTCGAGCGTGACTTTGGAAGCCACGACGGACCCGTAGCGCAGGTGGGTGATGGTGACGCGGCCGCTGATGTCGAGGCGGTCCGGATGGTCTTTGGGGACACGGATGCGCAGGTGCGCAGTGAGCTCGCCCTGGATGTCTGCAACGTAGCGTGAGAGGTTCGGGTCGCGCTGGATGGCAGGGTAGTGCGCGTCGACTTCGAGCGCCGCCGACCCGTCGAAGCTCAGGCTGCCCCGGGCGCTGAGCTGTGCCCCGGCTTGCTTCGCCCGCACGCTTTCGATGCGCAAGCCCGTGTCGTCGATGATCCCCTCCAGATCGAATGCCGGCACGCGGATGCCCTTGTACTGGAGTGCGGCCAGTTGCAGCCGCACGTGGGGTGCGCTCGCGCTCGGCATGAGCTGGACATCCGCCGAGCCTGCTACCACCACGTCGGGTGCACGCGAGACGAGCCGCGCAGGCGCGAGTGAGTCGCTCGTCAGATGCACGGAGACGCCGTGCGTGCTCGACAGCAAGCCACTGGCAAGCACGGCTCCTGCTCGGGTCTGCAGCGCAGCATCCAACGAGAGCTCGTCGACCGGCCCATGCAGATGCACGCGCCCTGAGACCGGCGTCTCGATCGGCCCGATCCAAGTGTAGCCAAGACCCCGCAGCGTGTCGGGGCTGACGGCGTGCAGCTCCAGCGCGAGCTGCAGTGTCTGGCTCGTTTCGCCGGGCTCGGTGCGGTAGCGCAGCTGGGAGTGCGCGAGCTCGCCGCCGCGTCGCGCGGTGATTTGCAGCGCGATTCCGCGCTCGGGCCGCGTCGAGATGGTGCCGCCCAGGTGGTCGATCTGCGCTGTGAAACCGAACGGCTCGGTCATCGTGGCGTGCGCGTGGCGCAGATGAACCTCGACACTCTCGCCCAGATCGAGCCGACCGCGTGCCGACAAATCCGTGGCGCGCAGCCCGTGCAGACCCAGTAGGTCGCCGTACGCCGTGACGCGCGCCAAGCGCACGCGCTCGACGGCGACGCGCAGTCCGGGCGCGCCGCTCGTGTTCGTGGATGGCGTCTTGGGATCGAACGTGCCGAGCAGCGTGGGCGTGCCGTGGCCGTCGTCGATGAGGTGCACCGTCGCGCCGCGCAGGCTCGCGCTGCGGATGCGTAGGCGTCCAGTGAACACCGACAAGAGATCGGCGCTGAGCGCCACGCGGTTGGCCATGATCACACGCCGGCCTTGCGCGTCGAAGACGGCGACATGGCGTGCGACCACACGGTACAGCTCGAGCTGGTCGATGCGCCCGACGGCAAGCCGGCCGCGCATCTGCGCGGAGGCAAACTGGTTGAGCGCATCGCGCGCGACGTGTCGCGCAACAGGGTGTTGCAGGTGAAGCAACACGCTGCCGAACAGCAAGAGCAGCGCGAGCAGGCCGCGGCCGAGCCAAGCGACCACCTTCTTGAGCGCTCGCGCCATCAGAACGCTTCTCCGATGGTGAAATGAATCGCGCCGTTCACACCCAGGAACGACGACTCGGGGAACGCGCCGATAGTGCCATCGCTCTGGTAGGCGTTGCGCACGCGGTCATCGTGCCCGAACACCTGCAGCGCGCTCGGTGCGAAGCCGGCATCCAGGCGCAGCGGGCCGACGATGGTCTTGTAGCGTAGGCCGACGCCGAGCGTGGTCTGTGGCACGTTGAAACGAAAGGTCTTCTCGCGGCTGACGTCGCCTATGTCCGCAAACAACACGCTGCCGAAGCTCGCGGTGATCGGAATGCGCAACTCGAGCGAGGTCTCCCACTGACGCAAGCCGCCGCTGTCGAGGTGGTTGCCGACCTCGCTCACGTCGCCGAGGGCGTTGGGCGCGTAGCCGCGCACGCTGTTGTGACCACCGCCGCGCAGACGCTGGCGCAGCGGGCCGAGATCCCGCAGGCGCTGCACGCTACCGGTCGGATCTCCATTCGCCGACACGTGGATGTCGCTGTTGGTGATCTCCATGAGCCCCACGCGGGCGCGACCTGCCAGCACCATGCCCAGCGGCAGGCGGATGTAGCCGCGTGCCTCCGGTGTGATGCGCAGGTAGTTCCAGTCGCTCGGCAGGAAGTAACCGGCGTGTTGCACCGTGAGCGCAAAGTAGGAGCCGCGGCGCGGCTGACGTGGTTGGTCGCGCAGGTCGAGCGCGGCGGCGTGCTGGAAGTACGTGGCGTGGTAGTCGGGGTAGAGCGCGCCGTGATCGGCGATGAACAGGTTGACGTTGAGCGCGCTGGTGAGCGTGAGTCGGCCGTCCAGGAACTGTCGCTGCGGGCCGATGCCGGCGACCACGTCCGAGCGCAACAGATCGCCGCCGCCGAACGGATCGGGCCCGCGGTCCCAGCGCACGCTCGCGATCAACGTAGTGCGCGGCTCCACGAACGCCGGCTGGCGAAACTCCACGACCAGCAAGTTGCCCAGGTGCGAGCTCTGCGTGCCCGGGAAGGGCTCGCCGAAAATCAGGCGCGGGTGGTCTTCCACGCTGAGTCGGCGCATGCCGCCGAGGAAATTGCGGTCTTCGGCGCGCGCGACCAGATGCACGTCCCATTGCGCGAAGCTGTCGGTGGTGGGGTCGCCGCCGGAGAGGGCGGAGCTGCTGCCCGAGAGCATGCCGACGCCCACGCCGAAGCGGAACATGCGCCCCGGCACGACCTTGATCACGAGATCGACGAACGGTTCGTTCTTGCGCGGCAGCTCCTGGATGTCCACAGATGCAAACGGACCGAGTGCGTAGATGGCTCGCTTGGCGTCTTGCAGCGCGCTCACGCTGAAGGTCTGTCCTTCTTGCAGATCGGCCGCGCCCCAGATGGGCGCCACCGGCAGTTGCGCCGCGCCGGAGATGCGAATGCGCCCGATGCGGCAGCTGTCGCCAGGCTTGGCCTCGAAGCTCACTTGCACGCTACGCGTGATCGGGTTGACCACCACGTGCCCCGTCACCTGGGCGCGCGCATACGAGGCTTCGCGCAGCGCCGCCACGAGCACTCGCTTGCTGGCCTCGTACATCGCTTCATCGAAGGGCTCTGCGAGCTTGAGCGCGATGCTGGCGCGCGCGCTCGCCTGCGCACTCTGCGACAGCAGCTCGAGCCCGACCACGTCGATGCGTGCCACGCGCACGGGATCGCCTTCGTGAACCGTCACCGACAGCTCGATGGTCTGGTCGCCGGCGTGCGGCGTGCGCACCACGTTGGTCACTCGGGCGCCGTAGTAACCGCGCGCCTGGTACCAACGCTCGATGCGGTCGAGATCACGATCGAAGATGTTCGAGTCGTAGAGCGGCCAGTCTGTCCAGGGCCAGGCCCACAGCGAGATGGGCACGCGTGACGCATCGAAAGGCGGCACGTCGCAGCGCGGCTCGTCGGTGTCGCCGAGCACGATGCCGGCGCGTGGCCGTGCGCGCGTCGCCAGACACGCCATGATGGCCTGCTCGTCCATGCGCTGTGTCCCGTGCAACTCGAAGCGCGTGACGCCGCTGTGCTTGGGCGGGATGGAGGCCGCGCAGTGGTTCAGCACCAACGCCGCAACCAGCCAGCCGGCGCGCCGCAGCGCTGCAGGGCCAATCACGCGTGTTCGAGCTGGGCGAGACCCACCATGCATGGAGCCGGCCATTGTCGCGGAAAAGCTTGCCATTTGGGCGGCTGATCAGCCCGCATCGGCACAAAACCAAGGTCCCGCGGACGCTGCTGCTGGCGTTCGTTCAGTGCGGCTCGCGTGGGGTCGCGGTCGGATCTTCCACCACCACAGGTGCCTGGGGCGCGGTGCGCAGCAAGACCTCTCCCGCGTCATCGGAGTAGCCCAGGAACACCGTGCCGTCGTTCAAACGCAGGGCCACCAGGCGATTGCGCAAGAGCGCGATGTCGTCGTCGTCGTGCGCCAACACCTCGACGGACCCGACCGAGCTGTGGCTTTCCGGCAGCGCGCACGCCGCGGCCACGCTGGGATCGGCATCCGCAGTGCAAGCTCGCAAGGCCGCTGCGGCTTCGCTCGTCGGCAGGTTGCCCGCCGCCGCCGCTGCGCGTGCCCAGCCCGCCGCCGCAGCGCGTACGGCAGCAGCGTGTTGCGTGCCCAGCCACGCCAGCGGGCTGACTTTGTCATCGCACGCGGGTGCAGCGAGCGCAGCCATGGCGGCGGCCACGTTGGCGCGCACGTACGGGTCGCGCGAGGCGCCGAGCTCGCACAGCACGCGTTGCATGTTGCGTTGTTTTACCGCGCCGCGCAGGGTCATGCGCGCCAGCGCATACGCCGCAGTGCCCTGCAGCGGCCAGTGGGCGTGCTGCGTCGCGCGCATGATCGCTGCGACATCCCGCTGGTCGCCGAGCTCAGCCAGCGAGCCCAGCGCCGCGGTGAGCACGCGGATGTTCTGACGCTGCAGCAGGTAGCGCAGTAGCTTGCGAGCGTCATCGCCATCGAACGAGCCGAGCGCCGTTGCAGCTGCCGCGCGCTGTCGCAGCGCCGGCGCCTTGAGCAGCTGCGCGACGATGGTTGCGCCCTCCTTCGGAGCAAACCTACGCAGTGCCGACAGCGCGTGCGCGCAGAGCGCCGCGTTTGGCGAGCGGCTGAGCGTGGCGAACAGCTCGAGCGCACGCTTGCGCGAGGCTGCGGGCAGCTGCCCGGCAGCTTGCAAGCGGGCCAGCGCTGGCCCCAGCACGAG
>JADGRE010000134.1 GCA_017881185.1 Pseudomonadota bacterium | reverse complement strand
ATGCGGTCGTCGGCGAGCACGATGGTCTTCACTGCCGCGAGCACTGCGCGCGTGTTCTGACGCAAGAGATGCATGTCCGGCGTGGGCGCAGGGTGCTCGGAGCGAAGCCAGGCCTCGACCTGGGCTTTGACCTGGGCCGACATGCCGAGCTTGCGGCACAGGTCGCGGATGAGCTCCGCCTCGGCACGCACCACGCGGTGATCGGCCCACGCCACCTTCAGCAGCAGCTTCACCAACTCGAGATGGAAGGTATCGCCAGCTTGCACGTGCTGCGGAACCCCGGCCGCAGCCCCAGCATAGCGAACTTCGCAGCCGAGCGCAGCCCTCACGTGTACGCACACCTGCCCACTGCCGTTGTAACAGCGCGGCGCAGTGCCCTCAGCCAGCGCCTTCGCTGACCGCCTTCTCTTCCGCCGCCGTCAGCTGCGCCTTTACCAAGTCGCGGTTCAAGCGCGCGATGTGCGAGATGCTGATGCCCTTGGGGCACGCGGCTTCGCACTCTTTGTGGTTGGTGCAGCCGCCGAAGCCCTCGGCGTCCATCTGGCTGACCATCTTGCGCACGCGGCTGTAGCGCTCGGGCTGACCCTGCGGCAGGTGCCCCAAGTGCGAGACCTTGGCAGCGACGAAGAGCATGGCGGAGGCGTTCGGACACGCCGCGACGCAGGCGCCGCAACCGATGCAAGCGGCTGCCTCGAACGCTGTGTCGGCGTCGAGCTTGGGGATGAGCGTGGCGTTGGCGTCTTGGGCACTGCCGGCGCGCGCAGAAATGTAGCCGCCCGACTGGATGATGCGGTCGAACGAGCTGCGGTCGACGACCAGATCTTTGAGCACGGGGAACGCTTGCGCGCGCCACGGCTCGATCCACAGCTCGTCACCGTCTTTGAAGCTGCGCATGTGCAGCTGACAGGTGGTGGTGGACTTGCGGGGACCGTGCGGCGAGCCGTTGACGACCATGCCGCACATGCCGCAGATGCCCTCGCGGCAGTCGTGGTCGAAGGCGACCGGGTCCTTGCCGTCTGCGCTGAGCTTCTCGTTGAGCACGTCGAGCATCTCGAGGAACGACATGTCTTCGCTGACGTCGCCCAGCTCGTAGTCGGCGAACGCGCCCTGTGCGCTCTGGTTCGGCTGGCGCCAGATGTGGAGCTTGAGCTTCATTTGTAACTCCGCTGCGACGGGTGAACGTAGTCGAAGGTGAGCGGTTCTTTGTGCAGCTGGGGCGCGTTGCCCACGCCCTTCCACTCCCAGGCCGCCACGTAGGTGAACTTGTCGTCGTCGCGCTTGGCTTCGCCCTCTTCGGTCTGGTGCTCGGTGCGGAAGTGACCGCCGCAGGATTCTTCGCGCTGCAACGCGTCGTTGCACATGAGCTCGCCGAACTCGAGGAAGTCGGCCACGCGACCGGCCTGCTCGAGGCTCTGGTTGAGCTCGGCACCCGAGCCCAGCACGCGCAGGTTCTTCCAGAACTCTTCGCGCAGCTCGGGGATGCGCTTGAGCGCTTCCTTCAAGCCGGCCGCGTCGCGCGCCATGCCGCACTTGTCCCAACAAATCTTGCCGAGCTCGCGGTGGAACGAATCGGGCGAGCGCTTGCCGTTGATGGACAAGAACTGCTTGATGCGATCGTCGGCGCTGCGCAGCGCGTCTTTCGCTTCTGCGGTGCTCTCGCTGACCGGCTCGAACTTCTGCTGCGCGAGGTAATGGCCCAGCGTGTACGGGATGACGAAGTAGCCGTCGGCCAGGCCCTGCATGAGCGCGCTCGCGCCCAGGCGGTTGGCGCCGTGGTCGGAGAAGTTGGCTTCGCCGAGCACGAACAGGCCGGGCACGTTGCTCATCAAATTGTAGTCCACCCACAGGCCGCCCATCGTGTAATGGATGGCGGGGTAGATGCGCATCGGCGTCTTGTATGGGTTGTCGCCAGTGATGCGCTCGTACATCTCGAAGAGGTTGCCGTAGCGCTCGGAGACGGCGGCTTCGCCCAGGCGCTTGATGGCGTCGGAGAAGTCGAGGTACACGCCGAGACCGCCGGGGCCCACGCCGCGACCTTCGTCGCAGACTTCCTTGGCGTTGCGCGAGGCGATGTCGCGCGGCACGAGGTTGCCGAAGCTCGGGTACTTGCGCTCGAGGTAGTAGTCGCGGTCGCCCTCGGCGATGCTCGCCGCGCTCTTGCCCACGTCTTCTTTGCGCTTGGGCACCCAGACGCGGCCGTCGTTGCGCAGCGACTCGCTCATCAGCGTGAGCTTGCTCTGGTAGTCGCCGCTGACGGGAATGCAGGTCGGGTGAATCTGCGTGTAGCAGGGGTTCGCCATGAGCGCGCCGCGACGGTGCGCGCGCCAGCTCGCCATGACGTTGCAGCCCTTGGCGTTGGTGGAGAGATAGAACACGTTGCCGTAGCCGCCGGTGGCGAGGATCACTGCGTCGGCCATGTGCACTTCGGTCTTGCCGCTGACCATGTCGCGCGTGACGATGCCGCGGGCGCGACCGTTCACGACCACCACGTCGAGCATCTCGGTGCGCGGGTACATCTTGACCTTGCCGTCGGCGATTTGACGCGACAGGGCTTGGTAGGCGCCGAGCAAGAGCTGCTGGCCGGTTTGACCGCGCGCGTAGAACGTACGAGATACCTGCGCGCCGCCGAACGAGCGGTTGGCGAGCAAGCCACTGTATTCACGTGCGAACGGCACGCCCTGCGCGACGCACTGGTCGATGATGTTCACGCTCAGCTCGGCCAAGCGATAGACGTTGCTCTCGCGGGCGCGGAAGTCGCCACCCTTCACGGTGTCGTAGAACAGGCGGTACACGCTATCGCCGTCGTTCTGGTAGTTCTTGGCGGCGTTGATGCCGCCCTGCGCGGCGATGGAGTGCGCGCGACGCGGGCTGTCCTGGTAGCAGAAGCAGCGCACGTTGTAGCCGAGCTCGCCGAGCGTGGCGGCGGCCGAGCCACCGGCCAGGCCGGAGCCCACCACGATGACGTTGTACTTGCGCTTGTTGGCGGGGTTCACCAGCTTCATCTCGAAGCGGTGCCGCTCCCAGCGCGTCTGGATGTCGCCCGCGGGGGCATTGGACTTGAGCTCCATGACGAATCGCTCCGAAGTCAGCGCACGATGCCGGTAAGCACCGCGAGCGGAATGCTGATGTTGCCGAAGGTGATGACGAGCGCGATCCCGAACGACACGCGCTTGAGGCGCTCGTTGTACGCCGAGTGATTGATGCCGAGCGACTGGAACATGCTCCAGATGCCGTGGAAGAGATGGTTACCCAGGCCCATCATCGCGACGATGTAGAAGCCCGCCACCCACGGGATGCTGAAGCCCTGCACGAGGTTCGCGTAGACGTTGTCTTCGCTGTGCGCGTACGGGCCGGGCGTGACGCCGAAGGTGAGGTGCGCCAGGTGGTAGACCAGGAACGCGAGCACGATGGGCCCGCTCCACACCATGGTGCGTGCCGCGTAGCTGGTGGCGACGTCGCGCTTGACTCGGTAGCCTTGCGGACGCGCGGCGCTGTTCTTGCCCGCGAGCTTGAGCGCCGTGACGATGTGCAGCCCAACGGCGAGCAAGAGCACCGCGCGTGCGATCCACAGCAAGCCGTGCGAGTGATGCAGCAGGTAGCTGTAGCCGTTGATGGCGTCCGGGCCCATGAAGATGAGCGCGTTGCCCGCGAAGTGCATCAGCAAGAAGCCGACCAAGATGAGGCCGGTGACGGCCATCACGATCTTCTGGCCGACCGAGGTTGTTAGGAGGCCGAGGGGCCCGGGAGGTGCAGCGAGCGGTCTCGCCTGCACGGATGCATTGGGGTTTGCCATGACGACGGCTCGCGGAGTTGGGAGCGACCGCGTCTTAGCATATTCGCACCTGCGAGAGATCAACTTCTCCCCGGCGCAGGCCGGCAGAGACCCGGAAAACCGCTAGCCGGGGCGCGCCTTGACGGTGCCGACACCGGCTCCTAGAGTCGACCCCGCCGCGGGCGCGGGGCCCAGTTTGGAACCGCTTTGGAACCGCTTTTTCGCACCATCGTTCCGCCGTACCGCCTGGGCGAGCTGTTGCTGCGCATCGGCGAGCGCCGGCTGACCGGTCGCTTGTTGCTCACCTCCGACCTGGGCGAGCGGACAGTCTACGTTCACAGCGGCTTTCCGGTATTCGCCCACTCGTCGCAGTTCTCCGAGCGCCTGGGTGCGGTGGGGGTGCGCTACGGCATCGTACGCCGCGACGACGTCGCGGCGGCGCTCACGCTTGCAAAGGAACAAGGCACAGAGCTGGGCCGCGCCTTGCTCGAGCTGGGGCACGTGGACGGGGGCCAGCTGTTCCGCTTGCTCGGCGCGCAGCTGATCGAACAGCTCGCCGCGAGCTGCGGCAGCGCGGCAGCACGGGCACGTTTCTACGTGGATCCGGACAGCCTGACCAAGGTTGCGATCTTGCGCATGCATCCGATGACCGCGGTGTTGTCGGCAGTGCGACACATGCCGCAGGCGGAGCACACCAAGATGTTCCAGGCCGTCGGCGAACGACGCGTGCTGCAAGCGCCGCTGCCCGAGCTGGTGGGGCAATGGTTGTCGGATCTCGGCTACATGGGTGACCCAGCGGCGCTGACCGCAGGCAGCGATAGCACCGTGGCGATGATCCGCTCGCGGCTTGTGGCGAAGCTGAAGGTGACCACGCAGCAAGACTTCGACCCGACCGCTTCCCCCGTGCCCATCGATGCGCGCAAGGAAGACTCCGTGCGACCCGGTGCGCGTGGCGTGGCCGACTACCTCACACTCGCGCTGCTCTTGTGCGGTGCCGTGAGGCTGAGCGATGGCGGCGTGAGCGCAAGCGCCGACGCGCCGACCAGTAGCATCCCGCCCAGCGACGGCGCACCGCGCGGCGATGCACTACCGAACACCGCCGAAGGGTTGCAGGCGACACTCGATGGCGCGCTGCGCAGCCCGCTATCGGAAGTGCCGGAAGCCGACGCCACGCCAAGCGCCGCGGGCAGCAGCGCCAGCGACGCAGCGATCTTCGCCTACCTGCACGAGCGGCGCGAGCCGCGCACCGCCGCACGCATGGCGATCTGGGGGCCTGCCGCCGAGCTGTCGGACGAACCCACCCTCGTGCAGCTCCTCACACTGTACCTCACGCTGAAACCCGAGCCGAGCGATGCCGCGGTGCTGGGCGTGCGCACGAGTGACGTGCCCGCGGCGATCAGCGAGGCCTACGAAAACTACCAGCAGTTCTTGCGCGAAGCCTCGGAGCAGCTGCACACGCCGCTGGCACGTGCGCGCATCGCGGAGCTTGCGCAGCGCATCGACGACGCACGGCTGGCGCTTGCACCTAGCCTCGTACCTCCACCGGCCGTCGTGGCGGCGGCACCACAAACGCCGCCGACGGCCGCGGCGGCGTTGAGCGAGCCGGCACAAGTAACCCACGCTCCGGCACCGCACCACAGCCACCCGCCAGCAGGGGCAGCGCGTTCGAGCATGCCCCCCGAAGCGTACGACGCCGAAGCGCTGATGCGCAGCGTGGAGGCGCGCGTGCGCGATGGCAGCTGGCAAAGAGTCATCGAGCTCGTGGAGCCCGTCAGTCGCGGCCGGGCGCTGCCGCCTGCGTTGTCACTCGCCAAGGCGCTGGCCGAACGCGAGCTTGCGCGCCAACCGCTGTACCGTCGCAGCAAGCGGTGGATCACCGTGGCGTTCGCGCTCGGCGTGCTGCTGGGCTGGCTGTTGCAGTACTACCCGCTAGCGCGCGGCCGCTTTCTTTGAACGTCCGGCAGGTCTTGCGGGCTTGCTGGGCACCGGTGCAGCACGCAAGAACGGCGCGAGAAATTTTCCCGTGTACGAGCGTGTCACGCGCGCCACCTGCTCCGGCGTGCCAGCCGCGACGAGCTCACCGCCGCCCGCACCACCTTCGGGACCGAGATCAATCACGTAGTCTGCACACTTGACGACGTCGAGATTGTGCTCGACCACGAGCACCGTGTTGCCGGCCTCGACGAGCTTGTCGAGCACATCGAGCAGCTTGTGCACGTCGTCGAAGTGCAAGCCCGTCGTGGGCTCGTCGAGCACGTACAATGTCTTGCCCGTGTGACGCTTGCCCAGCTCGCGACTCAGCTTCACGCGCTGGGCTTCGCCGCCGCTGAGCGTAGGCGCCGGTTGCCCGAGCTTGATGTAGCCGAGGCCCACTTGGCAGAGCGTGCGCAGGATGCGCACGAGCTCCGGGTGGTTGGCGAAGAACTCGGCAGCCTCGTCGACGCTGAGATCGAGCACGTCGGCAATGCTCTTGCCGCGGTACTCGACGGCGAGCGTCTGCGCATTGTAGCGCCTTCCTGCACAGGTGTCGCAGGACACGTAGACGTCTGCGAGAAAGTGCATCTCCACGCGCACCATGCCGTCGCCCTGACAGGCTTCGCAGCGACCACCCTTCACGTTGAACGAGAAGCGCCCTGCGCCGAAGCCACGTGTGCGCGCGGCGGGGAGCTCGGCGAAGATCTCGCGAATCGAATCGAACGCCTTGGTGTAGGTGCCCGGGTTGGAGCGTGGTGTTCGCCCGATCGGGTTCTGATCGATGGCGATCACCTTGTCGAGCTGCTCGATGCCCTCGATCCGCTTGTGCCGGCCCATGGGGCTACTGCCGCCGTGGAGCGCACGCGATAGCGCCGGCAACAAGATGCCGTTGATCAGCGAGCTCTTGCCCGCGCCGCTCACGCCAGTGACTGCAACGAACACACCGAGCGGCACATCGACGTCGAGGTCTTTGAGATTGTGCTCGCTGGCGCCGATGATGCGCAGCTGCCCGCGCGCGCTGCGCCGCATGCGGGGCTGCTCGATGCGACGCTTGCCCGAGAGGTACTGCCCTGTGAGGCTGCTCGGCGAGCGCAGCATCTGTTGCGGTGTCCCGCTGAAGGTCACGTGGCCACCCAGGTGCCCGGCGCCCGGCCCGAAGTCGACCACGTAGTCGGCCGCTTCGATGGTGGCCGCGTCGTGCTCGACGACGATTACGCTATTGCCCAGGTCGCGCAGCTTCTGCAGCGTGCCGATCAGGCGTTCGTTGTCCCGCGCGTGCAGACCGATGCTGGGCTCGTCGAGCACGTACATCACACCCGACAGCTCGCTGCCCAGCTGACTGGCGAGGCGGATGCGCTGGGCTTCGCCGCCGCTCAAGCTGGGTCCGCCGCGCGAGAGCGTGAGGTACTCGAGGCCCACGTCGAGCAGGAAGCGCAAGCGACTGTGGATCTCGACCAACGCGCCCTGCGCGATCTTGCGCTCGCGCCCGCTGAGCGAGATGCCTTCGAAGTGTGCGTGCGCATCGCGCACCGTCAACGCCGTGACCTCGTGGATGCGCTTGCCTGCCAGCTGCACGGCCAAGCTCTGCGCGCGCAGGCGGTTGCCTTCGCACGCGTCGCAGTGACGCTCGCTCACGTAGCGCCGGTAGTGCTCGCGCATTACCTCGGAGTTGGTCTCGTGGTAGCGGCGCGTGAGCATCGGCACGATGCCCTCGAAGCGCAGCCCCCACGAGCCGTGACTCTGGTTGTCGTCGTCCTCGCTGCCCCACTCCACGCGCACGCGCTTGCCGCCGAGGCCGTGCAGAATCTGACGCTTCTGCGCTTCGGGCAGCTCCTCCCACGGCGCATCGAGATTCACGTCGCAGGCCCGCGAGATGGCGTCGACGATCCGGAAGGTCCAGCCTTCGCCGCGCTCCATGGCCGAGCGCCACGGTGCGATGGCACCAGCGCGGATCGACAAGCTCGCGTCGGGCACGACCAACGCCGGGTCGACCTCCATGCGCACGCCGAGACCATGGCAAGCCTCGCACATGCCCAGCGGGCTGTTGAACGAAAAGCTCTGTGGCGACAGCTCCGGGAACGCTTCACCGCAACACGCGCGCGCTTCGCTGAAAGTGGCGCTGCCACCCGAGCGGACGTCTTCTTCGATGCGCAGCTCGCCCTTGCCTTCTTTCAGCCCGAGCTCCACCGCTTCTGCGATGCGCGCGCGGTCGCCAGCGCGCACAGTGAACCGGTCGACCACCAGCTCGATGGTGTGGTGCTGATGTTTGTTGAGCGTGACGGTCTCGTCGGTGCGGCGCAGCTCGCCGTCGATGCGCACGCGCACGAAGCCACGGGTGGCGAGCCCGGCGAGCAGCTCCCGATACTCGCCCTTGCGGTGCGTGACCAGCGGAGCGAGCACGAGCAGCTTCTTGTCGCTCCACTGCGCGAGGATCTCGTCGACGATCTCCTGCGCGGACTGCGAGCGCACGGGCTTGCCGCACTTGTGGCAGTGCTGCTGTCCGATGCGCGCGTAGAGCACGCGCAGGTAGTCGTAGATCTCGGTGATGGTGCCCACCGTAGAGCGCGGATTCGCCGACGCAGTCTTCTGCTCGATCGCGATGGTGGGTGACAAGCCGCGGATACGGTCGACCGCTGGACGCTCGAGCTGCCCGAGAAACTGGCGCGCGTAGGCGCTCAAGCTCTCGACGTAGCGACGCTGGCCTTCCGCATACAGCGTGTCGAACGCTAGGCTCGACTTGCCCGAGCCACTGACACCGGTGAACACCACGAGCTGGCGCTTGGGGATGCGCAGCACATCCACTTGCAGGTTGTGCGTGCGCGCACCCAGCACTTCGATGTACTCGGGCTCTTGCGCCGCCGCGCGGCCGGGGTTCACGCGTGCCATGGGGCCAGCACGCTTAGCACACGCTCACGCGCCACGCACCGGGCCGAGAGCGCCGTGTCTACAGGCGCAGCAGCAGCGAAAGGCGCAACGAGAGGAACTGATCGAGCGCGCCGCCTGCAACGCGGTGCTGGCCGCCCACGACGCTCGGGTCGGTGGGCGACGGATTGAAGCTGAAGAAGTAGCGCTGCATCGCCACGGCCACCTGCAGCTCGAGCGAGCGCGCCATCCCGTAGCCAACACCGAGCTCGGCTTCGAGGCCGCCGCCTGCCGCGTGCGGAAACCAGCTCTGGCCGGCGATTTCGCCGTGCGACAGACCGGCCAGATAGGCCGCCTCGAGGTAAACGGCGACCGGCTCCGCCACGAGCCAGCGTAGGTCGGCGCCGACACGTACGAAGCCGTGTGTGACGTCGGGCACGCCCGGCTCGACACCCTTGGAAGCAGCCATGTGAAAGCTGTGCAAGCCATAGCCGGCCAGCAGGCCCAGCTCGTTCTTGGCGAACGGCAGGCGAAAGCGCAGGCCCGCTCCGAGCTGCGTGGAGCTGGTGGAGAACTCGTTGCCCGCCGAGTTCTTCGAGCTCACGCCCAAGAGCATCTCGCCGCGCAGATCGAGGCCGAGGTTGGCGAGCACGCCGTCGCTCACGTGCGCCACCGGGTACCAGTGCAGATGCAACGCCACGCTGGGGCTCGGCCCGAGCGTGTAGTCCCGCAAACCCGGCAACGGATCGTTGTAGGCGAACTGGCGCGAGCCGATGCGAGCACCCACCGCGACGTCGAGCGGTGAGCTGTGTCCGTGACTTCCGCCCTCTGTTTGCTCCTCGGGCTCCGCCCCGGGCGCAGGGGCGGGCTCGGGGGCCGCGGCTGCAACGGGCTCGGCTTTGGGGGGCGGCGGCAACGCTTCTGGCGGCTTCGCGGCCTGCAGCGCCGAGCCCACGGCGTCCCAGAGCTGCTTTTCGATGCGCCGCACCAGCTGCGGCGCCTTGGCGGCACTCAGGCTGAGCTCGGCGATCTGCGAGCCGTCGCGGCCACTGTACACCGTCAGCTGCAGGCGCAAGCTGCGGCCGGCGCGCTCGAGCTGTCCGGTCACGAACGCAGCGATCTTCAAATCGCGCGCGGCCTCGACCCGCCCCTCGCTGCTCTCAAGGTCGGCCTGCGCGGGGATGGCGGCCTCGGAGACGGTCTCCAGCGAATGCCGACCGAGCTCGGCCACGACGGCATCGCGCACGGGCGTGGCGGAGGGGCCGCGGAACGAGCGCACCAAGACGCGCGACTGCGCGCCGGCCTCGGCCTGGACGCTGCTCGCATGGAGCCAAGCACCCAGCATGAACATGCCTATCCAGGCACGCTTCATGGTCCACCGTCCTGACCGGAGCCGGCCGCAGCCGACGAGACCGACTGCACCCAGCTGTCGATGCAGCCGCGCTCGGCCGTAGTCAGACTGCCGCCGAGCGGCATCTGTGCGCCGCAAGGCGGTGTGCTACCGAGCTTGTCCGTGAGCAGGCTCGGCGAGCCGTCGGTGCGGACGTACGTACGGCCCTTGCAGAGCAGGGTGGGCGACGACGACTGACCGACCAGGCGCTGCTCGACCTGCGGGGAGACCAGATCGACCTGAGCGCTGCCCGCGCTGTGACAGGTGGAACCCGTGCACTTCTTCTGGAACAGGTCGGTGACACAGCCGGGCGGCGGTGCAGCTGACGCGCCGCCATCCTGTGACAGCAAGAAATCGAACCGGCCACGTTCCTTCAGCTTGCCCGCGCAGCTGCAAAGGGACAGGCACAGCACGCTGCAGAGTATCCAGGCGGTACGCGACACGAGAGGGCCTTTGGTGACGGTCTGTGCTCAGCGCGCGAAGCGTAGCAGATAGCTGCCCCAAGTGAGACCCGCACCGACGCCGGCCACGCTCACGTCATCGTGCGCGTTCCACTGCTCCCAACGTTGGGACAACACGCTGGCCGAGCCCGCCGCTGCAGTGTTTCCGAAAGTCGCCACGTTGTGGAAGTGCTGCTCGGGAGCAATCTCGCACGAGTCGCAGACGTGCTCGAGCATGCGCAGATTGGCCTGATGCCCCACGAAGCTCCACGGCCGCTTCGGTGAATGGAAGCTGTGCTGCAGCGCCTTGACCATGGTGGTCATGGTCTTGATGGCGAACTTTTGCACGGCTTTGCCGTCCTGGCGGAAGAAGCCCTGACGCGGGATGGCCACCTTGTCGAACGCGGCTGGGCTCGAGCCCACCGTCGCCCCGAGGATCTCCGCACGACCATGCTCTTGCGTGGAGATCACCGCAGCCACCGCGGCATCACCCCATAACACGGCGGCCGAGCGATCACGGTAGTCGACCGTGCAAGTGAGGGTCTCCGGCACGACCATCAAGATGAAGGGCGGCAGCCGCGCAGGGTCCATCATGGACAAGAGGTACAGCGGCACGAAGAAGCTCGTGCACGCGGACATCACGTCGAACGCCGGCGCCTCGATGCCCAGCTGTGCGCCAATCGCACAGGCTTCCGCCGGTGCGACGAAGTCCGGCGCAGAGCCACCTGCGACTATCATGCCGATGTCGTGGGGCCGTAGCCCCGCGCGCTGCAACGCCATGCGCGCAGCGTGAGCCCCGAGTGTGGCGTGGGTGTATTCCGAGGCTTCGAGCGCCGCGCGCGGATCCGCGTTCTTGGTGGTGCGCAGGTAGTCGAGCGAGAGCACCGTGCGGCGCGCGCGAATGCCAACGCGTTCCATGATCCACGCGTCGGTCGTGCCGATGTCGAGGTCTTCCAGGAACTTGTTGGTGATCTCGGCCGTGGGATGAAAGTGGCCGAGGCCGTGCAGGTAGACGCTCACGCGGTGCTCCAGACGGGGTGCTTTGTGCCCCAGCTGACCGGGCTATTTACAGCGAATTTGTCGAGCCCGGCAAACATTCCTCGCCGGGAACAAAAGCGGCCGTCCGGGCGAAAGCAGGCCTGCGCGGCATGAATTCCCCGCGCGCGGGGTTATGCTTATACAGGTGGAGGCGGGCCATGAGCATCGCGAGCATTTTTCGGGCGAATCGTGGTTCGCAGCAGGGTTTGCCGGCAGACTTGCGGGCCGCGGCGTTAGGCATCGGGGTCGTGCTGGGCAGCTCGCTCGGCGCTTGCGGCGCGAGCGCACAAACGCCGCCGCCCCAAACTGCCCCAACGGCGGCGCAGAGCGAGGCGGCAGCGATCGAGGCCGCCAAGCGTAGCCCCATCGCACATCCGGAGCCGCGACCGCTGTACCCGGAGAAGGCGCCGCCGCCCTTGCCGCAAGCCAGCGCGGCACCGCCACCACCACCACCCAGCTATCCGCAAGCACCCGACGCACAGCCTCCGCAGCAAGCGGGCGCTCCCGAACAACCCGGCGCTCCCGCAGCCCCGCCACAACAGTTGGCGCCCGCAGCTGCGCCCGCGCCCGCTGCTGAAGTGGTCGCTCCCGAGCCACCACCGACCTACGTGGAGCAAGACACCGCGTACGCTGCACCTGCGCCCGATTACATTTGGGCCCCGGGCTACTGGTACTGGTACGGCGGCCAATACGTGTGGATCTCAGGCTGCTGGTTGCCGCCGCGAGCTGGCTACGTGTACATCGGGCCGCGTTGGTACGACACCGGCTGGGGCTGGGGCTTCGCGCCGGGCGGCTGGGCCATCTACGGCTCGGGCATCGTCGCGTATCCGATCTACCGTCACCGCTACATCTACGGCGGCTTCGGTTACGGCTTCTACGGCTACGGCGGTTACGGCTATCGACCGCGCGTCCCGTACTACTACCACCCGGGCGGCTACGGCTATCCGAGCGATCGCCGCGCAGTGTACGTGCGTCCGGTGCCGCCGGTGTATCGCGCGCGCACGCCGATCTACACCAACCGCTACAACAGCGCGCCACCGCGCTACGCTGCACCGCTGCGTTACAGCAGCCCCGGGCGCGCCGCAGTCGGGCCGCGCTATGGAGCACCGCGCTATGGAGCACCGCGCTATGGAGCGCCGAGCTATGGAGCGCCGAGCTACGGAGCACCGCGCTACGGAGCACCGCGCTATGCCGGTCCGCGTGGCGGCGGCGCGAGCACGCCGCACGTGACGCGCGCGATTCCGTCCGGTGGTGGCGGCGGTCGCTTCGGCGGCGGCGGCGGTCGCGGCGGCAGACGCTGAGTCCGCGTCTGTGGTACAGCTGCCCGCTCCATGGCGAAGACCCCAGATTCGCTCGCCGAAGAATCTCGTCGAGCCATGCTCGCGGTGGTGCAGATCCACGCGTACGGTTTCAACCACACCGCGATTGGGTCCATCCTCGATCCGCGTTTCCTCGAGCCCATGACCTGGCGCGGCTCGGGCTTCTTGATCCGCGTGGGCGGCAAAGACGGCTACGTGCTGACCAACGCGCACGTCGTGCGCAACGCGTCGAGCCTGCAGGTGATGTCGCTCATGACGAGCGAGGAGATGTTCCCGGCCGACACCATCAGCATGGTGTCCGCGCTCGAGCCCGATCTAGCGCTGATCAAGCTGACTGACGCCGCGTTCGATCACTTCCGCGGTCTGTGCGAGGGCAACGTGCCCTATCTCGAGTTTGGCGACTCCGAGCGTGTGCAGCGCGGCACCGATGTCAAAGCCATCGGCTATCCGTTCGGCATGATGGAGCCGAACATGTCGGGCGGTGCCATCTCGAACTTCATCGCTGGCGACCTCGAAAACTCGGAGCGCCTGGTGACCGACGCCGCCATCAATCCTGGCAACAGCGGCGGGCCAGCCATCGTGCCCGGCGGGCGCGCCATCGGTATCAACACGTCTGTCGTCGCCGATGCCGACAACATCGGCTTCATCACGCCCATCGAGTGGGCGCGCATCTTGATGCCGCAGATGCTGAAGACGCCCGACGCACGCCTCGCCGACATCGGCGCCATGTTCCAGCCGAACTCCGAGGCCAACGCGCGCTACCTGGGTCTGTCGCACGTCGACGGCGTCATCACGATGCGCGCGCACCCGGGCGGCATGCTCGAGCGCGCAGGTCTCAAGCACCTGGACGTGGTCATCGGCGTGGGCGGCTTCCCCATCGATCGCTTCGGCAGCCTGGTGCGTGCCAAAAACATGCGGCGTCGCAACATCTACGACGCCGTGCGCCACATCCCGGTCGGCAAGAAGGTACGCATCGATTACATCCGCAAGGGCAAGACCTGTCGCACCGAGACCGAAGCCATCTCGGCGCCGCGCATCGACATCCCCTCGCAGCCCATCGTTTCCGATCGGCGCTTCATCGATTTCCACGGGCTGATTCTGCAAGAGCTCAGCCTCGAGATCGCCAGCGCACTGTCGGCGCAGTCGGGCGGCGACTTCCTCGCCACCGTCGAAGGTCGGCCCACGGCCTCACCCAAGCTAGTCGTCACCTTCGTGATGCCGGGCTCGCCTGCCGACGACCTGTTCTTCGCGCCCGGCTCGGTCATCGTGCGCGTGAACAAGCAGCCGATCGTGAGCGCGCAAGACTTCGTGAACGCGATCAAGCACAAGACGCGCGACTCCAAGGTCGTGGTCGAGACGCAACTGGGCGGCCTCGGCGTGTTCCACATGGACAAGCACGCACGCGACGCGCTGCACATCCAGGCGCCACACATGCATGCGACGAGCGCTTCGTCCCCGCCGCCGGGAAGCCGCTGAGGCTCAGCTGCGTGCACGCTCCGCGTGCAGCTCGCAGAAGCCGTCGGAGCCGATGCCCAAGGGCACGGCCAGGCGATTGAGATAGGTGGTGAACGCGCACAACCAGGTGAGCTCGACGATGTCGTGCTCGCTCCAGCTGACGCGCAGCGCCTCGAAGGTGGCGTCGCTGCTGCGGCCAGTGCGCGCGACCTCGTCCACGTACTGTAGCGCGGCGCGCTCGGCCGAACTGAAACATGAGCTTAGCTGCGGCTCCATCGCGCTGCCGAGCTTTCCGCGATCTGCACGTGCACGCAATGCGACGGCGCGGTGCAGGTCCATGCAGAACGTACAGTCGTTGTGCATGGACACGCGTATCTGCACCAGGTGCACGAGCAAGCTGGGCAGGTGCAGGCCGCTCTCGGCCACGCGGAGCATGAGCAGCTGCGGAAACGCGAGCCGTGGCATGCGGGCGTAGATCACGCCGAGCGGCGTCATCACCTTGCCGAGGTACAGACGCATGCCCAGTGCCATGAGCCATACGAGCACGCTGGGGCGGCGGGCGATCGGCGCAAGACGCAGACTCGGATGTTCCAGGCTGACAGTGGACATGCGGGCTCCTTGTCTGTGCTTCACGAACGAGCCCTGCAAAAGGTTACAACGCGCTGCACGAATTCGAGCCTGCTGACACCGCCACGGCGCCGACCTATGCTGCGACCATGGCTGAGCCGCAGCTGCCAGACGCCGGACAGACCGCTCCGAGCGCGCAACGCACGCAGCGGCTGCAACACAGTTTGGCTGGTCAACGCGAGCACATCTGGGGTCTGTGCTATCGCATGACGGGCAGCTCCGCGGACGCCGACGACCTCACGCAGGACACCTTCCGGCGCGCGCTCGAAGCGCCGCCGCCCGACCTCGAGCGCGAGCTGCGCCCATGGCTCGTGCGGGTGGCCGTGAACCTGTGCAAGGACGCACTGCGCGAACGCAAGCGACGCGGCTACAACGGCACGTGGTTGCCGAGTGCCATCGAGACTTCCGCAGCTGCCACGAGCAGCGCGCAGGATCCCGAAGCGCGCTACGGGCAGCTCGAGAGCGTGACTTTCGCATTTCTCATTGCGCTCGAAGCGCTGACCGCCACGCAACGCGCAGTGTTGCTGCTGCGCGACGTCTTCGACTACTCGGTGGCTGAGACCGCCGCCGCGCTCCAGGTGAGCGGGGCCAGCGTGAAGACCAGCTTGCACCGGGCGCGTCACGCCATGGCCGCGTACGACCGCAATCCGCAGACACCCACTCCCGAACGCGCAGCCCAGTTGCACAAAGCCTTGCAAGCACTGTGCATGCACCTTCTGACCCGCAACGTCGCCGCGCTCGAGGCGCTCCTGTCGGACGACGTCCGCGCGCGCAACGATGGCGCTGGCAAGCTCTTCGCGGCACGCAAGCCCGTGCTCGGGAAGGCGAAGGTGATCACCTTCAGCTTGAAGGTGGGCGGTGGCACGGGGATACGCGCACAGATCCGCAGCATCAACGGGCTGCCTGCGTTGGTTGCGCTGCGTGCGCCCGGCAAGCACCGTGTGCCGACGCATTCGGTCACCTGGCTGCAGCTCGACCCCGCAGGCAAGATCTGCAGCATCGACACACTGGTCGCACACGACAAGCTGCGCAGCGTGGACTGGGCCAGCTTGCCGACAGCGAGTGGGGCCGAGCTGGTAAGTGCGCTTGGCGCTGCCCTCCAAGTGCCGCCGCCGGCCCAGTGGGTCAAGCCCGCCGCGCGACGCGTGCTGGCCGCCGGCGTGGCGCGTGCGAATGCGCTCTTGGCACGCGGCCGGAGCAAGCTTGCGCGCCGGCGACGCTCGCGCAAGAGTGCTAGGTAGTGAGCGCGCCGACCACGTCCACAGGCATGCAATACCGGCGCTTCGGCAAGACCGAGCGCCAACTGAGCGTGATCACGCTGGGCGGCATGCGTTTCGTGCACGGCTGGGACCGCCCGCGCAACCAGCTGCCGACGGACACCATCGAGCACTGCCGCAGCTGCGTGCAGCAAGCG
>JADGRE010000133.1 GCA_017881185.1 Pseudomonadota bacterium | reverse complement strand
CAGCGGCAGATCCCCAACGTTCTCTTCTTGTCGGGGGATCAGCACTGGACCGGACTGTTCAGGCTGCAGCGCGGCACGCCCGCTTACACCTTCTACGAGTTCGAGCCCACGCCGCTATCCAAGGCGCCGCGCGGGCTGCCTGCGTTGACGGGTCCAGACGTCATCGCGGAGTTCGGTGGGGACTACGTCTACGGCGTGGTGGACGTGGACACCGCGAGCAAGCCGGTGCGCATGGACTTGACGCTGTGCCGCACGCAGATGCCCTGTCATCCAGGCAGCGAGCCCGCGCCGGCCAACGGCAGCGCGCCGTTCACGGTGCACTTGAGCGCGGCGGGAAAGCGCGGTTGGGATCGCGTGCCCTGAGTCGGCACGCTGCGCAACGGGTCAATCAGCGACCGAAGCGACGCTGCCGCTGGTCGTAGCTGCGCAGCGCGCGCAGGAAGTCGATCTTGCGGAACGCGGGCCAGTTGGTGTCGCAGAAGTAGTACTCGGAGTTCGCGCTCTGCCAGAGCATGAAGCCGCTGAGGCGCACTTCGCCGCTGGTGCGGATGATCAAGTCGGGCTCGGGCAAGCCCGAGGTGTACAGGTAACGCTCGATCATGTCGGGCTGGAAGTCTTCGATGATTTCGTCGAGCGACTTGCCGGTGCGCTTGGCGTGGCTCAGGTGCTCGCGGAAGGCGTCGCCGATCTCTTCGCGGCCGCCGTAGGCGATGGCGATGTTGAGCACGAAGCGCGTGTAGTGCGCGGTGGCGTGCTCCACGGCACGAATCGCGGCTTGCAGGCTGTCGGGCAGCAGATCGCGCCGACCGATGAAGCGCACGCGCACGTTGTTGTCGTGCAGATCCGGGCTATCGACCATCTCCAGCGTCTTGCGCTCGAAGAGCTCGAAGAGCTGCTGCACTTCCTGCGAGTCGCGCTTGAAGTTGTCGAGCGAGAAGCCCCAGACGGTAACGACGGGGATGTTGTGCTCGAAGCACCAGTCGAGCATCTCGCGCAGCTTATCGGCGCCCATCTGGTGGCCGAACGCGACATCGGATGCGCCGAGCTTCTTCGCGAAGCGGCGGTTGCCGTCCATGATGATGCCGATGTGCTGTGGCTTGCGCCACGTGTCGGCAGCCGTGGCGAGGAAGCGCTCGTACACGGGGTAGAAGGGGCGCTGCACGGCCTCGGTCAGCGTCCGCCACACCATGGCGAGCGGGCTGCCCTGAGACCGCCACATCGATAGCGCGAACTGACGTTTCGTCGATCCGGTGCTCATTTAAGCGAAGACCTTAACTAGCCACCTCAGCGACGTGGCGCGGTGCATGCCGAGCCCAGCCCTGTCGCGGCGACGCATCTGTACCGCGGCGCGGGCCATCGCGCCAGCTTCCCGTGGAATTCCGGTCGGATCTGCCGCTGGCTCCCACCTTCGGCGACGTGACCTTCCCCGCCGGCAGGTCACACGCGTCGCGTGCGTTGACGGCCGCAAGCAACGGGAGTATCCCCGCGGCGGCACGACCACGGAGGTGCTGCATGGGCCCTATCAAGCGCGCGCTGGTTTCGGTGTCGGACAAGACGGGGATCGTCGAGCTGGGCAAGGCGCTCGCCGCCAAAGGCGTGACGATCTTGTCGACCGGAGGCACGTCGAAGGCGTTGCGCGATGCTGGTCTGCCGGTGACCGACGTGTCCGAGTACACGCAGTCGCCGGAGATCATGGACGGCCGCGTGAAGACCCTGCATCCGCGCGTGCACGGCGGCATCCTGATGCGCGATCAGCCGAGCGACCACAAGGAGCTCGCGCAGATCGGTGGCGAGCCGATCGACCTGGTCGTCGTCAACCTCTACCCGTTCGAGGCCACCGTGAAGCGCGGTGCGCCGCACCACGAGGTGATCGAGAACATCGACATCGGCGGCCCCTCGATGCTGCGTAGCGCGGCCAAGAATCACGCCCGCGTGACCGTGGTGGTGGACCCCACGGACTACGCCACGGTGATCGCCGCGATCGACAGCGGCACCGACGACGCGCTGCGTGCGCGGCTCGCGGCCAAGGCCTTCACGCACACGGCGCGCTACGACGCGGCGATCGCTGGCTATCTGACTTCGGTCGAGGTTAATGAGGCCGAGCAGCCTTCGGCTCTCGGCGGGGGCACGCGCAACCCGTTCCCTGGCACCTTTGGTCTCGTGCTCGAGAAGGCCTACGGCCTGCGCTACGGCGAGAACCCGCACCAGCAGGGCGCGTTCTACCGCGATGTCAACGCACCGGCCGGCACGCTGGCGCGCGCGGAGGTGGTGTCGCACGGCAGCAAGGAGCTGTCGTTCAACAACCTCGTCGACTGCGAAGGCGCGCTCGATGCGGTGCGCGAGTTCGATGGCCCAGCGGCCGTGGTCGTGAAGCACACCAACCCGTGCGGCGTGGCGATCGCCGGCAGCTTGGCTGAAGCGTACCGCACGGCACGCGACGCGGATCCCGTCAGCGCCTTCGGTGGCATCGTGGCGCTCAACCGCGAGGTCGACGACGCGACCGCGGAGCTCATGGCCGAGACCTTCCTCGAGTGCATCGTGGCGCCGAGCTACGCGCCATCGGCGCTGGCGCGCCTGCAGCAGAAGAAGAACCTGCGTTTGTTGTCCACCGGCGCGTGGCTGGCGGCCGACCACAAAGCGTTGCACCTCAAACAGGTGGGTGGCGGTCTGCTGGTGGAAGACCGCGACGCGACCGGTGGGCTCGAGGTCGCACAGGCCAAGCTCGCGACCAAGCGCGCGCCGACCGATGCCGAGAAGGCTGCGCTCGACTTCGCGTGGCGCGTCTGCAAGCACGTGAAGAGCAACGCGATCGTGCTCGCGAAGGGCAACCGCACGGTCGGTGTCGGGGCAGGCCAGATGTCGCGCGTGGTGAGCGTGGAGATCGCGGTGAAGAAGGCGGGCGCCGAGGCCAAGGGCAGCGTGTTGGCTTCGGACGCGTTCTTTCCGTTCCCGGATGGCGTCGAAGCTGCAGCTGCAGCTGGCGTCACTGCCATCGTCCAACCCGGCGGCTCGGTGAAGGACGCCGAGGTGATCGCCGCTGCCGAGAAGGCCGGCATCGCCATGTTGTTCACCGGCTTCCGGCATTTCCGGCACTAGGGCGAGTGACGCGATGCGCGTGATGATCGTAGGCAGTGGCGGTCGCGAGCATGCTTTGGCTGTGCGCATCGCGGCTTCGCCGATGGTGAGCTACTTGTGTTGCGCGCCCGGTAATGGCGGGACGCGTCTGGTTGCGCAGAACCTGGCGGTGAATCCGGAGGATGTTGCAGCTGTCGTGGCGCTCGCCAAGCGTGAGAAGATCGACTTCGTGGTGGTCGGGCCGGAGGCGCCGCTGGTGCTCGGTCTGGTCGATGCGCTCGCCGACGCCGGCATTCTCGCATTCGGGCCGCGCAAGGCAGGTGCCGTGCTCGAAGGCTCGAAGGCCTGGAGCAAGCTGTTCATGCAGCGCCACGCCATTCCCACGGCAGCGTTCGCGACCTTCACGGACGCCGACGCGGCGACCCGCTTCGTGCAGGACAGCGGCAAGGCGTGGGTGGTGAAAGCGGACGGCCTCGCGGCAGGCAAGGGCGTGATGGTGGCAGCAGACGTCGCTGAGACGCTCGATGCCATCGAACGCATCATGCGTCAGCGCGAGCATGGCGCGGCCGGGGCCGAGGTGGTGCTGGAAGAGCGTCTGCTCGGCCAAGAGGTGAGCTACCACGTCGTGATCGACGGAGAGCGTTTCGTGCCGCTGGCGGCCGCGCAAGATCACAAGCGTCTGCAGGACGGCGATCGCGGCCCGAACACGGGCGGGATGGGCGCGTACTCACCGCCGCCGGTGGTCACTGCCGAGGTCGAGAAGAAGATCATCGAGCGCGTGGTCGTGCCGACGGTGCGCGGCCTGCGCGCCGACGGTATCGATTTTCGCGGTGTGCTCTTCGTCGGCCTCATGATCGACCACGGCGAGCCGCGCGTGCTCGAATACAACGTGCGCTTCGGTGATCCAGAGACCGAAGTGCTCATGGCACGCTATGGCGGCGATGTGATGCCGCTCTTGCTCGGCGCAGCGCGCGGAGACCTTTCGCAGCTGAAGCCCAGCTGGAGCACGCCGGTCGCGCTGTGCGTCGTGCTGGCCGCGCCGGGCTACCCTGGCACGGTGAAGAAGGGCTTGCCGATAGCGGGCCTCGCTGCAGCAAGTCAGATCGCAGGCGTGCAGGTGTTGCATGCGGGCACGGTTGCCGACGCCGACCGCGTGCTGACCAGCGGCGGCCGCGTGCTGTGCATCACCGCCAGTGGCAGCGACATCGACGCCGTGGCGGTACAAGCGTACGCAGCGGTCGACCGCATCCACTTCGACGGCATGCAGTTTCGCCGCGACATCGGCCATCACGCGCGCAAGTCGAGCTGATGCTCTCTGCCGACGAGATCGAGCACTGCGTGCGCGTGCTGCGAGCCGGCGGCGTGGTCGCATGCCCCACCGAGACCTTCGTCGGCCTGCTGGCTGACGCGCGCAACGCTCGCGCGCTGCGACGCGTCGTGGAGCTGAAGGGACGCGACCCGCAGCAGCCGATTGGCTTGCTGCTGCCACACGCAGTGGCGCTCGCTGGTGTTGCGTCAGAGCTGAGTGAGCACGCACGCGCACTGGCCGCACGTCACTGGCCCGGCCCGCTCACTCTGGTGGTGCGCGCAGCACCCGGCCTGCCGTCGGAGCTCGTGAAGGACGGCAAGGTTGGCGTGCGGGTGCCGGGACCCAGCGCTGCGCTGCAGCTCGTGTCTGCCTTCGGCGGTCCGCTCACCGCGACGAGCGCAAATCCCACGGGAAAGCCGGCAGCGCGCAGCGCAGCCGAAGTGCGCGCGTATTTCGCGAATCGACTCGATCATGTGGTGTTTGGAGAATCACCGGGCGGTCTCCCGTCGACCGTCATCGATGCGACCACCAACCCGGTGACGGTGATCCGTCGGGGCGCAGTCGACCCGGACGCGCTGTAGCCGGTCTACACGCGGGGTTCTCCGGCTCACGGGGGCACCCCGTGCGCTGCGCGCCACTTCGTGTACAGTTTGCCCGCCATGTCCAGCGTTGCCGCCGAGCACACTGCCACCATCTTGGTCTCCTGCCCCGATCGCAGGGGCCTCGTGGCTGCGCTCGCGCAGCTCCTGTACGGGCACGGCATCAACATCCTCGACGCCGATCAACACACCGATTCCGCGGCGAACATGTTCTTCCAGCGCATCCGCATGGACCTGCGCGAGATGCATACTGACCGCATGAGCCTCGAGCGCGCCATCGCCGAGGTCGCGGCTCGCTTCGACATGCGCTGGCGGCTGGCCTACGGCAGTCACCACAAACGCTTGGCGGTCTTCGTCTCCAAGTACGACCACTGCTTGCACGATCTCGTGCTGCGTCAGCGTGCCGGCGAGCTGGCTTGCGACATCCCGCTGATCGTCTCCAACCACGCAGAGCTCGCGCCGGTCGCGCAGGGCTACGGCATCGCGTTCCACGCGTTTCCGATCAGCGCTGCCACCAAGGCCGCGCAGGAGGCGAAGATTCTGGAGCTGCTAGAGCGCGAGCGCATCGACGTGGTCGTGCTCGCCCGCTACATGCAGGTCGTGTCTGCACAGTTCTGCGAGCGTTACGCCGAGCGCGCCATCAACATTCACCACTCGTTTCTGCCAGCGTTCGTGGGCGGTAAGCCGTACCACCAGGCGCACTTGCGCGGCGTGAAGATCGTGGGCGCGACGGCGCACTACGTCACGAGCGAGCTCGATGAAGGGCCGATCATCGAGCAAGACGTCATGCGCGTGTCGCACCGCGACAGCGTCGACGACCTGATTCGCAAGGGCCGCGATCTCGAACGTACGGTGCTGTCACGTGCGGTGCGTCATCACCTCGAAGAGCGCGTGTTGGTCGCCGGCAACAAGACCGTGGTCTTCTGATGACAGCCGCGAGCCCCGCCATCGATCCGGCCAGTGCGGCGACTGCGGCCAGTGCGGCGCCGGCGAGCCCGACAGCGCCGGACTTGCTTTCGCGCGCACCCGCTGGCAACCCGCCGAGCGACGACCAGATCCTCGACGCGTTTCTCGGTTGGGCCGCGGTGCGTGGCTTGTCGCTGTACCCGGCGCAAGAAGAAGCGATTCTCGAGCTGATGGCCGGCAAGCACGTGGTGCTGAACACGCCGACCGGCTCGGGCAAGTCGCTCGTGGCCACCGCGCTGCTGTTTCGTGCGCTGTGTCGTGGCGAGCGTGGCGTGTACACCTTTCCGATCAAGGCGCTCGCGAGCGAAAAATTCTTCGAGCTGTGCGCGCTCTTCGGCGCCCACAACGTCGGCATGTTGACCGGCGACGCGAGCATCAATCGCGACGCGCCGATCGTGTGCGCGACCGCCGAGATCCTCGCGAACCTCGCGCTGCGCGATGGCGCCCGCGCCGAGGCCGACTGCGTCGTGATGGACGAGTTTCACTATTACGGCGATCCCGATCGCGGTATCGCCTGGCAGATCCCGCTCTTGGCGCTGCCGCACACGCAGTTCCTGCTGATGAGCGCAACGCTGGGCGACGTGCAAGGCATCGTCGAGCACCTGCAGACGCGCAGCGGGCGACCGGCCGCGGTGGTGCGCTCCGAGCAGCGCCCAGTGCCGCTCGATTACGTGTACAAGGAGACGCCGCTGCACGAAACGGTGCGTGAGCTGTTTCAGAGCGGCAAGACGCCGGTGTACGTGGTCAGCTTCACGCAGCGCGAGTGCGCCGAGCTGGCGCAGGGGCTGACGAGCTTCGAGCTGTGCACCAAGGCGCAGAAAGACGCCATCGCGTTGCAGCTGCACGGCTTTCGCTTCGACAGCGCCTACGGCAGCGACGTCAAGCGCTTCTTGCGACACGGCATCGGCATCCACCACGCGGGCCTCTTGCCCAAGTACCGCCGGCTCATGGAGCGCCTGGCACAGCAGGGCCTGCTCACCGTCATCTGCGGCACCGACACGCTGGGCGTGGGTGTGAACGTGCCGATTCGCACGGTGTGCTTCACGAAGCTGTGCAAGTTCGACGGCCAGGACGTGAAGCGGCTGTCGGTGCGCGACTTCAAGCAGATCGCCGGTCGTGCCGGCCGCAAGGGGTACGACACGCAGGGCAGCGTGGTGTGCGAGGCGCCGGAGCACGTCATCGACAACCGCGTCATCGAGGGCAAAGCGGCGAAGAACCCGAAGCAGAAGCTCGTGCGCAAGAAGCCGCCCGACCGTGGCTACGTGCACTGGGACGAGCAGATCTTCCGCCAGCTGATCGAGCGCCCGCCGGAGCCGCTGGTCTCGCAGTTCAAGGTGAACCACGGCATGTTGCTGCATCTGTTGCGCAGCCACGAAGCGCAGCGGCACGGTGGTTACGGCGCGTTGCTCGGTCTCATCGACGCGTGCCACGAGCGGCCGGTCATCAAGGCCCGGCTCAAGCGCGCGAGCAAAGAGATCTTCAAGTCGTTGCGCCAGGCGGCGGTGATCGAAGTCTGGCCCCGCGCCTCGCGCGTGGGCTGCGACGTGAAGGTGAGCGAGCAGCTGCAACGCGAGTTCTCGCTGCATCAGTCGTTGTCATTGTATCTGGTGGAGACCTTGCCGCTCATCGAAGCGCAGTCCGAGACCTACGCGCTCGACGTGGTGAGCATGGTCGAGGCGATCTTGGAGAACCCGCGGCAGGTGCTCTTCGCCCAAGAGCGCCGCGTGAAGGACGAGCTCTTCGCCAAGCTCAAGGCGCAGGGCGCGGAGTACGACGAGCGCATGGCCGAGCTCGACCGCGCGACGTATCCCAAGCCGAACGCCGAGTTCGTTTACGGCACCTTCAACGACTACGTACGCAAGCATCCGTGGCTGGACGCCGACAACATTCGCCCGAAGTCGATCGTGCGCGAGATGTACGAGGGCTACGCCTCGTTCAGCGAGTACGTGAAGCGCTACGGCATCGCCAGCGCGGAGGGTGTGCTCTTGCGCTATCTCAGCGACGCCTACAAGACGCTGGTGCAGACGGTGCCCTCCGCGTTCTACACCGACGAGCTCACCGACGTGGTCTCGTACCTGCGCGCCACGCTGCAGCGCGTAGACTCGAGCTTGGTCCAGGAGTGGGAGAGCATGCTGGCGGCAGGCGAGGCTGCCAGCGACGGCGAGCCCGTGCGTTCGGGCGCGTCCTACGATGTGGCGCACGACGAGAAGGCGATGCGCGCGCGCATTCGCGCGGATCTGCACCTGCTGCTGAAGGCACTTGCAGACAGGGACTACGACGAGGCTGCGAGCCTGGTGCAGCAGCCCGACGACGACGCCTGGCCGGCCGAGCGCATCGAGCAGGCACTGGCAGCGTTCCACACCCAGCACGAGCGCATCGTCTTCGACCACGCTGCGCGCCTCTCCGACAAGACGATCATCGAGCTGCAAGCGCCGCGCGTGTACCGTGCACAGCAGATTCTGGTCGACCCGACTGGTGACAATCACTGGGCAGTGCAGGCGGAAGTCGACGTGCGCAATGGCGTGTCCAGCGACGAGCCGCTGCTGCGTTTGGTCGACATCGCTGGCTGAGCCGAGCTGTCGCTCGTGCGAGCTGCCCTGTGCGGCGCGACGCAACTGCCGCCCGCTGCGACCGAAGCCGTGTCCGCCATGGGATGAAATAGCGCCAGCTTCGGCGTTGTTGCCCATGTTGGAGGACGGCGACATGGAAACCTCGGTGCTGATTGCGGAACGCGATTCGCGGTGGCTCGACTGGGCACGCGCCTGGCGTGCGCCCTCCCATGCGCTGGTGTTGCTCGTGCAGCATCAAGAAGAATCGCAGAGCGAGTTCTTCGAGCGCGTGCGTCGGCGTCTCGAATCGCTTGCGCTGCAGGGCCACAAGCTCAAGCAGGTGGCGCTCGCCGGCGGCAGCTTGTGGGACGCGGCGTCGCTCTTGGCGCGCGCACAGATGATCCGCGGCATCCTGACGCGTTTCGCCCGAAGTGCGCAGTCGGCGTGGCTGTGGCTGGACGCTGGTGCCAAGTCGGGCGCGGCAGCCACGGGCATGAAAGCGATCGCCGCGGCGGTCGGGGAATGCCAACTCGGTGGTGCGGCGCAGCTGCGTTTGGTGGCTGGCCCCGTCTCCTGAACCCTACGCAGCTGCGTTTGCCCCGCGGATCGCAGGCACGCCCACGCAACCGCCAGCAAGGCCGGCCGAAGGCGTGCTGGTCATGGATCGGAGCGCTCGCATGCCTGCTTGCATTACAGTCCGTGCGCTCGCTATACCGGCCCCAGTGGTGACCCAGCTCGATCTGCATAGTGGCTTGCGCGCGCTGGGCTACAGCGAGTTCCGCCCCGGCCAAGAGCGTGCGGTCGAGACGCTGCTGGCGCACAAGCGTCTGCTGTACGTCGCGCCCACCGGCGGCGGCAAGAGCCTGGTGTACCAACTGCCGGCCATGTTGCTGCCCGGCACCACGCTGGTGGTCTCGCCGCTGATCGCGCTGATGCAAGATCAAGTGACGCAGCTGGTCGCCCGTGGCGTCGCGGCAACTTTCTTGGCATCGACCATCGGTGGCGAAGAGCTGGACAAGCGCCTGCGCGCTGCAGCGGGCGGTGAGATCCGCGTGCTCTACGTCGCGCCCGAGCGGCTGAGTAACTCCAGCTTCCGTCGCTTGCTCTCCGGTCTGCAGTGCCCGCTGGTCGCGGTGGACGAAGCACACTGCATCAGCGAGTGGGGCCACGACTTTCGCCCCGAGTACATGCAGATCGGGGCGCTACTTTCGCAGTTGCCGCAGGCGCGCGTGCTGGCTTGCACGGCCACTGCCACGCCCATCGTGCGCGACGAGATCATCGCGCGCTTGGGCTTGGCGTCCGACACGCCACAGATCGTGCACGGCTTCGCGCGGCCCAACCTGGTGTTGCGCGCGGCCGAGGTGGTGAGCGGTCGCGACAGCGACGCCCGCGTCGACGAGCTACTGCACGAAGCGCTGGGTTCGCCCCAAGCGCCCCACGGCTCGGCTATCGTCTACTCACCCACGCGCGCGGGCACTTCCGAAGAAGCAGCGCGCCTGTCCAAGGGCGGCTGGAAGGCCGGCTACTACCACGCCGGGCTCGACGGAGCACAACGCGAGCAGACGCAACGCCGCTTCATGGAGCGCGAGCTGGACGTCATCGTCGCGACCAACGCGTTCGGCATGGGCATCGACCGCAGCGATGTGCGTGCGGTCGTGCACCTGGCACCACCGGCGTCCGTAGAGGCCTATTACCAAGAAGTGGGGCGCGCCGGCCGCGACGGCGAGCGCGCCTATGGTTTGCTGCTGACGTCGGCGTCGGATATGCCGTTGCGCCGCCGGCTCATCGAAGGCGGTTCCGATGGCGAGGCTGTCGATGCTGCCGTGGTGGAGCACAAGTGGGGTCTGTTTCTGGAGCTGATGCGCTGGATCGAGGGTGGCAGCTGTCGACACGATGCCATCTTGCGCTACTTCGGCGATCAGGAAGAAGCGCTCGGCGGTTGTGGGCAGTGTGACGTGTGCGTGTCGCTGGCGCAGCGCGGCCCAGAGCTGCAACCCGATCTGCAGCTGGTGGTGCGCAAGGCGCTCAGCGGTGTGGCGCGTGTGCACGGTCGTTTCGGCATGACGGCGGCAGTCAAGCTGCTCAAGGGCGCCAAAGATCCGCGCCTGGAGCGCACCGGGCTCGATGCCGTCCGCACCTTCGGCGTGCTCGGCAGCGAGAGCGAAGAGTGGCTGACTCGCCTGCTACGGCGCATGGTCACCGCAGGCTGGATACTGTTCTCCGGCGACGACCGTCCTGTCATCTTGCTGACCGAGACGGGGCGCGGCGTGATGGAAGGTCGTGTCACGCCGGAATTGCTGCTACCGGATCGCTCGCTCGTGGTCGCCAAGAGCGGGCGCCGCACCACGCGTCCGCGCGCCGCTGCAGCTGCGGCCGTTGCACAGCGCGTCGCTGGCGCGCCGCGCAGCTGGAGCAGCGAGCCCACGCTCGAGCGCACACCTGAAGCTAGCGCAGGCATGCTCGACGACGCGACGCTCGAGCTGTTCGAGGCGCTGCGCGCCCATCGCTTGGCCGTGGCGCGCGAGCAGGCGGTGCCACCCTACGTGGTGGCCAGCGACCGCACGTTGCGCGACATCGCGCGGCTGCGGCCACGCAACCAAGACGAGCTGCTGGGCGCTCATGGCATGGGCCCGGTGAAGGTCGCGCGCTATGGACAGGGGCTGCTATCGGTGGTGCTCGGGGAGGCTGCCGTCTCCGCGTGAGCTTTGACAGCGCGGCGGCCAGTACGCGATACTGCTTGCTCTGTGGCTCGAGTAGCCTGCTGGGAGGTCCGATGGCGCTGATCGAAACGGAAGAGGCTGCACGCCGCCTGGCGAGAGCCATCGCAAGCGACCTTTCGCTCTACAACGAGGAAAAGGTCGTCGAGGGCATCACCAACGACAGCCTCTACGAAGTCATGGCCGAGGAGCTCGAAGAGGGCCGCGCGCTGTTCCAGAGCCGCGTCACGCCCGAGCTCTACGCCAAGAACTTCTACGACCGCGCCGTGGTCGACATCCTGGTGCGCTCGAAGGCCCACATCGACTCCAAGATGTGGTAGCGCGATGTGGTAACGGAAGCCGAGCCCATCGAAGTCGTCGTCACGGCGGCCGAGGCTGGCGAGCGTTTGGATCGCGTGCTGGGCGCGCGCAAGCTGGGGCTGTCACGCTCGCAGCTGCAGGCGTTGATCGAAGTGGGGCGCGTCGAGGTCGACGGCCAACCCGCGCGTGCCAGCAGCAAGGCCAAAGTGGGCGCGCAGGTGCGCATCCGGCCTGCGCCTCCGCCGCCGTCAGCTGCAGCGCCCGAGAACATCCCCATCGAGCTGCTGTTCGAAGACGAGCAGGTCGTGGTGCTGGTGAAGGCTGCGGGCATGGTCGTGCACCCGGCCCCCGGGCACGGCAGTGGCACGCTGGTGAACGCGCTGCGCTACCACCGCGAGCTGGCCGACGACCGCGACGAGACCACCGAGCGTCCGGGCATAGTGCATCGCCTCGACAAAGACACCAGCGGCGTGATGGTGGTGGCCAAGACCATGCTCGCGCGTGAAGCGTTGATCGCTCAGTTCAAGACCCACGACATCGAGCGCGAATACGTGGCCATCGTGCTTGGCCATCCGCCGGCGCAGCTCACGCTCGACACGCAGCACGGTCGGCATCCGAAAGACCGCAAGCGCTTCACCACGCGGCTGGCCGTGGGCAAGCGCGCCGTGACGCACGTGCGTGTGCTCGAACGCTTGCACGCGGCGAGCCTAGTGTCGTGCACGCTCGAGACTGGACGTACGCACCAGATCCGTGTGCAGCTGTCGGAGCACGGGTATCCGCTCTTGGCGGACCCGGTATACGGCCGCAGCGTGCGCGACCCGCGGCTACAGCAAGCCGAAGCCTTGCTCGGCCGCCAGGCGTTGCATGCACGTCTGCTCGGCTTCGTGCACCCCACGAGCGACAAGAGCGTGCACTTTGTCGCCGAGCCGCCGGCCGACTTCCAAGCGGCGCTCACGGCGCTGCGTGATTGATGCGCTCAGGCCACGCGCAAGCGCTTGCTGACGTACAGCCCGTTTTCGAAGCGATCGATGTTTCGGAACACCAGGAACAGCTGCTTGGCCTGGCTGCCCTTGCAGAAGGTGATCACGCGCTCGAGCGTGTCGTTGTCGTAGCGCGAGCGATAGCCGGCAGGGCCCGGCAGCCGGGCATAGGCCAGCTCGCCGTTGTGCGCGGGTTGCTCCAGCAGCGGGTCGAACGCCAGCGTCACCGGTAGCTTCTTGAGCGCAGCTTCCGCCTCGCCCAGCGGCCAACCTGGCAAGTCCAGCACGGGAGTCTTGACCACGCCCAGCACGTGCTCGGCGAACTCGCGCAGGCGCGTGCGGTTCTGGCGTGACGGTCCCCACTCCGGGTTGGCAGCGAACACCACGGCCAGGCTCTTCATCTGCTTGGCGAAGGTCGCCACTTCTTCGATGGCGCGTTTGTGGTCGGCGCTCAGCGTGAAGCTCTCTGCGGTGATTTGTTTTGGCGCAAGCACGCTGAACGCAAAGCCGGGCGACGCCTCGCGCAGCCAGTGGCGGCGTGTGCCGGCGGAGGGGATGCCCAGCTCGGTATCCGAGATCTCGACCGCCTCGAATTCCCGGAAATAGCGGCTCTTGGGGACCGGAAAACCAGAACAGGCGACCACGATCATCGTGCACCAGTATACCGGCAAGGTTGCGGGTCAGGCGAAGAAGGCGCGGGGACGGTCGGGCGGCGGTGCGCGTTATGTCGGCGAAAAGTTCCGACCGAAACGCCGGCCACCCTCCAATGGATAGAACGGAGGGTTCTCTGATGACCAAAGCTGCCTTAACGACCGTTCTCCTGCTGTCTGCCGCGCTTTCGGGTTGTGGCATGCGCTCGGTGCTCGACGGTTACAACGATGGCTTGACCGCGACGGTCGACGCCGGCCCGGCGGGCAAGGGCGGTGCCGGCAGCGGCGCGCTCGGAGCCCCCTGCGGTCACGGCGGCACGACTTGCGACCCGCAGAACCTCGATGGCGAGACCTGCGCGTTGCTCGGTGCGGGCGGTGGCCAGCTCGCCTGTGACCCGCAGACCTGCACCTTCGACTTGTCGATGTGCAACGGCGTCACCGTCGGCACAGGCAAGGGCCCCGGCACGGGCAGCAACGGCCAAGCGGGTAGCGGCGGCACCTTCGGTGGCGGCCAGGGCGGCACGAGTGGCGGCCTCATGGGCGGTCAGGGCGGCGCGACCGGCGGCACCTTCGGTGGCGGCCAGGGCGGCAACGGCGGTGGCTTCACTGGCGGCGGCCAAGGCGGTAACGGCGGTGGCACGGCCGGTGGTGGCTTCTTCGGCGGCGGTGGTACCGCAGGCACCGGTGGCACCGCAGGTGCCGGTGGTGGTCGCGGCGGTCGCGGTGGTCGCGGTGGCGCAGGCGCGACCGGCGGTACGGGCGGCGCAGCTGGCGGAGCCGCTGGCGCAGGCGCAGGCGGCTGAAGCGTAGCGGTGGCGGGCCTGCACTACTGCGGGTCTTCGATCTTCCAGACGCCGTCCTCGCGCACGAACTGCACGCGGCGGCGTTCTCCGTAGGCCATGGTGGCGTGGTCGCCGGCGATCTCGATCGGGTCGTCGCGGTGATCGTGCAGGCTGGTCAGCATGCGCTCGACCTCCTCGCGCGCTTCGCCCGCCCAGGCGGTCGCCATGCCATCGGTGGTCATGCCTTCTTTGTCGGCATTCGGGATCAAGCGCATCACCACGTCGTAGCGCTTGGCTTCCATCGCGCGCACGAAGGCCACGAGCGCGGCGCGGGGAGTCGATTGATCGTAGAAGCTGAGCACGTCGGAGTCGACGAGCCAGCGACCTTCGACCTTGCGCAGGCGGAGCTCACCGTCGTCGCCGTAACGCACGTAGGCTTCTTCGCGGGTCGGCGGCTGTAGATGCGTGAGCTGGCTGCTGGTCTCGGTGAGCTCTTGGGGGTTCTCCGTCAGCTGCTTCTGCCATTGCTCGAAGCTGACGTGTTGCTTGTATTCGGGTGACATGAGCGCGTAGGCCACGTCGAGCTTGCCTTCGCTCAGCGCGCGCGCGAGGGCGAGCACGGTGTCTTCGGAGCGCGCGCCAGGCTTCTGTGCGGCGCCGCAGCCCGACAGCGCCACCAAGCAGCCGAGCACGCCGGCACATCGTGCTGCACGCGCGCTGCGCCGAGACGCCGCCGCACGGCGATGGGGTTGTTGCGACGGCGTGCGCGTACCAGCGGCTTTCGGCATGTGGGACCTTCTAAGCTCGTGGGCAGGGCTTTTCAACCGCGGCTGGCCGGGAATTTCGGTGTACCATGCGGCGGTGACCGATACGGAAAACGAGCAGGCGGCACACGGCCTCAATGCTCGCCTGTTGCGCTTCCGCTCGCAGCCCGGCTCGGAGGACGCGTGCGCCTTGGCAGAGGCGTTGCTCGAGGCCAAGCGCTACGGCGATGCGCGCGGCGTGGCCGTGGCTGCGCAGCCCGCCGAGCGCGAAGACGGCTCGCTGCTCGTCCTAGAGGGCAGGGCGTGGTTCTTGGAGCGCGACCTGGTGCGTGCCCAGGCAACCTTGCTGCGCGCGGTGCGAGCTACGCCCAGCAGCGCGGAAGCCTACCGCTGGCTCGGTGAAGTGCTGCTCAAGCGCGGCGACCCGCTGCGCGCCGCCAAGACCCTGCATCGCGCGCTGGAGCTCGACCCCACGGACCCGGAGCTCGCCAAGCTGGCGGCACGCGCCGAGTACCTCGCGGATGCCACGGACGACGAGTCCGAGCCTCCTGCGCCGATTGCCAAGCCGGCACCGCCACCGCAGCCGGCACCCAACGCCGTGGAGGCTGCGCGCGCGGTGGTCGCCGAGCGGGCGGTTGCCGCTGATGGCGGCCGCGATGTCGCGCCCCCCCCCGCCGCCGCGATTGTGGAGCTGGACGCTGCGCCGATTGCGGCAGCCAGCACGCACAGCCAAGCGCTGCCGCCGCCCGTAGCGCCTGCGATCGCCGCTGCCGGGTCTGGTGCGCCCAGTTCGTCCAGCGCGTCCAGCGCGTCCCGCTCGTTCGACAGGCCGTCAGCTGCGACTGCGAGTCCCACCATCGTCGACGAAGAGTTACCGACCACGGTGCTGGGCCGGCCATCGCCGTTTCCGGTCACGCCCGTCGGAACGCGCACGCCCAGCATGGCGGCGAGACCCGCAGACAACACGCAGCGTTTCGCGGCCACTGCGCAGGTGTCGTTGGCCGAGGAAGAGCTGCGCCTGGCGGCTTCGATCGTTCCGCCTGCCGCCCCGGCGACGCCGATCCCCGTCGTCGCCCCGCGGGCTGCACCGCCCGTCGTGGTTTTTCACGAAACGCCCAGCGCGCCCATCGTGGCGCCGGTTGCACCTGTCGTGCACGCGGCACCAGTCGCACACGCGGCACCAGTCGCACACGCGGCACCAGTCGCACACGCGGCACCAGTTGCGCACGCGGCACCAGTCGCACACGCGGCACCAGTCGCGCCGGTCACGCGCGTTGCGCCCGTTGTGCCAGGCCCGGTCGCGGCTCCGGTTGCGCCACGCAGTTTCGCTGCGGCACCGGCTCGTCCGGTGGCGGCTGCACCAGTACCGCCCGCGTCAGCCGCGCCACGTCCGCCGCCACCCAACTTCGAGCTCGGTGGCCTCGCTTCGAAGACACAGTACACCAAGCCTGCGAACCTGCCGCCGGCGGGGTCGGCTGCTGCGCGCTCGTACGCACCGCCTGCGCGCGTGCCGGAAGTGGCGCCCGAAGCCGCCACGCGTGCGGCCCGCGCGGGCTTTGCCACGCCTGCGGCCGCACCGCCCCCGCCCCCGCCCCCCCCCCCCCCCCCCGCCCCCCCCCCCCCCCCCCCC
>JADGRE010000304.1 GCA_017881185.1 Pseudomonadota bacterium | reverse complement strand
GAATCGTTGGCCCAGTACACGCTGGTGCTGTCGACGGCTATGAAGCCGGACGGCGCCTGCCCCGACGCCAGCGCCGTCGGGCCGCCTCCTTCTATCGACGTCTTGCGGATCTCGCCCTCGCACGGATCCACCCAGCCCACGCTGGTCGCACCGACCGCGATGCCCTCTGCTTTGCTGTTGCAGCCCGGGACCGAGCCAGACACAAGGCGTGTGACAGCGCCTCCATTCGCTGGCTAGCGCGCGACTCCCCGCACAACGATTCGCTCCAGAACACGGTGCCGTCGCGCACCGCGAGACCCGCCGGACTACACAGTCCAGAGGCCAGCACGACGCAGCCTTCGTTGCAGCTGCCCAGCGGTGGGGCGGCTCCCGATGAACCGCACGCAGCTAGAAGCAGCGTGAGGATGGGGACGAAACGCGACATGCGCAGAGTGTAGCCGTCGGGCGCTCGGTCTGGTGCGCGTGAACCGCCGACTCAACCCAGCTTGCCACCCTGATAAAGCCAGTTCACCGCGGCCGGATCCGTGAGAATCAGCGACCCTGCAGCGCGCAAGTGACTCGCGAGCTCCGGCGTCATGCCGTCTTCGTGCGCCGCACCGGCTTTGCCTTTGCGCACCATGGTGCCCGACTCGAGCACCGGAACTGGCGTGTTCACCAGGTTGTCGAACTTGGCCTCGTTGCGCTTCATCCAGTCGAACGACACGTACGACTCGATCGTCGCCCATTGCGATGCGGAGGGCTGGATGCCGAGGAATGCAGCGACCTTGTGCAGGGAGCCCTGCAGGTCGTTCTTGAGGTCGGTGAAGTGCATGAACAGCACGTTGGGCTCGTGGCGCATGGGCCACCAACCGGCGAGGAATCCGAAGAAGATGCCCTGCATGCCGCGGGGGTCGACGACTTCGCGATAGAAGGTCTCGAAGCTCGGTCGCGTCATGGCGGCTCGCGGCATTTGCCACAGCTGGTAGAAGGCATCGGTGTGCAGGTCGAGGAAGAGCTTGAACGAGACCAGGGACTCTTCGGGATTGCGACACACGACGATGTACTTCAGGTCTTTGCCGCTGCCGGCCTTCACGAAGGGCAGCTCTGGCGGGGCGGCGTGCGACTTGAACGCGCGGCGCTTGTCGCGCGGCATCGCGGCGAGGCGCTCGTGCACTTCCTTGGCGGGCTGACCGGGGCGTTCGACGAACTCGGGCCACGGCACGACGCGATAGATGCTGTCGAAGTCGCCATCGCCGCCGCTCAGCAGCTGATGCACGATGTTCATCATCCAGTTGGTGCCGCTCTTGGCAGGCACGGAGATCCAGATGTCTCCGTCACGCGGCTCGATGCCGAGTTGTCGGGTAGCGTCGATCCAAGGGGGGCCTGCCATCGTGATTCGCCTACTCCAAGCGGATGTCGCTGAGGATGCCCAGCTCGCGATAGCGCCCCTCGGTGCGCTCGGTCACCAGACCCAGCCGCTTGAGGTTCGGCATCACGGTGTGCATGTACAGGTAGCTGTTGAACATGTTCCAGCCCTCGAGGCTCAGTACCTTCTTCACCCAGCGCTCGGGCTGGATGCCGTACTTGGGGCCGAGCTCGCGGAGCATGGCGAGCTGCTGATTGGCGTTGAGGGCCTCGAGGATCTCGAAGGCCCAGTCTTCCAGCTCCTGTCGTTCTTCCTCGCTGATCTCTTGTACCGCGCGACGCATGCTGAGTACGCCGAAGGCCGCGTGGCGCGACTCGTCCAGCTTCACGCGGTTGACCATGTCGACGAAGAGCGGGTTGGTCATTTGGCTGGAGAGGCCATCGAGCACGCCCATGGCGATGCCCTCGAAGAGGGTCTGCATGCCGAGGGTCTTCTTGTGATAGCCGTCGGCGCCGAGCAGACGATCGAGCAGCTGCTTGGCCACCGGACTGATCGGGTAGATGGTGCCCATCTTCTCGCCGAGGAAGCGCGCCATCACTTCGGTGTGACGCGCTTCGTCTGCCGTCTGTTGGGCGGCGTAGAACTTCTCGTCGGTGGTGGGGCAAGCGTTGGTGAGCTGTCCGCAGATCTGCAGCGCGGCTTGCTCGCCGTGCAAGAGCTGCGAGACCACGTAGCCCATCTCGTCGAAGAGCGCGGCCTTCTGGGTAGCTTCGCTTGCACCCATGCGTTGCAGGATGGTGACCAGCTGCGAAGCCTGAGGGTTGCCGACCCACTCGTCCTTGGACACCGGCGTTTCCCAGTTCAGCTCGTCGCTGGCGTTCCACTGGTTGCGCTTGCCCTTCTCGTAAAGGGCACGCAGCTCCGCGACTTCGCTGCCGTACTCCCAGTCGTTCCAGCGCACGTTCATCGGCGACGCCACGTCGAGACGCCCGCGCACTTTGGCGATGCGTTCGTCGTCGATGAAGTCCACGACCTCGAAGTTGCCGATGAAGTGTCGGTCGTCCGTCATCAGCTTCTTCATCGTGTCTCCTTGTGTCGAACGTGGTCTCGAACGTGGTCTCGAACGTGGTCTCGAACGGGCTTCTTCGGTGCAAGTGCCGCACGTACCAAAGCGCCAAGCTCTTCGCGGCGTGCCTCGGCTGCGCGTGCGGAGGTTGGGTCGAACCCCAAGAGGCCCTTGCCGAAACCGCCGACGATGGACGGATAGAAGAGCACGAGACCCATCAAGTTCACCAGGCCGTGCCGCACGCGAATCGGCCGAATCGTGCCGGAGCGTCGCGCACGGTCGAGCCAACCCGATAGGGCGGCGAAGAAAGGAAACACCTGGATTTCAGCATTGCCTGCACCTGGAATGCGGTCTTGGCCACCGAGCAGGCAGCGCGTCAGGAAGAGCGCGGCAGTGGGCTGCTGGCTGAAATGATCGGCCATGGCCTCGCACCCGCGCACGATGACCTCGAGGTCCTTGCCGTCGTCGTCGCTGAGCGGAAGAACCACAGGCAAGAGGGCGTTCATGACGCGCTCCAAACACGCGCTGGCGAGCACGTCTTTGCCGCTGAAGTGGTGAAACAAGCTGCTCTTGTGCAGGCCCACCTGGTCCGCAAGCATCTGCAGACTCATGCCGTGCAAGCCGTGCAGCGCGAACAGCTCGATGGCTGTGTGTACGATGCGCTCACGCGCGCCGTCATCTGCAGCCGTCGGACGCATGTCGTGGTTCGGGCGCCGCGTGCGCGGCGCCACCGCTGCAAGTCGAGTTACAGTCATGTCGGCGCCTCGGCGAAGGGCCCGAGCTTGCGCGCGCGCAGCTCAGCGGTGGCGAGACGCTGGAACTTCCTGTTGCGTGCCATCACCATGCTCGCCATCGTGATGTAACCACCGGGATACTTCGGACTTTCGTCGAAGTGCCTCAGTTGCTGATACGGCCGCGATGCGTAGGCGTGGTGATCGGCGTGCCGGGAGAGGCCGACCATCCCGTAGAGTGTGAAGCTCGACTCGGTATCCCACGAGTCGATGGGTTGGACCTTGCGGCTCGTGCGCGTCAGGCCCCAGTGCTCGAAGTAGTTGACCGATTCCAGCAAGCAGATAGCCCAGAACGCCTGCAGTAGCAGCATGAGCAGGGCGAGCGGGCCGAAGACCACGGTGACCGCCGCGCAGAAGCACGCTTCGCCGATGAGGCCTTGCAGGACTCGGTTGCGCAGCTGGGCAGGGTGCCACGCAGGTACCCCTTCCAAGGCGTTGCGCTTGATCTCGATCTCCCACGCGCTGCGGAACTGTGCCGGAACGGTGCGTCGGAAGAACGGGTAGAAGGCTTCACCGAAACGCGCGGTGGCTGGGTCCTGTGCAGTGCCCACTCGAACGTGGTGTCCGCGAATGTGCTCGGTGCAGAAGTGTTCGTACAAGACGCTGCCCATGACGAAGCGGCTCAGCAGCTGCAAACCCTTGCTGGGCCGGTGCATGAGCTCGTGCGCCACGACGATGCCCGACAGCCCGGACGCGGTCCCGACCACCATCGTCGCCATGATGACGTCTGTAGCGAAGTCGACAGTCCACGCCTGGGCCATGCCGATCATGCGGCAGACGAGCACCACGTTCGCCAGATGGATCAACGCCAGGACGTTGAGCAGGCCCGTGTAGAGCCAGGTGGGTTCCCCCTCGACTGGCGTGTCGCGACCTGGTTTCGCGCGAGCGTCCAGCCGCTTGTGCAGCCAGAGAATGAGCCAGAACGCCGCTGCCCAGTACCACCGGTGCGGACCCGTGAGCGAGAAGGCCAGCGCGGTGACTGGCATCGTCAGCGTCAGCAGGTAGCGCGTGAAGCGGCGCGCCACTGCTGTGAAGGCGAGCGGGTCAGAAACCGGCAACGCTGCGCTCTGTGCGGTCATCCGTGGTCTCCCAACCGATTGGTTGGTTTTGATCTACCAACCGAACGGTTGGGAGTCAATGCCGGGCGACAAAGTGCCGCTCAGCCCCCCAAGAGCCGCCGTCGAAACTCGCGGATCACCGGCATCGCCTCGAGCCACGGCGAGGCATCCGAGCGGTCTGGGTCGTGGGGGTTGGCACGACCGACGAAGCCTGCGGGGATCTGGCTGTAGTGCTCGGGCGGATCCACGGTCTCGTCGAGGTAGTGGTACTCGTAACCTGGAACGCACAGGTTGTCGTCGATGGGTACGTCGATGGTGCGCACGCCGAAGCTCGATAGCTCGGTCGTCGTCGTCTGCGGCGGCACGATCCAAGCGTTGTCCGGCCCAGCGAAGAAGTAGTACTGGATGCGCTTGTTGGCTGACAGCACGCGGAAGCGTTCGACCATGCCGCCATACATCACGCTCTTGGAGCTGGTGTGCTCGAGGACGCCGCGGCTGAAGTCGGGCTCGTAACCTTTGACGAAGCGCAGCGAGGCGGGGTCGTCCGCTCGCCGGAAGTAAGCCACAGGCTTGCCGCCGTTGATCAGGTTGCGTCGATCGCTGGCGGCGCGGCGACGTGCGTCGATGAACTCGCGGTAGGGTTCGATGCGGCCTTCCGGTGCTTCGCGCAGCACCTGGACCAGCGCAGCGCGATCCGCTTTCACTTTGGCCACGCTGCGGCTCAGGTCTTCCACGGCCGTCTGCATCTCGAGCGGTAAGTCGGTGGTGGATTCGAGCGAGCGGGTCTGCTCTTCGCCATCGATGATCCTGGTCGTGACGTCGCCT
>JADGRE010000132.1 GCA_017881185.1 Pseudomonadota bacterium | reverse complement strand
TCGTCACAATAGCGCCGGCTATTGCTCCTCGTCGCGCCTTGCCCTGCGCGCTCGGTCCTGCGCGATCACGCATCAAAACCCCTCGGTCAGACCACTAGGCTCTCTTGCACACTGGCATCCACATCGCGCTGCTGGCCCTATCACTGGGCGCGTCCGCACCGGCGCAGGCGCGCGCGCAAGACGGCAAGCTCGCGCCGATCCGCGGCGTCGGCCCCGACGTCGCTTTCGCCGGCGGTGGCGGTGTGGGGCTCACGCATGCGCTCGACAACGCCTTCCTCGGTCGGCTGCGCCTGGGGCTGCTCTACGCGAACGAGCCGTGGCTGGTGGCAGCGGGTGTCACAGGCGAGGTGGGCGCGCTCGGGGGCCTGGGCCTCGGCGGCGAGCTCGAGCTCAATCGCTTCGACGGGCCGTACGGGCAATTTGGGCTGTCGCAGGTGCAGCAGCGCGACAGTCAGAGTCACCTCGTGCTCGGCTACACGCTCTTCGGCGTGGAATGGCAGCAGCGCTTCACGCACGCGGGCGTGAGCCACGCGTTGCTCGGCGAGATCCGCGTACCGCTGGGCATGTGGTGGTTTCTCGTCGGCCATGACAAAGACAAGCACGATCGGCGCAAGCGCGCGGCTGCAGCGGTCGGCAGCAATTTCTCGTCTCCGAGCAGTCGCGTGCAGGCCGCAGCAGCTGCGCCAACGCCCGGCCCGAGCGACGACGATCGCCTGGCCGCAGAGAAGGCCCTGGAGCGCGCCCGCGATGACAGCGCCCGGGGCAACTACGCACTGGCTGCCGATGCGCTGAGCCGGGCGTACGCCCTCGACCCCGACCCGTTGATTCTCCTGCGGCTGGCCGACGCCGACGAGAAGCAGGGCAAGCTCGTCGCTGCATCGCGTGAGCTGCAACGCTTCCTGCGCGCTGCGCAAACGCCCGAGGCCACCGAGCACAACGCGCAAGTCACTGTGCGCATGCAAGCGCTGCAGCTGCGGCTTGCGCAGCTGCGGCTCAGCTGCCCCGACGCACACGGTGACGAGACCGTGCTGGTGGACAACGAACCGGCACCCGGCGCGTTGCTCGGCTACGACGTTCCGCTCGATCCCGGGTCGCACGCGCTGCTGATCACACGCGCGGGCGCGGAGCTGCTGCGGCGCAACGTGGTGGTGGAGGAGGGCAAGATCCTCCCTCTCGAGCTCAGCCTTGCGCCGCAGCCCGCTCCGGCCTTGCCTGTGCCACCGTCAGAACCGCACCACGACTGAGGTGCGGATGTACGGCCCGGACAAGCTCAACTCGCCCAGCTTGGCTCCGCTCACGGCGATGTCCCTCGGCCCCTGGGGCTGCGTCAGCTTGAAGTTGACGGCGCCGCGCAGCGCATAGCCAGCTTCGATGAGCACGCCGAACGACAACGAGGCCAGCTCGCCGCGGTTGTTCTCGAAGAGCCGCGTCGGCGTACGCAAGAGCACGCCGGCGCCGAGGCTGCCGAGCGGTGACACGGCATCCGCCTTGTTGGTGAGCTCCGTGCCACTGGTCAGCTCCATGTGCAGCTGCGATGCACCGCCCGCCAGGCGCAGCTGTGGCTGCAGCCATGGCAACAGCACCCAGCGCAGACTCGCGCCTGCCTGGAAGGTGTGCGTGACGAGCGTGGTGTGCAGGCTGCCACCGTAGAGGCCAGGCTGCTCCTCGCTCTCGACGCCCCAGCCCAGCTCGGCCGCCAGGATGAGGTCGCGGCTGAAGGCGGCGAGGTCATGGCCTGCCCACAAGCCCAGGCGTGGGGCGACGTCGTCGTTGGCGAACAGGTCGTAGCCCTTGTCGTGATGGAACACGGCATCGACGCTGGCACCGATGGCGAACGCAGCGCCTGCATTGCCGTGGCGGCGCACCGCGGGGGCGGGCGGTCTTGCGGCAGTCGCGACGGCTGCCGTCGTGGGTGCGGTGTCGGCAGCAGGTGTCTCGCCGCTGCGCGCTGCTTGCAGCATGGCGCGCACGCGTGCGATGTCCGCGGCCGTCCACTTGGCGCGGTTGCCCCTACGCGCAGGCGTTGCAGCTGCGCTTGGTACCGCTGGGGCAGCCGCAGCGGGCGTGGGCGCGGGAGCCACCGCTGTGCTCGCGGTCGCCGCTTGGGGCGCCGCTGCAGCGGGCGCTGCAGGGGGCGTTGCAGGGGGCGTTGCGGCCGATGGCGGCGTCGCGGCGTCTGCTGCCGGCGCGGCCGCGGCGGTTTTCGCAGGTTGTGCCGCGGCGGCGGGCTGTGCCGCTGCTGGTGGCTGCGTCGCCGCGTGCTTGTCCTGTGCACGTGCATCCGCGTGGGCCAGCGCGAGCGCCAGCGAGGCGCAAACGTAGCCGCAGCGGAGCAAGTGTCGAGCGCTACGCGAAGTCATTTGCCACCTCGATCGAGAATGTCGGCGATGAAGAACCCACGCACCGAGACCGCGCTCTGTCGCGAAGGCGCGGCGCTGTCGAGAAAGGTCACGAAGCCGATGTCGCTGTGATGCACGATCGCCACGCGCTTGGCGTCGAACAGCGGCACCATCAGCTCCACGTTCTGGTCGAGCAACACCTCGTCGGTGGCCCCCGTCTTCAGATCGAGTGTGCCGATGCGCGGCTGCCCCGACGGCGCCACCCAGAGCCGTTCACGCGTCGTATCGAACTGCGCGTCGGTCAGCGCCGAGCTCGAAGTGATGGGCGCGATGGTGCGCTCCGCCAGATCGAGCACGCTCACCCCGGTGCCTCGGTGCAACACCACCACCTTGTGCTCGCTCAGCAGTGGGATGAGCGACCCAATCGGTTGATCGAGCGTCAGCGTCTCGATGTTGCGCTCCTTGCGCGTCTCGATGTCCGCCAGGTCGAGGAACACCACCGTGCTGCTGTCCTGGCTGTAGAGCAGGGCCCGGGTCGTCGAGTTCTTCGAGTCGTTCGGCGCAGTCGCCGTGAACAGCAGGATCTTGTTCGCCGCGTTCGGCAAGGCGATGTTCGTTGCTTTGCTCGAGGTCGGATCCACCACGATGGCCTGAGACTTGAGCGAGGTGATCAGCAGCCGGCGCGCAGCGCCTTTGCCAAACAGCTGCATGTCGGTGGGTCCGCCACCGCCCAGTTGGTTGATGGAAGGCTGGAAGTCGTTGCCGAGCTTGTCGTTGGGGAACGGCTCCAGCTGGAACACGTAGATGTCGTCGGAAGCCTGGCCGCGGACGTAGAGCGTCGGGTCGGAGTCGCTGAACAACACCTGCGTAGGGTTGATGGTGCGACCGCTGTCACCCAGCTGCACGATCGTCTCGCGCCGGTCGAGATGGCCGAGATCGATCAAGGTCACCTCGGCCGCGGACAGCACCACCAACAGGCGCCGAGATTCACCCGCGATGGTCATCGGCTTCGAGAACACTGCGCCGGTGGGGGTGTGCCCGAAGCTCTGCGGCGTCTTGTGTGTGACGGCGGGCGTGCCCGCCTTGGCGTCGAGGTCGACGATCGCCAGCTCGTTGGCGTTGCCGAGCAAGCGGCCGGCGTCGTTCTTGGCGCGCAACAACACGGCGTAGCGCCCGTCCTCCGATTGGATCAAGGTATCGAACGGCGTCGTGCCCAGCTCGAAGTTGCGCACGCTGCCGTCGTTGTCGAGCAGCGCCAGCGCGGCGGGCTCCGCATCTGCAACGCTGCTGCTGCGTTGGCCGGCGCACAGCACCAGCAGCTGATCGTGCGTGCCGTTGCGGCGCACGCTCAACGCGGGGCCATAGGGCAGATCGGCGATGGCCTTGGGTCGCGGCTCGGGGCTCGGGCTCGCGCCATCGAGCAAGATTGCCCTGTGACTGGTGGTGTCGATGAACACCAGCTCGTGGTCGAACGCGGTGGGCGGCGTGAGCAAGCTCAGCGGCTGGTCGAGCACCGCAGATTGCCCGCCGCACCCGAGAAGCGCGAGCGCACAGCCTGCTACTGCCAGTCTTGTTCTTGCTTGCATGGTCAGTTCCTGATCCTGCTGTTGAGCTCGAAGCCGGTGACCGTGTTCTTCATGTCCGGGCTGCGCCAATCGATGAAGGTCATGCGCCCGTCGGGGTGGTCTTGATTGACGAACACCTTGAACGACTTGCTTGCTGCACCGATGGAGATGGGCGGGCTCTCGAGCTGGATGATCGGGTTGACCAAGAAGCTCGCGAGGTCGACGCGGTGCACCTCCTTGATGGCCAGGGTGTCGTCGCGGAACAGGATGAACAGGTAGGACTTGTACAGCGGGTCGTTCGGCAGCTTGTCGGAGACCATGGCGATCGGTCCCACGCTGGTCTGTGTCACCTGCAACTTCACGTCGCCCGAGGGAACACGCAGCAAGCTGTAGCCGTACGAGCGGTCGATGGCGTCGTCGGGTGTGATGCCAGCTGCGTTCGGGTCGCCCGGGAGCTTGGTGTGCGTGATCAGTGCGGTGCGGCTGTCGGGTGTGAAGGTCACGGCCAGCACGGCCTTGCGTAGCGCCACCACCTTGGGCTCGGTGTTCTTCACCAGGTCGACGATGGTGATGCGCTCGACGTTCGCCGCCGTGGTGTAGAGCAGCGCCTGGGTGCCATCGGGCGTCACGCTCGCGGAACCCACGATTTCGCCGCTCACCGTGCGGGTCGTGGCCTTGGTCGGGTCGTCGAACACGCCGGGCAGTGGCAGCGTCACCATCGCGCTCTGGTTGCGCAGCACGGCGATCGCCGCGGTGCCGGTGGGCACGAGCTCGAGATCGGTGATGGCGATGGGCAGTGCCGGTGTCGACACGCCGGCGTCTTCGCCCGTGTCGACCGGCGGCGGCGCAACGTACGCCTTGGCCACATCGAGGGTCTTCACCTTGCCGTTGCTCAAGTCGATCAGCTGCAAGAGACTCTTGCCTTCGGCGCGCGCGAGCGCGTACTTGCCGTCGGGCGTCACCGAGACATCGAGCGTCTTCTGGTCCACGCCGCCGCCGAACGGCCACAGCTGCGCGATGCTCGACCCGTTCTTCTCGATCAGCGCGAAGTCCAGCACCGACACGCCGTCTTCGGTGACCACGAAGGACTTGGTGTTGTCACTGGAGAAGAACACGTCGCGCGGACGAAAGCCCACCGTCATGCTCACCGCTTTGTCGGTCGCCCCGTCTTTCGACAGCGAGAGCACGCTCACGTCCTGGTACGAGCCGGAGGTGTTGCCCGCGCTCGTGTAGCTGGAGTTGTAGTAGACGACCGCGTGCTTGCCGTCGGCCGTGACGCCGATGGCGTTGGCACCCTGCACCACGTCGAGATCCGAGGTGGTGGACTTGCTCGCCGTACTGCGGATGACCGTGGCGGTGCTCGAGCCGATGTTGAGCACGATCGCGTTGTCGCTGTTCTTGAGCGTGCGCAAGTAGGTCGGCTTCTCGCCCGTCTGCAGCGTGCGGATCGACAGCATCTTCGCGTCGATCACCGAGACCACGCCCGCCGTGGGGTTGGTCGTGTACACGTAGTTGTCGGAGGCCTGTGGCAGCTGCAGGTCGACGATGGTCTTCTTCTCCGGCGGCAGCGCGGGCAGCGAGCCGGTGCCTGCGGCTCCGCCGAAGCCGGCGCCCGCGTCGGCGAAGCTGCCGTTCGATGTGCCAGTCCCGCCGGTCCCGGCGCCTCTGCCGAAGTCTGCCGGGTTCTGGCCCGCGCCACTGGCCTTCTTGTCCGACGCGGCACAACCCGCAGCCAACGCGAGCGCGAGCGCGCAGCCTGCCCAACCCCAACTCTGGTGTGTACGCATGAGCCACCCTCCTGCATGAACCGTTCCAGCGGTGTTATTCAAACGAGCGGCGCCTTTGCGCGGCAATTCTCTACCACGTGGCGTTGCTGGCACCTACGCGCAGCCGTGGCGCCTGGCACACCGTGACACAGACGTCAGGTTCCGCGGCGTGAGCTTGGTGGAACCCAGCTGACTCAGTCCAGCGTGTGGACCAGCAAACCGGAGCGCAGCTTCGGCTCGAACCAGGTCGACTTGGGCGGCATGATCTCGCCCGCGTCCGACACCTTCATGAGCTGCTGGATGGTCGTCGCGTGCATCGCGAACGCCACCGCGCAGTCGCCGGAGCGCACGCGCTTCTCGAGCTCCGCCGGACCGCGAATGCCGCCTACGAAGTCGATGCGCTTGTCGGTGCGGATGTCACCGATGCCCAGGATCGGCGACAGCACGCGCTCCGACAAGAGTACGTAGTCGAGCGAAGCCACGGGGTTGCTGCGGTCGATGCTGCTGTCCGGCAGCGTCAGTCGGTACCAGCGGTTGTCGACGAAGACGCCGAACGAGCCGGTCGCGGCAGGCTCGGGCTCCGTCGTGGGCTCCACGCTTCCCACCTTGCGCAGCGCCTCGAGGAACGCGGCGGGCGTCAAGCCGTGCAGGTCGCGCACCACGCGGTGGTACGGCAAGATCGTGAGCATGTCGGCGGGGAAGAGCACGCACAAAAACCAGTTGTACTCTTCGTTGCCCGTGTGCTTCGGGTTCTTGGCGCGCAGGTCGGCGCCCGCGCGTGCGGCCGAGGCGCTGCGGTGGTGGCCGTCGGCGACATAAGCCGTGGGCACCTGCGCAAACGCCGCGACGGCGGCTTCGGTCTGCGGCAAACGCCACACGGTGTGCTTCACGCCGTCGACCGCGGTGAAGTCGTAGAGCGGGGCTTCTTTCGTGGCCGCGTCCATCAGCAGCGTGAGCGCCGCTGTGCGCGAGTACATCAGGAACACGGGACCCGAGTTCGCGTGGAGCGTCAGCGTGTGGCGCGTGCGATCGTCTTCTTTGTCCTTGCGCGTCTTCTCGTGCTTCTTGATGACACCGCTGTTGTAGTCGTCGATGTGGCAACAGCCTACGACGCCGACTTGACGCACCTGACGTCCGCCGAGCGTGGCTTCTTGTGCGTACACGAAGAGGCTGGGCTGCGGGTCGCGCACCAACACGCCGTCAGCCTGCAGCTTGTCGAAGGCGCGCCGGGCTTGCGTGTATACCGCGTCGTCGTGCGGGTCGGTTCCCGCGGGCAGATCCATCTCGGAGCGGCTGACGTGCAGGAACGAGATCGGATTGTCCTTGGCCAGCACACGGGCTTCCTCCGTGTTGACCACGTCATAGGGCACGGCGGCGAGCTTGGCGGCAAGCTCGGGTTTGGGCCGCAGGGCGGAGAAGGGGTGGATGCGCAGCATGGTGGTCGACCTTGGCTGGAAAAGGCGCGCAGCATACCAAAGGCCGGGGGGGAGGGCGAGGGTGGGAGGCGTTGTGCGCCAAAGAGTGGCGCCGCCGCAGCGAGAGAACGTTTGCGTACGCCCCGCGCACCGACGTAGCCGCTCCCGAAGCACCTCAGCTCAGAGTCACCCGTGCAAGCAGGCACGTCGGCAACGCGGCTGTCAGCTGCCTCGTCAGCCCGAGCGGGTGGTGTCGGAGGTGCGCCTCGTCCATACAACTCCCAGCCGACATCGGCATCGCGCTGCGCAAGTGGCGGCAGGCCGCCTGACCCACGGTCGGCGCAGCGCAGCCATTCTGCACACCTACAGCCACTCACGGCTCGTTTGCGCTAATGGTGTGCGCGTACACATGGCCGTTCGGGCTGCTCGCCAGTCTGCCCGTGACAGGCCTGCGCGTGATTGGTAGCGTGCTTTGGCAACAGCAAAGCGGCGCAGGCATGACCACGCAACCCATCCCACCCACGACAGTGCCAACGGCGCCCAGCCAAGTGTTGGTGGTCGATGACGAGCCGAGTCTGGTTACCGTCTATACGCGCGCGCTCACTGCGGCGGGCTTCGTCGTGGACAAGGCAAGCGACGGCAAAGACGCCGTGCGGCAGCTCGCGCAAAAGCGCTACGACGTCATCGTCAGCGACATCGCGATGCCGCAACTCGACGGCATCGGCTTGCTACGCGCGGTGCGTGAGCGCGACCTCGACGTGCCGGTGATTCTCGTCACGGGCAGCCCCAGCATCGAGACCGCGTTGCAAGCGGTCGAGTACGGCGCGCTGCGTTACTTGCGCAAGCCCATCGAGATGTCCGAGCTGACGCAGGTGGTGGCGCAAGCGGTGCGCCTGGGTCAGATGGCCCGCCTCAAGCGCGAGGCCATGGAGCTGGTGGGCAGCCAGAACATGCAGTTTGGCGATCGAGCGAGCCTGGAGATCAACTTCGAGCGCTCGCTCGCCGGGCTGTGGATGGCGTATCAGCCCATCGTGCGTTACTCGGAACATCGAACGATGGCGTACGAGGCGCTCTTGCGCTCGAGCGACCGGAGCCTGCCGCATCCGGGTGCCATCATCGACGCTGCGCAGCGCCTGGGCCGGCTGAACGAGCTCGGTCGCGCCGTGCGCAGGCACGTCGGCAACACCGTGATGAAGTCGCCGATCCCGCAGGTGTTCGTGAACCTGCACCCGCGCGACCTGCTCGACGACGAGCTGTACTCGCGCGAAGCTCCGCTGTCGCGTATCGCGAGCAAGGTCGTGCTCGAGATCACCGAGCGCGCCTCACTCGACGAAATCCGCGACGTGCAAGCGCGGGTCGCACGCCTGCGTGAGCTCGGCTTCCGCGTCGCAGTCGACGACATCGGCGCTGGCTACGCAGGCCTCACCAGCATCGCGCAGCTGCAACCCGAGGTGATGAAGATCGACATGGCCTTGGTGCGCGACATCGACGTGGACTCCACCAAGCAGAAGCTGGTGGGCGCCATGGTCGGTCTATGCCGCGAGATGGACGTGCTGGTCATCGCCGAGGGCATCGAGTCCCGCAACGAGCGCGACACCCTGGTCCGCATCGGCTGCGACCTCATGCAAGGCTACTACTTCGCCAAACCCGACGAGCCCTTCCCAGAAGCCAAATTCTAACAACACCACTGCGCGCGACCTGAGCGTGGCCCTAATGCTGAACGGTCGCGGCCCAACGTCTGCGTCACGAATAAACCCACGAGCGCCCCCGTGCGTGGACCCCTCAGCCGATCGGTCACGACGACTGCTCAGCGCGCCGTTCCAAATCGCGGCGCAGGTCGGCGAGGGTGACACCGAGCACGGACCCGCCGGACCGCGCGCAGGTGTCACCCTCACCGACCGTTCCAGCTAACGCCAGAAACGCCGCGTCTCTGCCCGACGCCGCCACCACCCGTTCAGCGTTCCACGCACAACGCGATGCCCATGCCGCCGCCGATGCACAGCGTGGCCAGGCCCTTCTTCGCGCCCGAGCGCTGCATTTCGAAGAGCAGCGTGTTCAGAATGCGCGCGCCCGAAGCGCCGATGGGGTGACCGATGGCGATGGCGCCGCCGTTGACGTTCACCTTGGCCGGATCCCAGCCCATGCCCTTGTTCACGGCACACGCCTGCGCTGCGAATGCTTCGTTCGCTTCGATCAGGTCGAGATCGCCGACCTTCCAGCCCGCCTTCTCGAGCGCCTTCTTGCTCGCCGGGATCGGGCCGGTGCCCATGATCGCCGGGTCGACGCCGGCTTGGGCCCAGCTGGCCACGCGCGCCAGGGGCGTGAGACCGCGGCGCTTGGCTTCTTCCGCCGTCATGAGCAGCACCACTGCGGCGCCGTCGTTCAGGCCCGAGGCGTTGCCCGCCGTCACGGTGCCACCCTCGCGAATGAACGCCGGGTTGAGCTTGGACAGCTTCGCGAGATCGGTGTCGCCGCGCACGTACTCGTCCTTGTCGAAGACGATGTCGCCCTTCTTGTTCTTGATCACGACCGGCGTGATCTCGTCCTTGAACTTGCCGTCGGCTTGCGCCTTGGCCGCGCGCTGTTGCGAGCCCAGCGCGAGCTGATCCTGCGCGTCACGCGAGATCTCGAACTGCTTGGCGACGTTCTCCGCCGTGTTGCCCATGTGGTAGCCGTTGAACGCATCCCACAGGCCGTCTTTGATCATGGTGTCGATCATCGAGCTGTCACCCATCTTCACGCCGCCGCGCAGGTGCATGCAGTGCGGCGCCAGGCTCATGCTCTCTTGGCCGCCCGCGATCACGATGCTGCTGTCACCGTTCTTGATGGCTTGGTAGCCGAGCGCGACAGCGCGCAGGCCCGAGCCGCAGATCATGTTCACGCCCCACGCCGGCGTCGCCGCGGGAATGCCAGCCTTGATCGATGCCTGACGCGCCGGACCCTGACCTTGCCCCGCCGCGAGCACCTGGCCGAGGATGACCTCGGAGACCTCTTGCGCTTCGACCTTGCCGCGCTTGAGCACTTCCTTGATGACCGTGGTCCCGAGCTCGCTTGCCGGAAGGTTGCCGATGGTGCCGTTGAATGAACCGACGCCCGTGCGTGTAGCGGCCGCGATGACGATATCGGACATGAGAGGAAGCTCCTTTTCGAACGCTCGAACATTGGACAGTCGCGTCGAAGCCTTGTCCGGTCTCCGTGCGACCTGGTGAGTGCACCAGGGGGTTAGCATACGATCGCCACGGCTGACCAGTCGCGGCAGCCGTTGCATCCGCTCTCAGCGCGCGGGTGGCGGAGCGAGGCTGCCCAGGCGCTGGCCGCAATTGCCGCAGAACAGCGCGTCGGGGTCGTTCGCATGCGCGCAAGCCGAGCAGCGTCGGGGCCGCAGGTCGCCGCCGCAATACTTGCAGAAGCTCGACTCGGCCGCGGCCGGGCGCTCGCATCGCGGACACGCGCGTTGGCTGCTCGGGCGCAGTGCATCTTGGGGCACACGCAGCCGAGGGATCGGCGGCGCGGAGGTGAAGACCGTGTGACTACCGGCTGGCAGACCCGCGGTCGGGCGCAGCGACACGGGCTGACTGGGCGTCGCGAGCAGCCCAGCGCGCGCTTGCACCACGATCGTCCCAGCCGACGTCCAGCTCGAGACGCCTTCGACGCGGACCAGATCGCTCGGCCCGATCACCTGCGAGTCGAACAGGTCGAGGAAGTCCTGGATGCTGATCGGCCCGAAACTGCGGCCGCTCTTGATGTAGTGCACCAGCGCTTCCATCGCGGCGATTCTAGCGTAGTTTCGGAGGCTTGCAGCAGTTTCAGGGGGCCCACGCCGGCACATCCCCTTACATGCGAGTTCAAGTGCGTGCTATCATTCGCGGACTGCTGTAACTCGGGGACACGTGAGAGCGTGCCCTGCGCGCGCGTGGGAGTGCACATGGACAAGAAGGAACCGAGGGACTCAGTGGTACCCCTTGGCACGTTCGCGAGCTCGGTGGCACCGCCGCGCCCGGACAGTGTGCAAGCCTCGCACAACTCGCAGCCTGCGAACCCTGCGAACCCTGTGAACGATGACGCCGCCGCCGTGCAAACACGCGCGGTGCGTTCGAGCGCGCCCGCGGCCGAGCCGAGCGCAGGTGAATCCGAGCGCAAGCGCATACGCACCTTGCTCGGCGTGCCCACGCCATCCGTCGATGCGCTCGCGAGCGCGGCGCGGGGCAGTTATCCGAGCCCACCCAAGTGGCAGCGTGCCGGCCGCGACGACGCCGAAGTGCTGCGCGAAGGCATCGAAGCGTTGCCCGTCGCGCGCATCGACTTGAAGCCCAATCGTCGCCTGGCCGGGCGTGCTGCCGCGCCGATGGCCAGTGAAGACGCGAACACGGCCAACATCTCCGAAGCCATTCAGCAGATGCTCGACGAGCAGTCGTCGGTCTCGCTCGAGGTCGAAGAAGAGGCCACCCCGCTCGATCTGCTGCTCGAGTCGGAGCTGCAAGTGTTGCCCGACTCCGTGCCGCCGGTCGCTGCGGCAGGCCTTGCGCCGGTCGTGGTTGCAGCTGCTGCCGCGGTTCCGAGCGAGGCCGAAGTCGCGCCGCGCAAGTCGGTGCCGGTGCTCGTGCCCGAGCACGTCGTACAGGCGCATGCGCGCGAACACGACGCCGCGCGCGCGACTGACGCGACCGTGCGCACGCGCGTGCGCCCCGAATTCGGTGCCAGCGACGACAGCTTCGCAGGCCTTGGGTCCGAGCTCGATTCGGGCATGGCTGCTGTGTCGAGCTTGGCGCCTGCCGAGCTGAACCGGCCCGTGGTGCGCGACGATGCGGCGCCAGCTCTTGGTTTCATGATGGTCGCGGCGATGGCACTGCTCGCCGTCGGTGGCTGGTTGTTTACCGCCGGCGGCTACGAGCGTGTCAGCGTGGCCGACACGCGCGGCATCCCGGCTGCAGCCGCCCAGCCCGTGCCGCCCGCAGCGCCCACGCTTGCGCCGACCATTGCACCCGTGCCTGCACCTGCACCTGCGCCACCCGCAGCGTCCACCGCGCCGCAGCTGACGGCGGCCAATTCGGTAGGCGCAGCGGCAGCCAAGCAGGTCAGCGCCACAGGCGCACTGGCGGGAGCGGCGCAGCCTCGCGTCAAAGCGCCGGTCGTCGTGGCACGCAAGACCAGCGCGTATGCCGGCGCTGCAGCCGCCGCTCCGTCAGCTGACACGCTCGATGAGTCGTCCCACGCCGGACCCGTCATGAAGATCACCACGGTTGGCCGGGCCGCCCCAGCGGTCGCCGCGCCGGAAGGGCCGCTCCCCGAGCTGCCCAGCAGAGACGACGTGCTCGCGCGCCTGGAGGGCTTGCGAACCGCCGTGCAGGCTTGTGCCGAGGGCAAGACCGGCGTGGCCGAGCTGGACATCACGATTGCCGGCACCGGCGCCATCACCACGGTGGTCGTGGGTGGCGACTTCGCCGGCACCCCGCAGGGCTCGTGCATCGCGCGCGCCGTGCGCCAGGCGCACTTCCCACGCTTCCAGAAAGAGCGCTTCCGGCTGCTGTTCCCGTACTCCATCTGACCGCGCAAGCGCACGACTGGGCCTGGGTCTTGGCCAGCTTGGCGGCAGCCTGCCAGCCGGCGTACCTCGGCTTGCGCTGTGCAGCTTGCACTCCACCAAGCTGCGCCTATCCTGCGCAGCCATGACCACCGTGCCGCGCAAGCCCGCCCCGGACTTCACCGCTCCCTCCAGCCAGGGCCGAGACATCAGCCTGCGCGACTACCGCGGCAAGTATCTGGTGCTCTACTTCTACCCGCGTTCATTCACGCTCGGCTGCACCCGCGAGACCATCGGCTTTCGCGACTCGTCGGCAGCGCTGCGCGCGCTCGGCGCCGAGATCCTCGGCGTCAGCCCGGACCCAGAAGCGGTGCAGTGCAAGTTCGCCGAGCACTATCAGGCGGGCTTCGCCATCTTGTCCGACCCCGACACGCGCATCGCGAGCGCGTACGGCGTGATGTTCAAGATCCTGCCGCTGGTCAAGCGCGTCACGTTCGTGATCGATCCCGAGGGCTTCATCGTGGGGCGCTTTCACCACGAGCTGCTGATCGACAAGCACATCAGCGACGTCGTCGCGCTCCTGCGGACCCTCGCCAAGTGAGCGGCCGGCAGCGTCGCCGTTCGGCTTCCGGACCTTCGCCCTCCGCAAGACCACAGTAGCCCACAGCCCCCGATCTGGATATGCTCTGCCCCCCCCCGCTACTGCTGGAGCAAGAGCCTGCTGATGTCGGCGTCCGAGGGAACACCCAAGAGCACTGGAACCAAGGCTGTGCCCGCGCAGAGCCAGACGTCTGATTCAAGCACGCAGCCCGCGTCGCACTTCATCCACGACATCATCGATGAAGATCGGCGCGCGGGTAAGAACGGCGGCCGCGTGCACACGCGCTTCCCGCCAGAGCCCAACGGCTACCTGCACATCGGTCACGCCAAGAGTATTTGCCTGAACTTCGGCACCGCCAAGAAGTACGGCGGCCTGTGCAACCTGCGCTTCGACGACACCAATCCCACCACCGAGAACCCGGAGTACGTCGCGTCGATCCAGAACGACGTGCGCTGGCTCGGTTTCGAGTGGGACGATCGGCTGTTCTACGCCTCCGACTACTTCGAGAAGCTCTACCAGTTCGCCGAACACCTGATCGAGACGGACAAGGCGTACGTCGACAGTCAGACGCACGAGCAGATCAGTGCGCAGCGCGGCGATTTCTACCGCCCCGGGCAAGACAGCCCGGACCGCACGCGTGCCAAGGAAGAGAGCCGCGCGCTCTTTCGGCGCATGCGTGCCGGAGAATTCCCAGACGGCGCACACGTGCTGCGCGCCAAGATCGACATGCGCTCGGGCAACCTGAACCTGCGCGACCCCGTCATCTACCGCATCAAGCGCGCGCATCACTACCGCACCGCGGACAGCTGGTGCATCTACCCGATGTACGACTACGCGCATTGCGTGTCCGACGCGCTCGAGGGCATCACCCACTCGCTGTGCACGCTCGAGTTCGAAGACCATCGTCCGCTCTACGACTGGTGCCTCGATCAGCTTCCGGTGCCGTGTCACCCGCAGCAGATCGAGTTCGCGCGCTTGAACCTCAGCTACACCGTGCTCAGCAAGCGCAAGCTGCTGCAGCTGGTCGAAGACAAGCTGGTCGACGGTTGGGACGATCCACGCATGCCCACGCTGGCCGGCTTGCGCCGCCGCGGCTACACACCCGAAGCCATTCGCGCGTTCTGCGATCGCGTCGGCGTCGGCAAGCGCGACGGCGTGGTCGATGTGTCGCTGCTCGAATACCACCTGCGCGAAGATCTCAACGCGCGCGCCGCACGTGCCATGGCGGTGCTGCGCCCGCTGCGCGTGGTCATCGAGAACTTCTCAGAAGGCGAAGTCCTGTGGTGCGAAGCGCAGAACCACCCAGAGTATCCGGAGCGTGGCAGCCGCAAGGTGCCCTTCGGTCGCGTGGTGTACATCGAGCAAGACGACTTCCGCGAAGTGCCACCCAAGAAGTGGTTCCGGCTGACGGTCGGTAGCGAGGTACGGCTGCGCTACGCGTGCCTCATCCGCTGTCACGCCGTGGTGAAAGATCCCGCGACCGGCGAAGTGACCGAGCTGCGCTGCACGTGGGATCCAGACTCGCGCGGCGGCTCACCCAAGGACGGCCGCAAGGTGAAGGGCACGCTGCACTGGGTGTCGGCCGAGCACGCCAAAGACGCCGAGGTCCGCCTCTACGATCGCCTGTTCTCCCAGGAGAACCCCAACGACGGCGACGACTTCAAGAGCTTCTTGAATCAGTCCTCGCTCCAAGTGCTGCGCGGCTGCAAAGTGGAGCCCGCGCTTGCGGCGAGCCAGCCCGCAGAGCTCTATCAATTCGAGCGCTTGGGTTACTTCTGCGGCGACAACAAAGACCTGCGTGACGGCAAGCTCGTGTTCAACCGCACCATCGAGCTGCGCGACTCCTGGGCAAAGATCGAGGGAAGACAACAAGGTGAGAGCTGAATGGCGCAGCGCAAAGCGCGGTAACGAAGCCTGCACATTGTTCCTTTCCAGTGACTCGCTGGTGTTCTAGGCTTGCACTCCCGCTTTGCCCAGTCTAGGGAAGCGGTTGGAAAGTGGGTTGGGTGCGTGGTTCGAATACGTCACTACAAGACTCTGATCTTCTTGGCTTTCTTTGTGGGTTTGGTGGCTCCGTCGGTGAGTCGTGCAGACCAGCCTCGTGATTGGATGGTCGCCCCCCAACCGGCGGGTACGTACCTCAACCTCGACGTGGTGTTCCCTGGCCTCCAAGCCCAGGTCGAACACCGCATCCCTATCTACGGGCCCGTCAATGAGCTCAACCTCAAGGCGAACACGCTGTTGACTCTGCCGTTCATGGAGTCTCAGGCCGACTTCGATCTGCGTTTGCTCGTGCTCTCACTCGGTGGAAGCGTCGGGTTCCGAGACAACTTCCGAACGCTCGAGTTTCTTCCAGGCGAGCCCATCACGCGCGGTCATCGCCGCGACGTCGACGACGCTGGTCTCTTCAAGAACACCACGGCTGGGTACTACGAAGGCCGCGGCACCTTGGCGTTGCCCTTCAACGACCACGCGCTGCTGCTCAGCGTCACCGGTGTCCGCTACGAAGGCGGTCCCGATCGCACCTTCGATTGGCGCGCGGGCATGGTGCGCGACCACGGAGTCGTCGTCCGCTCCGACACCACGCTCTTCTTCAAGCACAAGAGCTTCGGTGCGGCCGGTCCGATGTTCGAGGCGCTCGACGTACCGCTCGATGGCAAGCGTCGTACGCTGCTCAACTACGGCTTCACCGTCGTGACGCGTCCGGGCTTCCGGCACGCGAATGATTTGTTGTTCCTTGCCGTGCTGATCAACTTCGGCAGTGCGCTGGGCGGGTTCGATGCCCACGACATCTACGGCAATCACACCTTCTACGGCCAATATACCTTCCAGCTCGCATACCGCGCGGTGTTCGAGCTGCAGGGCCCGACCAAGCCGGGCGCGGATGACGACATACTGAATTGATCACGGTTTTGGGCGTGCGCATGCATCGGCACGTCCCAGAGTGTGGGTGCTAGTTACGAGACTCATGAGCCTGTTTTCAGCGCGGGCGCCACTCTCAGAAGGCTGACTATTTTCAGTCGAGTTGCAGGGGTTAACAATGACAAGACGCAGTTACGTACTCTCGACCTTGGTTGCGTTGCTATGCGGCGGTTTGGCCGTCGCATGCGGCGCGAAGAGCCCCAGCGGCAATGCTGGCACAGGCGGTAGCGTCGCGGGTGCGGGCGCCGGCACGCTCGGCACCGCAGGCGCG
>JADGRE010000131.1 GCA_017881185.1 Pseudomonadota bacterium | reverse complement strand
TGCAACGCTACGTTACAGCCCGGTGCAGCCGTCCACTTCGAAGGGGATGGGCTTGTTCATCGTGTACGGCGTGACCACGTCGCGCACGCTCGTGTTGTTGGCGCCGTTGGGGAGGGCTTTGCACCAGATCGTGCCGGTCACGATGCTGCCGTCGAGCTTGAAGGTGAGCTGGCAGGGGTTCTCGGAGCTGGGCGCGCCGCTGGTGCAACCGCCGACGTAGGTGTTGCCGCCTTCGATGACGCGGACCTTGCAGGACGAGCCTGGGTCTTTGCCGTCGATGAGGGCCTGCGCGACGGAGAACTTGTAGCTGTCGCTGGCGTGCTCGCCCGGGTGCTGGACCGAGAACGACAGTTGGCGTTTGCCGCCTTGCGAGGCAGCGTCGCACGCGACGATGTAGTTGTTCTCGCCGTTGAGGGTCTTGATGTCGCGCGCGAGGTCGTCTGCGGAGCGCGGCATGCAGTCGCCACAGCGCACCTGGTAGTTCATGTCCACGTAGAGCGGCGCGGGGTCGAGCGAGGTGCACGACGACAAGCCGGCCGACAGACCCACGAGCATGCCCACCACAACCACCCAGAGCAGCGCCGGACGCGCGAAGAAACCTGGCAAACGCATGCGCGCAGCGTAACGCAAAGCCGGGCGCGGCAGCAAGCCGTAGGACACGCCGGCGCGTCAGCTACCGGCGTCACGCGGTGGTGCCAGCTGGCGGGACCAGGCTCAGCCCAGCGCCTGCTCCAGGTCGTGACGCAGATCGACTTCGGCCTCGAGGCCCACCGACAAGCGGATCAGCCCGTCACTGATGCCGAGCGCCGCGCGTGCATCGGCAGGCACCGAAGCGTGCGTCATGGTCGCCGGGTGTTCGATCAGCGACTCGACGCCGCCCAGGCTCTCGGCGCACACGAAGAGCTCGGTGCTGCTGAGCACGGCGCGGGCGGCCGGGAGCCCGCCGCGCAGCTCGCAGGTGATCATGCCTCCGGGCAGTGTCATCTGTCGACCGGTGAGCGCGTGCTGGGGGTGCGTGGGCAGTCCCGGGTAATGCACGCGGGCCACGCGCGGGTGGGAGTCGAGGAAGATCGCCAGGGCATGCGCTGTCTCACAGTGGCGGCGCATGCGCACAGGCAGGGTCTTCAAACCTCGCAGCACCAGGTAGCAGTCGAAGGGCGAAGGCACGGCGCCGACGGCGTTCTGCAAGAAGCGCAGCCGGCGCGCCAGCTCTTCGTCGTCGGTGATGACAATGCCGCCGACCACGTCGCTGTGGCCGTTGAGGTACTTGGTGCTCGAGTGCACGACTGCGTGCGCGCCCAGCAAGAGCGGGCGCTGCAGCACCGGCGTCGCGAAGGTGTTGTCGACGATGAGGCGGATGCCGTGCGTGCCGGCCAGCCAGCCAAGGGTCTTGATGTCGACGAGCTTGAGCAGTGGATTGGTGGGCGTCTCGACCCACAGTAGCTTGGTGTTGGGCTTGATGGCTGCCTCGACCGTACGCAACTCGGTCATGTCGACGCGACTCCACTCAATGCCGAGTGGAGCGAACACCTTGTCCATCAAGCGGTAGGTGCCGCCGTAGACGTCGTCGCAGACCACCACGTGATCGCCCGGCGCGAGTGTGCCGAGCAGCGCTGCGCTGGCCGCCGAACCCGACGCGAACGCGATGCCTTGTTGCCCGCCTTCGAGCGCCGCCACGCATTGCTCGAGCGTGCGACGTGTGGGGTTGTCGGTGCGCGAATACTCGAAGCCGCGATGCTGGCCAGGCCCTTGCTGCGCGAAGGTCGACGACAAGTGAATCGGTGGCATCACCGCGCCCGTTTGCGGGTCGGGTGATTGGCCCGCGTGAATCGCCAAGGTGTCGAGCTCTAGGTCTTTGCGCATCGCGGGCTCTGTCCCCGCAGCTTACGCGTTGCCGAGCGAAACGACCAAGACGACGCCGAAATATGCGGAGGAACGCTTGCCCGGCAGAGCGCTTCTTGCACAATAGCGCGCAATGCGGGTGTCGAAGCTGCTCACACCGGACCTCAAGACGACCCTCGAAGAGGAGCCGGACCAGCTGAGCGAGGCGCTGTCCGAAGTCCACCCGCAGGACATCGCCAACGTGTTGTCCGAGGAGCTGCCGCCAGCCCAGGCCGCCGACGTACTGAGCCGCATGTCGGTGTCGCAAGGTGCCGAGGTGCTCGAGCGCCTGCCGGAAGAGCTGCGCGTCGGCATGCTCGAACAGTGGACGGCCGAGGCGTCCGCCGAGCTGCTGAGCGAGATGGCGCCCGACGATCGCGTCGACTTGGTGAACGAGCTGCCCAAGTCGCTGCGCGAGTCGATTCTCACCGAGCTGCGCAAGACCGAGCCCGAGGCCGCCGAATCAGTGCGGATGCTCGGCTCGTACGGTGCCGACACGGCCGGTGGCATCATGACCACCGAGTACATCGCGCTCGGTCCCGGCATGAGCTGCGAGAAAGCCATCGCCGAAGTGCGGCGCATGGCGCGCGAGCGCAAGCCTGAGCTGATCTACTCCTTGTACGTCGTCGAGGGCGGCAAGCTCGTGGGCGTGCTGTCGTTGCGCGATCTGATCCTGGGCGAACCGGGCGCGCCCATCGCCATCTACATGACGGAGAACGTCGTCTCGGTGGGACCGGACACCGATCAGGAAGAAGTCGCGCGCAAGATTGCGAAGTACGACATCTCCGCGGTGCCGGTGGTCGACTCCGATGTGCAGCTGCTGGGCGTGGTCACCGTCGATGACGTCGTCGACGTGGTGATCGAAGCAGCCAACGAGGACATCCAAAAGGGCGGCGGTATGGAAGCCCTCGACATGCCGTACCTCAACACGAGCCTCGGCTCGATGGTGAAGAAGCGCGCGGGTTGGCTCGCCGCGTTGTTCATCGGCGAGATGCTCACGGCCAGCGCCATGGGTCACTACGAAGCCGAGATCGCGCGCGCCGTGGTGTTGGCGCTGTTCGTGCCGTTGATCATCAGCAGCGGTGGCAACTCCGGCTCGCAGGCTTCCACGCTGGTCATTCGCGCGATGGCACTGGGCGAAGTGCGCGTGGGCGACTACCTGCGCATCATGCGGCGCGAGTTCGTCGCGGGCCTGTTGCTCGGGCTGATCCTCGCCACCATCGGTGCCTGCCGCATCTTGCTGTGGCAGGCCATGTTCCACACCTACGGCCAGCACTACGTGGGCGTGACCGTCACCGTGGCGCTCAGCTTGGTCGGCGTGGTGATGTGGGGAACGCTCGCAGGTTCGATGTTGCCGTTCTTGATCCGGCGCATGGGCTTCGACCCCGCCAGCGCTTCGGCACCCTTCGTGGCCACGCTGGTGGATGTGTCGGGGCTCGTGATCTACTTCTCGGTCGCCCAGTACGTCATGCGCGGCACGTTGTTGTAAGTGTGAGCGTGTCCTGCTCGCGCCGCCCAGAGCAGTGATACACTGCAACGGTGCGTTCGGGCCTGATATTGATCTTCGCGGCGGCGACTGCATATGTCGGCGCGATGCTGGTCGCGCAGTACAAGCTGGGAGCTCAGCTCTCCGACTAGCGCAAGTGCAAGCCAAGCTCGGCGGCGTGCTGCGCATGACGGGGACCGTGGCTCGGGTACGCGCGCAAGTCGCGGCCAAGCAGTGGCTGTGGCATCTGTCGGATCGGCTCAGCCCGAATGTCGCGTGCGCGACAGCATGACTGGAGATCAGCTATCATTGCGTCATGAGCGCTTCACCGTCTGGAAGATTCTCCAACCGCGTCATCGTGATCACGGGCGCGTCCTCGGGCATCGGGGCAGCCTGTGCGCGCGCATTTGCTGCGGAAGGAGGCGTCGTGGCACTCGCCGCGCGCACGCTTGCTCCGTTGAACGCCCTCGCAGAAGAGATCACGCGGGTCGGAGGCAAAGCGCTTGCCGTGCAGACGGATGTCGGGGACACGCGCTCCAGCGCGGCGCTTGTCGAGCGCGTCGCCAGCGAGCTCGGCGGGATAGACATCTTGGTCAACAACGCAGGGGCGAACCATCGCGGCCTCGTGGAAGAGCGTAGCCTCGAGGAACTCTCGCAGATCGTGGCGGTCAATCTCATGGCACCGATCGCGCTCAGCCGGGCCGTGCTCCCTCACATGAGGCGTCGCGGAGGAGGCTCCATCGTCAACGTCGCCTCCCTGGCGGGGCGCGTGCCGTTTCCTCACGAGGCCACCTATTGTGCGACCAAGTTCGGACTTCGAGCGTTCAGCTTTGCACTCGCCGAAGAGCTGGCTGGGTCTGGCATCCGCGTCTCGGTCGTGTCTCCCGGTCCGGTCGACACCGGATTCATCATGGAAGATCTCGATCACGTCCCGGACCTCGTCTTCTCGCAACCGATGAGCACCCCGGAACAGATCGCGGCCCTCATCGTCGACTCCGCGCTGCATGGGCCGCGAGAGCGGACGCCATCGCGCATGTCGAGCTACACGACCACCATCGCCTACTTGTTCCCAACACTCAGGAAACGACTGACGCCACTCCTGGAACGCAGGGGACGCGCCGTGAAGGAACGCTATCGGCGTCGGGCGACCTAGAGCGCCGCGCGCCGGACACCGAAGTGATCGTGCACGCCTACGAGCACGACGCGCAGGCGTTCCGCGGCTCGCTCGAAGACGCGGTGGTCGAAGTGCGCAGCGCGCTCGAAGCCGCCACGCGCTTGCGCATGGTGCGCGCGGATGTGCCGGTGGGCTCGTACTTGTCGGGCGGGCTCGACAGCTCGCTCGTGGCAGCGCTGGCACAGCGCTATGCCTCCGGTAAGCTGCAAACCTTTTCGCTGCGCTTCGAAGACGCCGAGTACGACGAGACCGAGTTCCAGCGGGCGATGGTGGAGCGCCTGGGCAGTGAGCATCACGAGATCGTGGTGAGCCGCAACGACATCGCGCAGGCGTTCCCCGACGTCATCTTCCACGCGGAGCGACCGATCTTGCGTACTGCCCCGGCGCCCTTGTTCTTGCTGTCCAAGCTCGTGCACGAGCAGGGCATCAAGGTGGTGCTCACGGGTGAAGGCGCCGACGAGAAGACCTACCCGGCAACCCGCGCGGTCCGCAGCTGACGGCGGCTAATGCCAAGGCCACGTTGAAGGCCCTCTTGCCTATCTTCGCCGCCCACCCGCAGGTGCTGTTCGTATACCTCACGCCGCCGCCGCTAGCGCCGGGGCCGTGGCGCGACCGGGCGTTCAAGTGGCTCGCGAACAAAGCCCTGGGCAAGCCGACAACGGACGAACAGTTCGCGCACAGCGGCGCAGTCGCGCGCGAAGTGAACGACTGGGCTGCATCGCCCGACGGCTGGCTCGCAGGCTATGGGCAACGCAACGTGGTGTCCGAGGCGCGAGCAGAGCAGGCGCAAGGATAGCGCAGAGGCGCGCAGGCGCCGCACAAGTGGAACACGGCCAGACCACTGGGTTCCGCCTGCCGTGGCCGCTATGCTGTGCCGCATGGAACGGCCAAGCACGAGCCCGGCAGCCTTGGGCGCAAGCTCGCCGCCTGGCCGTGGGTTCGTGGGGCGGCAGGCGGAGCTCGACGAGCTGTCGCATGCGCTCGACACGGCGCTGGCAGGTACGGGCCGCTTGTACCTGCTCAGCGGCGAGCCTGGCATCGGCAAGACGCGGCTGTGCGACGAGCTGACGAGCGTCGCCGCGGCGCGCGGCGTGCCCGTGTTCTGGGGGCGTTGTTGGCAAGCCGGTGGCGCGCCGGCGTACTGGCCGTGGCTCGACGTGCTCAGCGGCGTCGCCGAACGCTTGCCACAACCCAAGCTCGAGCAGGCGCTGGGCGCGGGCGCCTCGGCGCTGGGCGTGCTCGTACCTGCAATCGCCGCGCGCCTGTCCGCACCTTCGGGCAGCGCGGCCGGCAGCGTGGAGGAGGCACGGTTTGCGCTCTTCCGTGCGGTGGCGGGACTGCTTCGGACAGCTGCAACGGATGGCGGCCTGATGCTCGTGCTCGACGACCTGCACGCGGCCGACGAATCCTCGCTCTTGCTCGTACACTTCCTGGCGCATGAGCTGCGCAGCATGAAGGTGTTCGTGCTCGCGACTTTTCGCGACGTCGAGGCGCGGCTTTCGGTGGAGGTCGGCGAAGCCCTGGCGCGCTTGACCCGCGAGGGGACGCTCTTGTCACTCGCGCGCCTGGGCCAAGCCGATTGCCAGCGCTTCTTGCGTGAACGCGCCGGCGCGCTCGATCCCTCGGTGGAGCAACAGATCTTCCGGCGTACGCTGGGCAATCCGCTGTTCCTCGAAGAGCTTGCACGCCTCTTGCAGAGCGAAGGAGCAGCGCAGCTGGCGGCGGCGCCTTTACCAGAAGGCGTGCGCGAGGTGATCCGCCAGCGCCTGTCGCGCGTGCCGGCGCCGGCGCGCAAGCTGCTGGAGCTTGCCGCCATCAGCGGCGATGAGACCGAGCCGGCGCTGCTGGCCGATGCGGCAGGCACTGCCGCCCTCGAAGTGCTCGAGGCCTGTGCGGCGGCTGCGCGTGCCGGCGTGCTCGTGGCGCGCGAAGGTCAGCGCTTTCGCTTCGCGCATGCGCTGATCCGCGAGGTGTTGGAGCGCGATCTCACCACCGCCGAGCGCGAGTCGTTGCACGGCAAGGTGGCCGCAGCACTCGAGCGTCGCAGCAGCCGCAGTGCGCTGCCGCCGCACGCCGAGCTGGCGCACCACCTGCTCGAGGCTTCGGTCGACAGCCTGCCGAGTGCCGTGCACCACGCGGTGCTTGCGGCCGACCGCGCGCTGTCGTTGTTCGCGTTCGAAGACGCCACCACACTGCTCGAGCGTGCGTGCACAGCCGTCGAGCGCGCCGGCAATCCACCGAGACTGCGGGCCGCCGTGCTGATCGCGCTCGGTCAAACGCAGATCCGCCGCGGCTCGGGCGCGCCCGGGCAGCAGCTGTGTCTGGAAGCTGCCGAGCTGGCCCGCGCGCTCGGCGACGCCCAGTTGCTCGCGAGTGCGGCGCTCGCCTACGGACTCGAATTCACTCCGGCTCTCGTCAACCAGGCGCTGGTCGCGTTGCTGAAGGAAGCGCTGGCGGCACTGCCGGTCGCCGACACCTCGCTGCGCGTGAGCCTGAGCGCGCGGCTGGCGGCTGCCATGCAGCCGCAGCAAGACGTGGAACACCCTATCACGGTAGCACGCGAAGCCATCGCCTCGGCGCGGCGCATCGGCGATCGCGCTACGCTACTGGGCGCCATCTACACCGGCATGTCGGCGATGATGGACATCACCCATGCGCGCGAGCGCCTGCCGCTCAACCTGGAGGCCGAGGAGCTGGCCGCATCGTTCGGCGATCGCGAGCGGCTCTTGCGCACGCAGGCGCGCTTGGTCTTCGATCACATGGAGCTGGGCGATCTGGCGGGCGCCGACGCACGCATCGACCGCTTCGAGCGCTTGGCGCAAGAAGCCGGTGCGCGGCGCTACCTGTGGCGTGTGCCACTGTTTCGGTCGATGCGCGCGCTGGTGCACGGGCGCTTCGAAGAGGCGCAGGCGCTGTCGCAACAGGCCCTGGCGCTGGGCAAGGAAGCCGCCGATCCGCAGCTGGAACGCTGCTATGGCTTCCATCACGAGGGCCTCTTGCGCACAGCCGAGCGTCACGAGGAGATGGTCGCTTACGACCCACACGTCCGTGCGCTGCGCTCGGCGCTCTATTCCGCGCCGCACTGGCAGAACGGTGGCACGGGTTACACCTACGCGCGCGTGGAGGATCTCGACAACGCACGCTTGTATCTCGGGCTCATTCCACGCAGCGACTGGCCGGTCGCGCACACGCCGCCCGCGTTCCTGCACCTGGGCGAGCCTCTGGCGCTGGTGGGTGAGCGGGGCGCAGTGCAACAGGCTTACGAGCAGCTCGGACCGGCCCACGACAAGTCTCTGAGTTGGGGCTGGACGAGCTTCCTGTGGGACGGACCGGCCGGACGCGTGCTCGGCATGCTGGCGGCGAGGCTGCAGCTGTGGGACGCGGCGCGGGATCACTTCGAGCGTGCCATCGAGCAGCTGCAACGCATGGAGGCCAAGCCGTATCTCGCGCGCACGCGCTACGAGTATGCGCGCTCGCTGCTCTTGCATGGCCAGCCGGCGGACGGCCAGGCGCGCGAGCTACTCGAACAAGCAGCAGAAGGCGCCGCAGCGTTGCACCTGACGGGGCTCGTGCGACTCGCAGAGCAACGGCTCGCACAGTGCGATGGCGGCAAGCGAATGAGCGCGGCACCTACCTCGCACGCGGCGACCACCAACGTTGCCGCCGACAGCACCGCTGGCCTGCCGTTTTCGTTCACGCAGGAGGGCGAGTACTGGAGCGTCAGCTACGCGGGCAGCACCTTCCGCATGCGCGACAGCCTCGGCTTGCAGTACCTCGCGCGTCTGTTCGCCGAGCCAGGGCGCGAGCTGCACGTCTTCGAGCTGTCGGCCGGCAAGGCGGCGAGCGCTGCCGAGGCCGAAGTGCTGGACCAAGGCGACGCCGGCGAGCTGCTCGACGACAAGGCGCGCGAAAGCTATCGCGCGCGTGGCCGCGAGCTACAAGCAGAGCTGCAAGAGGCTGAGGCCGCCGGTGACGTGACGCGCGCCGAACGCGCTCGAGATGAGCTGGACTTCCTGGCCAGCGAGCTGTCGCGTGCGGTCGGGCTCGGCGGTCGCAAGCGTCGCGCCGGCGTGGCCAGCGAGCGCGCCCGCAGCGCCGTGCAACGCCGCATCCGCAACGCTCTGCAGCGGGTGGCTGAGAGCTCGCCCGTCCTGGCCGAGCTGCTCGAGCGCAGCGTGAAGACCGGCACGGTCTGCGTATTTCGCCTCGAAAACACTCGCCGCAGCTGAGCCAGCCCTCCTGCCGCAGCCCCAGGGAACGGCCGTTCCGCCCAAGGTCACGCCCTGTAATTGCGCGAGCACGCGCAAGAGGGAGACCCGGCATGACCGCTCACCATTCTCGGACCGCAGCCTCGGACCTTGGCCTCAAGACCCGCTACGAACGCGAGGCTGCGGCCTTGCGTTGCGAGCCTTCGCGCGCAGCGCATCGGGCAACCGCGCACGTTCGCGTCGCCTACGGCCTGGCCTGCGAGGTCGAGCATGCAGACCGCACGCTGCGGGTCGATCTGCCCGGTGACGAAGGCGGCACCGCCAGCGGCCCGCATCCCGGCCAGCTCATGCGCGCGAGCCTCGGGGCCTGCCTGGTCATGGGTTACCGCCTGTGGGCGGCGCGCCTGGGCATTGCGCTCGACGACGTGAGCCTCGACATCGAGTGCGAGTACGACGCGCGTGGTCAGCTGGGGCTCGACGCCGACGTCCAGGTCGGCTGGCAGCGCGTGCGCATCGATGTGGTGTTGTATGGCAGCGCGCCCGAAGCCGAGCTCTTGCGCCTGGCCGAGCACACGCACCGCTTGAGCCCAATGCTCGCGAACCTCTCGCCCGACGTGGAACGCGTGTTCCGCGTGCGCGTCGCCAAGCCGGAACGCTTCGTTCCGGCGATGGTCACGCCTTCCAAGTGAGGGCCAAACACGGCTCCACCGAACTGACAACCACCAAGCTCACGACAGTCACGAAAGGACACGCACCATGAAGACCTCGATCCTGAACAGCCTGCTCGCCGCCCTGGCGCTCAGCTTCGCAAGCACCGGCCTCGCCGCAGCCGAAGACCACGGCCACAGCCCGGGCGCGCAAGCCGCACGCGCCGACATCACCAAGACACTCGGCTTCGTGCCCAGCTTCCTCGACATCATGCCGGACGTGACGCTACCTGGCGCCTGGGAAGAGATGAAGGGCCTGCAGCTGAACCCCGGCACGGCACTGCCCGGCCGCGTGAAGGAGCTCATCGGTCTGGCGGTCGCGGGGCAGGTCCCGTGCAAGTACTGCACCTACGCGCACACCGAGTTCGCCAAGCTCAACGGCGCGACGAGCGTGGAGCTGGGTGAAGCGGTCTCGGTCGGCGCGCTCGAGCGCCACTGGAGCGCGTACTTCTACGGCATGCAGGTCGACGAGACCAAGTACCGCGCCGAGATCTCGCGCATCGTCGAGAGCGTGAAGAAGCCGGCGACTGCGCCGACCACGAAGATCCAGGTGGTCGACGCCAAGAGCGCGCTGCAAGACATCGAGCAGACGCTGGGCTTCGTGCCCGAGTTCCTGCGCAAGGTGCCCGAGAGCGCGCTGCCCGGTGCGTGGCGCGAGCTCAAGGACGTGAAGCTGAGCAACAACACCACGTTGTCGGCGAAGAACAAGGCCCTGATTGCACTCGCCGTCGCCTCGCAGGTTCCCAGCCGCGCCTGCATCATGTCGGAGACCGAATTTGCCAAGCTCGCGGGTGCCAATGACCGCGAGATCGCCGAAGCCGTGGGTATGGCCGCCATCACCCGCAACCTGAGCACCGTCTTCAACGGACTGCAGCTCGACGAGCACCTGTTCCGCACGGACATCGACCACTTGGTCCGCAACGTCAAAGCGGGCCAGAAGAAGGCCGCGAACGTGACCGCGAGCCGCACGCACTGAGCACGAGCCGCAGCAACGCCGTAGTGCACGACGCCCGAGGCTCCCAACGGAGCCGCGGGCGTCGCGCGTTCTCGCTCACGACGCGTTGCGCAAGTGCTCGTCCAGCTTCTGCAGCAAGCTGCTCCAACCTTGCTTGCGCATCTCGGTGCCGTCCGCGCCTTCGAAGAACGCACTCAACCTCCCACCCCACGGCTCCACTCACCGCACTAGCCCCTCGCGCTTGCCGATCTCCTGCACGGTCGGCAGCACCGCTTCGAACGCGGCCGAGTTGCACGCGAGGATGCCGTGGCGCGTCTTCAGGTCGCTGCCGCCGTATACGAAGGGCTTGCCGTCGAGCTGGGTGAAGCGACCACCGGCGGCGCGCAGCACCGCTTCGGGGCCGCAGGTGTCCCAGGCACTCGACTTGTCGGAGACGTGTACGTACAGATCGGCGCACTGCTCGGCGATCTGGCCGATCTTCAGACCTACCGAGCCGCTGACGGCTTCTTGGTGGATGCCGAGCTTCTGCATCAGCTCTTCGGTGCTCGTGGGGCGGTGCGAACGCGACACCACCAGGCGCAGGGCGCTCGTGCGCGCGGTGTTCGTCACCTGCAACGGGCGCGTGCTGCCGGCGTGCTCGAGGAAAGCGCCATGCCCCACGACGCCACGGTACAGCTTGTCTTTGCTCGGCTGCAGCACCACGCCCAGCTCGGCGCGGCCATCGATGGACAGGCCGAGCATCACCGAGAACTCACCGTTCTTGGAGATGAACTCCTTGGTGCCGTCGAGCGGGTCCACGTACCAGATGCGGCGCTTGGACAGCGCGGCGCTGTGCTCTTCGTTCTCTTCGGCGATGATGCCGTCGTCCGGGAAGCGCTGCTGCAGGCGCTGCACGATCAACGCGTTCGCACGCTGGTCGGCCTCGGTCACGGGGTCGCTCTTGCCCGGGTCTTTGAACGCGACGCCAAAGTCGGTGGCGTAGACCTCGAGGAGCACGCGCCCGGCTTCACGGGCGATCGCGACGGCAGCTTGCAGCTCTTGGTCCAGCGTTGGGGCGGTCATTGCGCGCAACGATAGCGCCTGCGTCGCCGGCGGCCAGCTCAAAGAACTGCGACCGCGCCCACGGAACCGGCGTTGGTAGGCCAAGCTAGACAGTAGTGCGTCCACGTGCGGCGATTGGGACTCGAGCGGCCACGGGCATGGCTTCCAAATTGGACGCGATGACCCACTTGCCGCCGTACAAGTCGGGCGAGCGCGGGCCTAGACCGGCTACCGAGACGTTGTATCCTGCGGCTCCGGATGGGCCAGTCGCAGCGGGTATTGGCGTGGATGCTGGTGTGGCTGTCGGCCCCGACGTCCATCGCATTGGCGCAAAGCGGCGTGATCACCGTGCCGGCAAGCCCGAAGGATCAGCAGGCCGAGCCGGCGAAGCCGCCGGTGCTGGTGGCACCCAAGCTCAAAGAGTTCGCGCCAGCCACCTTCCCTCCGGCCGCGCTCGAGCAGGGCGTGACCGGCCAGGTGACCGTCGAGCTCGAGCTGTCCATCGCCGCCGACGGGACGGTGAGCGACGCGCAGGTGAAGACGCCGGTGGGCAATGGCTTCGACGAAGCCGCGCTCGAAGCAGGGCGCAAGCTGATCTTCGAGCCCGCGACGCGCGACGGCCAGCCGGTGCCGGCGCGCGTGGTGTTCCCGTACGTGTTCGAGATCAAGGAAGAGCCCAAGCCGGTGGAGATCGAGGCGCCACCCAAGCCTGGGCGACTCGAGCTCACGGTGCGTGGCGACGACGGCAAGCAGCCGCTCGCGGGCGTGGAAGTGCTGCTGACGGCTGCGGACCCGGAGCAGAAGCTGACGCGTCGCGCCACGACGGACGCCGCAGGTCACGCCGCGTGGGGCGAGCTCGGCGCGGGCCAGTACCACGTGCATTTGTCGAAGATCGAGTGGCTCGTGCAAGACGCCGACGAGACCATCGCTGCGGGCGAAGCGACCGAGGTCGTGTACCGCCTGCAGCCCGTGCCCGACGCCGAAGCCTTTCACGCAGTAGCACGCATCGCACCACCACCGCGCGAGGTCACACGCCGCACCATCGGTCGCGAGGAGCTGACGCGGATCCCCGGCACGCGTGGCGACGCGCTGCGTGCCATCGAGATCTTGCCGGGCGTGGGGCGTCCGCCGATGGGCGCTGGCGTCATCATCGTGCGCGGCAGCGCTCCAGCTGACACGCAGGTCTTGCTGAACGGCATCCCCGTGCAGCTCTTGTACCACTTCGGCGGGTTGACCAGCTTCATCAACTCGAGCCTGCTGGAGAGCGTCGACTTCTACCCGGGCAACTTCTCCGTGCGCTACGGCCGACGTCGCGGAGGCATCATCGAGGCCACGGTGGCCGACCCTCCGCGCGACCAGCTGCACGGCATCATCGACCTCAATCTGATCGACGGATCGGTGCTTGCAGAGGGGCCGATCACGAGCAACTTGGAGTTCGCGGTGGCGGCCCGGCGCTCGTGGGTGGACCTGGTCATCAACCAAGTGCTGTCCGGAAGCGACGTGCAGTCGGTCGCGGCGCCCGTCTACTACGACTACCAGGCCATCACCACCTGGCGGCCGGGCGATCGCGACAAGCTGCGCTTGATGGTCTACGGCAGCTCCGACTCGATGCGGCTGCTCTTCAGCCAGCCTTCCGACACGGATGCCGCCGTCAGCGGCAACCTCAAGCTGGCCACGCAGTTCCAGCGCGCGCACGTATCCTGGTCGCGCAAGGTCAGCGATCGTGTCGATCACGACCTCGAGGTGGCGGCCGGGCACTTCAACGCCGCGTTCGGTCTGGGCTCGGCCTTCGATTTTTCGCTCCAGGGTACCGACATGTATCTGCGCAGCGAGTGGCGCGCGCGCATGAGCGATCACCTGCGCGTGATCGCAGGCCTCGACGGCGTGCTCTTGCCGGGCGAGGTCAGCTACGCGGGCCCGCCTATCCAGCAACAAGAAGGCAACCCCGACAACAGCGCGGCCGGTACGGCCGTCTCCAACCGCTCTCACATCGCGAGCAGCGACAAGTTCACGGTGCTGCAACCGGCCGCGTACCTCGAGACGGATCTGGAGTTTCATCCCGTGCGCGTCGAGCTCGGCACGCGCGTGGACTACTACAGCGACGTCGACCAGTTCTCGATCGATCCGCGCGCGTCAGCGCACTACTCGATCGACGACCAGACTCGCATCAAGGGCGGCTTCGGCATGTTCTCGCAGCCGCCGCAGTACCAGGAGTCGTCGGCGGTCTTCGGCAACCCGCACCTGGGCCCCACGCACACCACGCACACGGGGCTCGGCGTGGAGCGCGACCTCGGTGAGAACATCCACCTGGGCGTCGAGGGCTTCTACAAGTACCTCTACGATCGCATCATCGGCACGCAGTTCGGCACAGCACCGAAGTTCATGAACGGCGGGCGTGGCCGCATCTATGGCCTGGAGGTCTCGGCCAAGGTGAACCCGACGGGACGCTTCTTCGGCTACCTCTCGTACACACTGTCGCGCTCGGAACGCGAAGACCACCACGAGGGCTACAAGCTCTTCGACTTCGATCAGCCGCACATCCTCACGCTCTCGGGCGTGTATCGGCTGGGCCGCGGCTGGGAAGTTGGCACCACTTTTCGTCTCGTGTCGGGCAATCCGAGCACACCGGTGATCGGTGCGGTCTACAACGCGGACACCGCCTTGTACTCGCCGGTGTACGGCCCGCTCAACAGCATCCGTTCGACGCTGTTCTCGCGCTTGGACGTGCGCTTGGCGAAGACCTGGCGCCTCGACCCGGGCAAGATCTCGGTCTATGTCGATGTGCAGAACATCTACAACCGCACCAACGCGGAAGGCATCGTCTACGACTTCGATTACCGCATGTCGATGCCTATCTCCGGTCTACCGATCTTCCCGAACCTCGGCGTGCGAGGTGAGCTGTGATGCGTGAGCGATCCAACCTGTGTTCCAGTTCGCGCTTCAGCTCGTACTCCACCGTGGGCGTGTCGTTCGTGCTCGCGTTCGTGCTCGCTGCGTCGGCCTGCGGCAACGACTTGCCCAAGGCCAGCGTCATCACCCACATGCGCGTGCTGGGCGCGCAGGTCAGCGTGGTCGGCGACCCCACGCGCAGCACGCCCAAGCCCGGGCAGAGCGCGCTGATCACTTTTCGCATGGCGTACCCCAGCGTGGAGACCAGCGACGCCGAGCTCTCTTCCTTCTTGTTCAGCTGCACAGCGCCCACGAGCTACACGGGCATTCCCACCTGTCAGGAGCTCATCGACGCGATCCAGAGGCCCGTGCGTCCGGGGCAAGACAAAGTGGAGCTCGAGGGTGGCAACTGCAAAGGCTTCGAAGGAAAGTCGGCGGTGACCGGCACGCTCGGCGAGAGCTGCGTCACGCACACACCGAAGATGACCGTCAAGATCGAGCCTGACAGCAAGGTGGGCGCCAAGCTGGTGATGGGCGTCATCTGCCGCAACGGCTGGCCTTCCGTGGATCCGAGCCTCGCCAACATCTTCGGCTGCATCCCCAAGCCCGGCAAGAAGTCGAGCGAGGTCGAGACCATCGGCGTCTACGCGACGATCCGCATCGAGCACTCATCGGAATTTCAAAACAAGAACCCCGATCTCGGTCTCGGGACTTTCAAGGTCTCACCGGGCAATGGAACGAGCCTCGATGGGGCTACGGTGTGGGCGACGACGAAGATTAGCGATCTGCCAGCGACAGACGACGACTGCGCCGACGCGGCCAAGGCGAAGCTGGTGACGACGTTGGACGGCGAGATAGACACCTTCCACATCGCCTATCCAGCCAAGGCTCGCGAGCTACACGACGGGGTGCTGGAGACGCTGGAGCTCTCGAGCTATGCCACTGCGGGCGAGCTGTCGCAGCGCTTCACCTTGCTCGATCCCGCTCAGCCTGTGGTGGATGGACAGCTGCAAACCGAGCTGACCTGGCAGCTTTCGAAGGCCGAGAAGGCCACCGTTGGCCCAAACGGCAAGCTCGTGCGCTTCTTCTTCACCGTGCTCGACCACCACGGCGGCTTCGACTCCACGATGCGCGCGGCCTGCGTGTTGCGCTGAGCAGCAGCGCGCGCTGCAGCTGACGCGGCAACGAACGCGTCAGTTTGTGCCACTGATCGCGATGTTGACGCAACCGAACGCGCGCTCGCGGTCGCCGTCGTGGATACTGAACTCGGCGATGTACGAGCCGGGCTTGAGGCCGAGCTTGTCGACGTCCCAGATGATCTCCGTGCTGTAGAGCTGGTTGAGCGGAGCCGAGCCCGGCGGCAGTGTCTCGAGCGGGGGACCCTTGGAGCCCACGGTGGTGGTGAAACAGCCGACGAAGTTCGGCAGGTCGTTGGGGCCGGGCGGCATGTTGTTGTAGGCGCCCCTGATGTACTGCGGGAAGTGCGGGGTTCCACCACCCTCTGCCGAGTCCGGCGCGATGTAGAGCGCCGGCTCGTTGAGGTAAGTGTCGGCAGCGAGCGCCGTGCGATCGCCGGGTGTCGTGATCATGCCAGTAGTCCCATCGACCACCTCCCCGGTCGCGAGGAAAGTTGGGCACTCGTCGGTGACCCAGACCTTGATCTGGCCTTTGGCGCCGACGGTCTGGTTGCCGGACGGCTGGTAGGCCGCGAGGATCTCCGGCTCGGTGCTGAGGCTCGGATCGGAGCACGCCCTGGGCACCGCCGGCCCGCCACCGTCGCCGGTGGCAACGCTGCATGTCGTCAGAGTCAGGCCGGAGCTGGCCATGCACGGCCCCCACACGGGGATCTTGGCGGTGCCCTGACAGGTCTGAGTGCCTGCCGTGCCGCAGCAAGCACGCTTGTCGCCAGCCTTGCTGCACGGATCGTTCTGACCCGTGGGGTTCTTGCTCGAGCCTGCGTCTGCGCCTGCCCCCGACCCGCTCGTGCTGCCGCTGGTTCCGGCGCTGCCCGAACCGCTGGCGCCTGCACCCGACGCGCCGCCCTTGCCTTTGCTGCCTGCGCAGCCTTGCGAGCACGCTACCAAGCAG
>JADGRE010000130.1 GCA_017881185.1 Pseudomonadota bacterium | reverse complement strand
GTCGCATGGGGTGTGAGACACGAGCGAGCTGTCGTCCGTTTCGAGGAGCGCGCGGAGCCTACGTTTCGTAGGTGAGCACGCACCGCAGAAAGGGACGACAGCTCGCGACGTGGATCGCGCCCCAGGCGATACTGTTTAGCTCAACGCACGCTGGGCGTGCGGGCGTAGGCAGAGGCGTCGGTGGGCGAGAGCTCGGCGAGCGTGCGGTCGAGCACGGAATGCTGAGTGGGGCTCAGCGCACTCTGCTGCGTGGCAGCTGCATCGGACGCCAGCGCGAGCTCGTGCAGCGCTTCCTGGTACTGCGCCAGGCGATACGCGGTCATGCCGCGCAGGTAGTGATAGATTGCGACATCGGCTGGGCTCAGCGCGCCGACCTCGGGAGCGAGTGAGTCGAGCCACGCCCACGCGGCCTCGTAGCGTGCGTCGCGGTACAGGTCGCCCGCCGCGCGCAAGTCGCTGGTCGCGCTCACGCAGCCGGCGAGCGGAAGCAAGGTCAGCAGCACGAGCACGCACGCGCATGGAGCAGCGCTCTCACGCAGACAACTGCGCAGTGCGCGCGACGCGCGAGCGATGCCAAGCGGGCGAAACACGCGGCACCATCGCCAGGAAACGAGGCTCAACGCAAGCGCCCAGTGAAGCCGGCGAAAAGCGAAAGAGCCAGTCCCAAAACCCCGAACCGAGGAGCGGATCTTGGGACCGGCCCTTGCGTAATAAAGGCGGGTAATAAGGGCGGGTAATAAGGGCAATAAGCGCGCGTTAAGGGCGCAGGATAAGAACAGGATAAGAAAGCGAAGGTAAAGGCGCGCGAGAGTCGGTCGTACGCGCGGGTCAAGCAGAAGCAGTTCCAAGCGATGGCTGCGTCTCCGCAGCAAGCAAGTTGCTAGGGCTCCACTGCAAGCAGGGTGCCAACTGCCACGTCCTTCCAAGGCCTGAACCCAATCTTCGGTAATCGCTGTATATTTTGGCGTGCTCCAGCGCTTGGAAACGACGCCGGCTGAAAGACACGTGCAAGAGAGCACATGACATTCGTGTCGTGGTACACAGCGGCCAGTTCAGTTGGTTGCACAGTGCTACCGCCGCACTGCACGAGACGTGCACATGCGCGCCGATGAACTGACAACCCGAAGTGGTCAGCCCGCAAGGCCGGGCCGTTCGAAACCGAGGCACATTCCATCGCGGCACGACGCGCTGCGGTATGATCGCGGCGCCGGATGGCGACCGCAGGTGCCGCCCAGCTGATGTCCCCATGAGCACCCTCGCCTGCCCGGAATGTGGTTCGCCGCTCAGCGAGGACGCAGCGCGTTGTGCTCAGTGCCGCGCACCCGTCCGCGGCCGAAAGCGTGGCGAGCTCAGCGGCGTGCGCATCGATCACGATCGCCTCGACGCGGTGCTGCCGCCGCGTGACGGCGCCGTGGCGGATGGCCAGTGGAGCAACACGCGTTCGAGCGCTGAGCCAGCCGGCGAGCCACGGCCGGAGGCCCGCTTCGTGGCGCCGCCGACACTGACGCCGACGACGGCGAGCAGCGACGCGCAGCCGTCGAGCGAAGCTGCAGACACCACGCCGACGCCGACTGTGTCGCGCAGCGCGCGAGCCGAAGCGGCGATGAGCGCGGCGCAAACGACACGCAGCAGTGAGAGCGAACCCCCGCCGGCCACTGCCGCCGCCCGCGTCGCGACCGCCTCCGAGCCAGTGCCGCTCGACGCCGAGGTAGTCGTCTTGATGCCGCCTGCCCCCGCAGCGAGCGCCGCGGCCGCACCGGCAGCGCGTGCACCTGCCGTGGTATCGCACGCCGCGGCACCGCGACCACCAGTGCTCGCTTCCGAGGCGTTGCTGCGCGACATGGCGCCGGCCGAACCTGCGCCGCGCATGCTCCGTGGTTGGCCACCGGTGCTCGGCACAGTCGGCGCCTTGGGCACGTACTGGCTCACGGCCGGCCACGGCATGGGTGTCCCGCTGATCGGCGCGTTCGTGGCGCTCGGCCTGTTGGGCTTGCCGCCCATGCCCTACGCTGCGCGCGCTTGGGCTGTGGTGATGGTCTCCGGCAGTGCGCTGTCGCTCCTCTTGTGGAGCAACGTCGACGGCCACGCGAACGGCGAGTCGACCCTGCTCACCGTGGTAGTGACAGTGCTCGCCGCCGGCTTGTACTTCCGGGCGTGGCACCGCGGCTCGAACCTGGCGCGCGCTCTGGTGCTGTGCGGCACGCTCGGCGGCGCAACCTTCCTGTGGACCAGCGGAGCGCTCTCCGATCTCACGATGCTCGATACCGCGTGGCAGTCGTGGGCGCCGCGCTTGCTCGGTGTGCCTTTCGGCATGCTGCTGATGCTCGCGCTCTTGGCGTTCATGGATGCGCGCACGACGGGCGGCACGTCGGTGTGCGCGACCGCGCTCTTGCTCTGGTACGGGCTCTACACCTACGTCGAGCTGATGCAAGCCGTGTGGCCCAAGGGTGCAGCGAGCGCGAACCTGGCGCTCGCGCCGCTCAGCCTGCTCTTGTCGTGGGTGAGCGGTCCGCCGCTAACGGCGGCGCTCGCGCTGGGGCTCTCACAGGTCCTGGCCGCCGCGCTTGCAGGCGCTGTGAGCGTGTCGCAGCTGCGTCGCTCTCAGTGGCCGACGTAACGCGGCCAGCTCGCCAAGAGCACCACGACGCAAGTGCGACCTTCGGTGTCGATGGCGGTACCAGTGCCCGCATCGGTGAAGTGCGGCTCGAGCAGCGTGAGCAGATGCGATGGGCTCTGCCCCAGCTGCGAGAACGCCGTGCGCACCGTGCTGGCGCGTGCAACCGTCTCGCCGACGATGCGCGCCGTGATGCCTGCCTCTTGCAAGCGCACTTGCGGGTCTTCGCCGGGCGTGAGCTCGTGGGCGACGCGACCGCCCGCGCACACGTCACGGGCGTGCGCCTGCGCGACTTGATCGAGCACACGATTGGCGCGCAAGCTCGGCCGGCCGCGCGCCTGGCGTAGCTCCGCAAGCAGCGCGTGCAACGAGCCGTCCGATCCGCCGGCACTGGGCTTGGGCGCAGCATCGACCTTCGCAGCCACTGAAGCTGCCGCAGCGGGCAACACGCGCTCGGCAACGGGGCGAGGTCCGAGCGGGCCATGCGCCACGAGCTGAATCGTCGCGGGCCTGGGTAGGTCCTCCGAAAGCGGTACGCCATCGCTCAACATGCTGGTCTCGATGCCGAGCCGAAGCAGGTGGCCGGTTGCGTCGGACACCACCAGCTCCGCACGTTCGAATCCGGGCGCGAGCGACCCGCGCACCACGCTGCTCTTCTCGGACAGGGGCGCAAGCGTGCCACCGCGTGGCGCAGTCACCAGCAGCACGCCTGCCGAGCCGCGGGCCTGCCCGCAAACCAGCGCGCTGTCAGCGTGCGCCCGCACTTCCTTCAGCCACGCCTGCAACTCTACCGCGTCGTCGCTGCTCTGATGCAGCGCACGCACCAGCACCGCATCCGAGCCAGCCTCGCGCACCGCCTGCACCAACTCTTCCGAGCTCGGAGTGCGGCCCAAGAGCAACAAGCTCGCCGCGGCCGCCGACAGCGTGTCATCTGCAACGCAAGGCCCCGCATCCGCGACCACGGATGCGGGGCTCACCAACAGACATGGCAGGAGGAGCAAGAATACCGCTCCAACGCCGGTCGCAACTCCGGCCCCCCAGAGCCCACCAACCGGCCGTCGAGCAACCACCCCCCGAACCTAGAACCCCCCGCCAACGCCCCGCCAATTTCCAACGTAACAACCACATTCACCCACGCTGCCGGCGCGGGAATTACCCAATATTTTCAGGGCGTGGTGCGCCTTGCACCCCAATTCTCCTCTCCCCAAAACGCCCCCCGCGCGAGTCCGCGAGCGCTGCTACCCGCCCACACTCCAGCAATGAATCCTGGCGTGAGTTTGGGTCGAGCCGCGAGCGCGCCCGCAGCGAGCGAGGGAGCGCTACTCACGTAGCGTGACCGAGCGAGCGAGGACGTAAGCCGCGGATCGGCCCAAAATCGCGCCAGGATTCAGGCGGCTTGGTCGGAACGGAAGTGACACTGCTTGTATTTTTTGCCGCTGCCGCACCAGCACGGATCATTGCGCCCGACCTTCGGCCGATCGCGCTTCACGGTCTGCTGCAGCGCCGCCGCCATCGGCTGCGCGTCTCCCGCAGCCGCCGCGCGCCTGCGCGCATGCCGCGAAGCCGGCGCTGCCGCCTCGTCGCCGCCCGCCGCTTCTTCGCCTTCGGCACCCGCCTCCGGTGCCTCGGCGTGCGTCATCTGCAACTTCTTCTGCTGCTCCTGCGCACGCGCTCGGCGCTGCTCTTCCAGCCGCTCCACGTCGTCTTCGCGCTCGATCTCGAAGCGGAACATCTTGTTCACGACCGACGACTTGATGGCCTGCATCAGCTCCAAGAAGTACTCGAAGCCTTCCTTCTGGTACTCCTTCTTCGGATCTTTCTGGCCGTAGCCGCGCAGGCCGATGCCGTCACGCAAGGAGTCCATGTTCTGCAGGTGCTCGAGCCACTGGTTGTCGATCTCTTGCAGGTAGAAGTTGCGGAACAAGCGCAGGAACAGCAGCTCGCCGACGTCCTTCTGGCGGCGATGCATGATGCCTTCGGCGTCGTGGTAGAGCTTCTCCGCAATCTCCTGCGAATCGCCGAATTTCTCGAGGCCGGTTGCAGGCGCGCCGATGACCTCTTCGTAACCCTTCGACAGACCGTCGATATCCCAGTCCTCGAAGTGCTTCTTCTTCGGACAGGCGTGCTCGACCATCGCGCCCACCATCTCGTCCGTGAGATCAAGCAGGCGTTCGCGTTGCTCGGTCAGCGACATGGGCACGACTTGGCTCAAGTGCTCGTACGCGCCCTTCGGGTCTTCCGCGTATTTGCGCAGCTCGGTCTGGCAGCCGAAGGTGATGTACACCTGCTGCTCGGCGGGCTCGTACCACAAACGCTTCTTCGCGCTCAGGTCCTCGGCCAGCACGGCGTTGCGCCAGGCCATGCGCTCTTCCTGCGTCGCGCTCTGCGGCGGCGGGTCGGAAGAGAACATCTTGATGTACTCGAGCAAGAGCGGCTCGGCGAGCTTGGCGAGCGCCGGGTCGGCCTTCTCGATGCGCGAAACCGGCTCCATCCCACGCTCGAGCTCTTCCTTGGTGCGTTCGAGCTGGTAGGTGCCTTGTAGCACCTGACGGCGCAGCGCGTAGATGCTCTTGCGCTGCTGATTCATCACGTCGTCGTACTCGAGCATGTTCTTGCGGATGTCGAAGTTCCGCTGCTCGACTTTGACTTGCGCATTCTCGACCGCGCGCGTGACCCAGACATGCTCGATGGGGATGTCCTCCTCCATGCCGAGCCGATCCATGAGCGTCTGGATGCGGTCGCCCGCGAAGATGCGCATGAGGTCGTCTTCGAGAGACAGATAGAAGCGCGAAGAACCCGGGTCTCCCTGACGACCACCGCGACCACGCAGCTGGTTGTCGATGCGGCGTGACTCGTGCCGCTCGGTACCCAGAATGTGAATGCCGCCGAGCGCGACGACCTCTTTCTTCTCGGCCTCGCAGGTCTCTTTGTAACGTGCGGTGTGCTCGGCGACGGTGGCCTCGAACGCGGCCGTGTCGGCGCGCTGCTCGGGCGTGGCGTCCTGGATGCACTCGAAGCGCGCGATCATCTCGGGATTACCACCGAGCAAGATGTCGGTACCGCGACCGGCCATGTTGGTGGCCACGGTGACGGCGCCCTTGCGACCGGCCTGCGCGACCACGTAGGCCTCGCGCTCGTGCTGCTTGGCGTTGAGCACGTTGTGCGGGATCTCGGCGCGGCTCAGCATGCGCGCGAGCGCGTCGGACTTCTCGACGCTGGTCGTGCCCACTAGCACCGGTTGACCGCGCACGTGACACTCGGTGATCTCCTTGACCACCGCTTTGAATTTCTCGCGCTCGGTCTTGTAGATGAGGTCGTCGAAATCGGTACGCGACACCGGGCGGTGCGTGGGGATGACCGAGACGTCCAAGCTGTAGATCTTGTGGAACTCAGCGGCTTCCGTGTCGGCCGTACCGGTCATGCCGGAGAGCTTCTTGTAGAGGCGGAACAAGTTCTGGAAGGAGATGGTCGCGAGCGTCGCGCTCTCTTCCTGGATGCTGACGTTCTCCTTGGCTTCGACCGCTTGGTGCAAGCCGTCGGACCAGCGCCGGCCCGGCAGCACGCGACCAGTGAACTCGTCGATGATGAGCACGCGACCGTCGTCGGTGACCATGTAGTGCTGGTCGCGCTTGTAGAGCGTGTGCGCGCGCAAGAGCTGTTGCAGGATGTGCAGCGACTCCAGGTTGATCGGATCGTAGAGGTTCTGCGCGCCGGTGAGCCCGCGGCGGTACAGCTCGTTCTGCGCGAGCTCGATGCCATCTTCGGTGAGCGTCACCGAGTGCTGCTTCTCGTCGACGGCGTAGTGCTCGTCCTTGCGCAGGCGCGGGATGATCTCGTTGATGGAGACGTACTTGTCGCTGGCGGTGCGGCCGCGACCGCTGATGATGAGCGGCGTGCGCGCTTCGTCGATCAGAATCGAGTCGACCTCGTCGACGATCGCGTAGTGCAGCGGTCGCTGAACGTAGTCGTAGATGCTGAACTTCATGTTGTCGCGCAGGTAATCGAAGCCGAACTCGTTGTTCTGGCCGTAGGTGATGTCGGCGCGGTAGGCGCGCTTCTTTTCGGCATCACCCTGCTGCGAGACGATCACGCCCGTGGACAGGCCGAGGAAGCCGTAGAGCTTGCCCATCCATTCGGCGTCACGGCGTGCGAGGTAGTCGTTGACGGTGACCACGTGCACGCCCTTGCCCTCGAGCGCGTTCAAGTACGCGGCCAGGGTGGCGACCAGCGTCTTGCCTTCGCCGGTCTTCATCTCGGCGACCTTGCCGCGGTGCAGCACGATGCCGCCGACCAGCTGCACGTCGTAATGGCGCATGCCCAGGGCGCGGCGCGCACCTTCGCGACACACCGCGAACGCTTCGGACAGGACGGAGTCGACCGACTCACCCTTTTCGATGCGTTGCTTCAGCTCGAAGGTGCGGCGGCGCAGCGCGGCGTCATCGAGCTCGTGCGTCTTGGTCTCGAGATCGTTGATGGCGGCGACCATCGGGCGCAAGCGCTTCATTTCGCGCTCGTGCTTGGTGCCGAGGAATTTTTTGAGGATGGTATCGAACATGCGTCCGGTCCGGAGGCGGCACTTTAAGCTCGCCGAATGGGGGGCGCAAGGTCGTGCACCGCCGAGAGCCAAAGGCTGCTCGGCGGGTATGCAATCAAACGCCATCAATGAAGAAAGCCGCGGGCGACGATGTACAGGCCCACCACGACGAACACCAGTAGCAAGGCCAAGACACTCGCAATCACGGCGAGTTGGCCGCGCAGCTGCGAGCGGCGGTTTTGTTCCGCGCCCTGGCCGGCGTGCACGAGGATCTGGCTGGCCCGCGCCGAGGCCGTGAGCCCGCGCCGGCCGACCGCGAGGGCTAGGGCCAGTGCGCAAAGGCCGAGGCCGCACAGCGCGAGGGCGCGCATCCGCGACTGCGTGGCACGCAGTCGGGCGAGGGCCTGCGGGTAGCCGGAGACCGGGCGTGGCGGTGCCATCAGGCCGATCTCGAGCAGCGCCGCGAGGTAGCGCGTGGTGGGCGCAAAGGCCGCGCCGGCGAAACGCGCGGGCTGTGCGAGCACGTCCAGCACGCAGGGGTCGGCAGCGTCGACCGTGCGTGCGCGCGCGGCCAAGCGGGACAAGAGCTGCTCGTCGCTTTCGTCGGGCGTACGCACGTAAGCTACGCGTACTGCAGACGTATCCGTGGAGAAAGGGTCGGTGCGGGCTTGCAGGCGCACGATGCCTGCTGGCAGAGCAGCCCAGGGCAGCGTGCTGCCGCCCGCACAGTGGGCGAGCGAGCCGGTGCGCAGCCATGCGCCGCGGGCCGTGGCGTCGAGCAGGAAGGCGTCGACGAGGCAGCCGCCAGAGGCACCGGCCAGGTGCACGACAGCTGCACCGCCTGGGGGCCACACGCTGTCCGCGGGCTGTAGCACGTCGCTGGCCATCGCAATCGGCAGACGCACCGAACGGCGCGCGATCAGCTGCCCGGCGCGGGAAACCCGCAGCCACAGCTCGGCTTCGGGGCCGTGCGTCACCACTTCCAGCGCGACGACACCAGTCGTCACCGGCGAAGGCTGCGACGCGCGCGCGCTCGGCGTCACTGCGGAATTCGCTTCGGCCCAGACGCTGGCGGCCGGCTCGCCCACGTACACGAGCAAGCTGCAGGGCAGCTCGGGCACGCACGCGCCACCGGCGACGCGCGTGCGCAGCGCGCTCGGCACGCCCTCGCCCATGAGCTGCAGCGGCCCTTCGGAGAACTGCTGTAGCTCACGCAGCGCGCGGCCCTGTGCCGGCACGGTCAGGGCGCCCCTCGCAAGCGCAAGCGGAGCGTCGACCGTCAGATGGCTATCGCTCAGCTGCGCGCTCGCGTGCAGCTGAGCGTGGCCGACCGCGCTAGCGGGGATCTGCAACGCGCCTTCCATGTCAGCGGTCGCTGGGTTTGCCGAGTGCGCCGTGTGCAACCACGTGCGCGACAACACTTTGTTGCCGGCGCGCAGCTCTACCTGCACAGCGGTCTGCAAGAGCCTCGGCCCCTCGATGCCCCGCAGATTGCCGTACAAGAGCGCTCGCAGCGGCATGCTCTGCCCGGGGATGGCCTGTGCCGGCGCGATCAGCTGCAGATCGTCATCGATGTCCTGCGCGTCCGAGAGCAACACGAGCAAGAGCGCGCAGGCGGCCAGGACCGGAATGCCCAGGCGCAACCAGGCGAAATGCCAACGTACCGGGCGTAGGCCCGCGTACAGCTCGCTCGCGGGGGCGCCATCGACCTCCCCGTGATCACTGGTGTTTAGGCGCAGATCGTCGTCGGATCGCTGTCGTGGCATGACTCACCCCAGACCGCTTCCCTCCCTGGGCGACGATTTTTGGGCGAACCCGCCCCTCGACACTGACGTTAGGGTACCTTATCCCTGTGAACAGGGCAGCGCAGGGGATTGCCATGGCACAAGTTATCCAAGACCAACCAGCCGAGCATGCCGTGGGCGACCTGACCGACGAACTCACTGCGTACATGGAGCGCAAAGGCTTGCGCTCCACTTCGCAGCGCCGGCTGGTGTCCGAGGTGTTCTTCAGCGCCGAGGGCCACTACTCCATCGATGAAGTGCTGGCGATGGCGCGCGCGAAGGACCCGAAGGTCGGCTACGCGACGGTCTACCGCACGATGAAACTGCTGGTGGCATGCGGGCTGGCCAACGAGCGACAGTTCGGCGACACGGTCACCCGCTTCGAGATCGCCCGCCACGACAGCCACCACGACCACCTCATCTGCATCGAGTGCAAGCGCATCGTGGAGTTCGAAGACGACGAGATCGAGGCCCAGCAGGAAGCCCTGGCCAAGCGCTATGGGTTCCGGCTGGTGAGCCACAAGCACGAGCTCTACGGCGTCTGCCCCGCGTGCCGCGACAAGTAGGCCGGCAGGCCGATTGCGGCCCACGCCCCATCTGAGTGCCGCGTCGGGTTGCGCAGAGCGTTTGTGCGTGTACATCCTTGTTGAAATCGATTTTCACTTGCGATAGGACGCGCGTGATGTCTCGGTGTTGTACGGCGATCGCCTGGTGCGCGCTGCTGGCCATGAGGGTCGCCGCGCCGGCTGTGGTACGGGCCGATGCGGGTGCCACGCACACCGGTGCGGGCAACGATGACCTGCGCCAGGTGGCCGGCGTCTTGGACTACATCGCCGGTGACTACCGTGGCGCGGTATCTGCCAGCGGCGAGGTCCTCGACGCCTCCGAGCTCAAGGAACAGCAGGAGCTGGCAACAGAAGCGCTCTCGCTCACGGGCCACGCCGGCATCGCCGACAGCGATCCGCTCGTGCTGAGCCTGCACGCGCTCGGCGACGCGCTGGCACAACGCAAGCCACCCGAGCGCGTGAACGAGCTGTGCCGAAGCGCGCGCGATCTGATCGTGAAGGCGCATGGCGTGAGTCTGACGCCGGCCGGCATTCCATCGCGAGAGATCGCCACGGCCGCGTACCACGCGCAGTCCTGTGACAGCTGCCACGGCGCCGATGGCAGCGCGAACACCGCGACGGCCAACACGCTCACGCCACGGCCGGCGAACTTCTTGGATGCGACGCGGGTCGCCACCGTCTCGCCGCACCGGGCGTTCCACGCCATCAGCTTCGGCGTGCCCGGCACCGCCATGAAAGGCTTCTCGCCCGCGTTGAACGAGGCCCAGCGTTGGAGTCTGGCGTTCTACGTGCTGTCGCTGCGACACCTCTCGGCGGATCTCGCTGTCGGTAAGCAGGTGTTCGACAGGGCGCACGCACCGGCGCCGAGCACTGCCAAGGAGCTGGCGCTGCTCACCGAAGAAGACCTGAGCGCCAAGCTGCAAGTCATTGCCGACCCAGCGGCGCGCACGCAGGCGCTGGCGTACCTGCGCGCGCTGGCACCGTTCGAGAAGCGCAGCGACGACAACAGCCTGGCGCTGGCGTTCCAGAAGCTCGACCAGGCGCTCGATGCGTACCGCAAGGGCAACCGGGCCGGCGCGCAACAGCTGCTGGTTTCGGCGTATCTCGACGGCTTCGAGCCGCACGAAGCCACGCTGCGCGCGCGCGACGCGCAGCTGGTGACACAGGTCGAGAAGGCCATGCTAGGCTTGCGCACCACCGCAGCGGATGGCGGCAGCGTCGAGGCGCTGGAAGCCGGCGCGGGCAAGGCCCGAGCGCTCTTGGCGCGCGCGCAGGCCCAGCGCTCCGATGCGAGCACCGCGTTCTTCGGCGCGCTCACCATCACGCTGCGCGAGGGCCTCGAGATCGTGCTGCTCGTCGCGGCGTTGCTGTCGCTGGTGCGCAAGCGCGGGCACCTCGAGCTCGTGAAGTACGTGCATCTCGGCTGGTTGCTCGCCGTGCCCGCGGGCCTCGCGACCTTCTGGCTCGCAGGCTCGGTGTTCGGCGGCATGCAGCGCGAGCTGGCGGAGGGCGTGGCGTCGGTGGTGGCAGCGCTCGTGCTGCTGGGCGTGACGCACTGGTTGCTCGGACAGCTCGGCGCCAAGCAGTGGGTCGGCTTCCTCGCCAAGCGCATGGGCGAGGCCACGACCGGCCGTGGCGCGGCGCTGGGTGTGCTGTCGTTGGCGTTCATCGCGGCGTATCGCGAGGCCTTCGAGATCGTGTTGTTCTTCCAGGCACTGGTGCTGGATGCAGCCGATGCCGTGCGCAACGTGTGGCTGGGCGCTGGCGTTGGCCTGCTCGCACTCGCGGTGATCGCGACGGCGCTGCTACGCGTGGGGCAACGCCTCAAGCCGGCGCCGTTCATGCTCGGCTCGAGTGTGTTCCTCGCGCTCTTGTCGCTGGTGCTCATCGGCAAAGGCGTGCGCGCACTGCAGGAGTCGGGCGTGGTCTCGATTCACGTGCTGCCGTGGCCGGAGCTGCAAACCCTGGGCGTGTTCGCGACGAGCGAGGGTCTGCTCGCGCAGGGCGTGCTCTTGATCTTGCTCTTGTCGAGCGCACTGTGGCCGTGGCTCGGCGCGCGCAAGGCTGCGCGTGCGCAGCTGTCGACAGCGCAGTGAGCGAGCGCCGCGCGGCCATTCAGCGGTGTTCGGCGATCGCAGCGCGCGCCGCGGCGAAGTCTGCGGGCGTCTCGACATTCGCGCGCTTGGCGTCTTTGGCGATGCGGCGCAGCATGCCGGTCAGTGCCTTGCCAGGGCCGATCTCGACGAAGAGCGTGACGCCGTCCGCCAGCATGCGCTCGATCGTCTGCTGCCAACGCACCGAACGACTGACCTGGCGGCTGAGGGCATCGCGTGCCGCCTCGGCAGTGGTGACGGGGCTGGCGTCGACGTTCACGTAAACTGGAACGCTGGGCGCGTTGAAGGTAGTGGCGAGCAAGTCGGGTGCGAGGCGCTGCTCGGCCGGCTTCATCAGACTCGAGTGAAAGGGCGCGCTCACGGGTAGCTGACGCACCTTGGCGCCCAACGCTTGCAGGCTCGCCGTTGCGGCCTGCAGACCCGCCGTGTCACCGGCGATCACCAGCTGACCCGGACAGTTGTAGTTCACCGGCTCGACCACGCCTGCGGCGGCCTTGCACGCTTGCTCGATCGCCGAGAGCTCGCCGCCGAGCACTGCAGCCATGGCGCCAGCGCCCACGGGCACGGCCTCCTGCATGTAGTGGCCGCGCTTGCGCACCAGGCGCACTGCGTCTTCGAAGCCGAAGGTGCCAGCGCATACGTTCGCGCTGTACTCGCCCAGGCTGTGCCCGGCCACCGCGTCGCAAGGCTCGCCGAGGCCGCGCAAGAGCGCGATCGACGTGGTCAAGATCGCAGGCTGCGCATTGGCGGTGAGCTGCAGATCGCCCTCGGGGCCCTCGAAGCACAAGCGCGACAGCGACTCGCCGAGCGCGGCGTCGGCGCGATCGAAGGTGTCACGCCCCTCGGGCGTGCCCTGGTACGCAGCTTTGCCCATGCCCACTTCCTGCGAGCCCTGACCTGGAAACACGAACGCGACCTTCGCCATGCACTGACCTCTACCGGTGATGTGGGACGGCGTTCACCAGCGCCACGGCCACAGACCCTATCATCGTCGCGAAGCTCTCTCCAAAAGTGCGCTATCTTGGAGCAATGCGCAGCAGCGACGAAGGCGGCGTCGTGCTCGAGCGCGGCGGAACCGTGCGCGTCGAAGGCAATGCGCTGCGCAGCCAGCTCGCGGAGCAAGCGGGGCGTTACCGAGTCCTCGGCGGCGCTGGGAAGCTGCTGCTGCTGCAGCGCTGTGACGACCAGAGCACGCCCGCGCGCGTGCTGATGGCGGGCGAGATCGTCTCGCGCACCACGATCATGGAGATCGTGAGCTTCATGGCGATGAACGGCTGGCGCGGCGACCTGCACGTGGAAGCCCCCGGCGGCGGCCGCTGGCTGTCGATCGCAGGCGGCGCGTTGAAGGCCGCGGGCAGCAGCGTGGCAAGCGAACGCCTGGGCGAAGTCATGGTGCAAAGCGGGCTCATCACCCAGGACGAGCTGGCGCGCTGCGTGCTCGACGCGAGCCCCGTACGACGCTTCGGCGAGATCGCCGTGGACAAAGGCTACGTGCGCCGCGAGCAACTGTTCGAGGCGTTGCACTCGCAAGGTCAACGTATCTTCCAGAACGCGCTGCTCGAGCAGGCGGGGCACTACGCTGTGTTGCAGCTCGACGAGGACAGCGCGATCGTGCCGGCCATGATGCTGCACTTGCCCCTGCAGGAGGTACTCATGGGCAGCGTCCAGCGCATCGACGAGATGGCGCTGTTCCGTCAGCGCATCCCGAGCGGCGACGTCTGCCCCGTGCTGGCGCCGCGCTGGTCGCGGATGTCGATCTCCCACTCGCTGCGGCCGCTGGTGGCTCTGGCGGATGGAGAGCACAGCATCCTCGACATGGCGCGCGAGCTGCGCGTCGACGAGTACGAGACCACCAAGCGCATCTGCCACTTGATGCAGATCGGCGTGGTCGAGATCAAGGCCCAGCGCAAGCTCGACGAAGCCGAGGCGCTGCGCATGATTGGCCGCTTCAACCAGGTGCTGAAAAAGATCTTCGACACCGTGGCGCGCTACGGCCGCGCCAACGACATGCACTGGACGCTCGACGCCTGGATTCGCGACACCGCACTGGCGCGCTACTTCGCGGACTGCGTGCGGCCCGAAGGAACTCTCGACCCGCCGAAGGTCACGCAGCTGCTGGCAGCGCAAGAAGAGTCGCAGCCGCTCGAGACCTTGCACCAAGCCCTGCACGAGCTGGCCGCGTTCACGATGCTGTCGGCGGGCGGCACGGTGCCGCGCGAGGCCGAGCAGGCGCTGTCGCGCGTGGTGAACCAGCAGCTGGCGAACCTGCGGCGCGATGGTTGACGCGCGGTTGACAGCTGGCGCCTGCTGTCCTAGACGCATGACATGATCGACCCGGCCGAGCTGGAGAAGACGCTGCGCGGCGCGTTCCCGAACGCGCAGACCCTGCAGCTGGAAGACCTCACCGGAACCCGCGACCACTACAAGGCCGTGATCGTCGACGAGAGCTTTCGCGGCAAGAGCCGCATCGAGCAGCATCAGCTGGTGTACCGCGCGCTGGGCCCGCTGATGGACGGGCCGGTACACGCACTGGCGCTGGAGACGCGCGCACCCGCGGGCTGAAGCCTCACGGCACCGAGCAGGCGCCCGAGAATGCACCGACTCAGGGCGCAGCGCCGGCCGGCTCGAGCTGATAGTCCTTGCGCAGCACGTAGAGCGAAGCGTGCTCGTCGCGCTCGAGTTGCTTCGAGTCGAGCGCGAGGCCGGTGCCGTAACCGTCGCGCAGCGCGGCGTAGAGCTTGGTCGTCTCGTCGTTGTCACTGGCGGCGGCGTTCCAGATCACGCGGCATACCGTCTTGCGGCAAGCCACCTCCGAGACGTCGGTGGCGGCGACGCCGGCCGTCCGAAACAGCTTTTGCAGCCGCGGCTCTTCGTCGGCCGCCCAGAAGCCATCGCGGGGTTCGGCCTCGAAGGTCTTGCGGAACGCCGGCACCTGCTCGGTCGGCAAGCTCGGCGGTGGAGGGGTCGCTTCGTTGGCCGGCGCAGCTTGGTCTTTGGCCGCTGCGGCCGCCGCTGACGGCTGCGGTGGCGCGGCGCTGACGGCCTTGGCGGGATCGTCCGGCTTGGCGAGCTCGGCAGCCGGCGCGGCCGCTTTGTCGGGCGCGACGCCGGGGTCGCCAGGCTTGTCGGCGGCTTTGTCGGCAACCGCAGCTGGCTTGGGCGCAGCGGCGCCAGCGCCCGCAGGCGCTGCTACGCCGGCGGCGCCTTCCTCGGGCCCATTGCTCGCGAGCAAGCGATGGCTGGAGCCGTGCCCCCGGACCGGTGAGCGCACCAGCTCCGCGTACAAGTAGGGGCCCCAGGCTACGACGAGGCCAAGTAGGCCGACTGCCAGCCACTTCCTCATGGAGTTAGTGGTACCCGACCTGGCGCGACCAGGGAAGCCGCGGCCGACCGAACCCCAAAAAGCGCCGGCCCGAGCCCTGCGGAAAAATTGACCAGACCGGCGCGGCCCGTTACCGGGGGCTATGCCGCGAACTACCTTGCCGATCGTCGCCTTCGTGCTCGCTCTGGGTGGTGCCGCCTGGCTCGGCCACCGCACGCACGACGCCCACGAAGCCAAGGCCAAGCTGGCCGAGGCCGCGCTGCTGCTGGATGCGCCGCTCGAACGCGCACCCGCGCTGGAAGATCTGCGCGCCACCGAAGCACGCAACCTCTTGCAGGCGGCGCAGGCGCTGACGCCGAGCCCGGCGACGGCGGGTCTGATCGAGCTCACCCGGGCGCTCGAGGCCTTGCAGCACACACGCGCCAGCGATGCTTCCGCCGCGCTGACCCGGGCACTGCGCCTTGCGCCCCAGGCTCGGCCCGTGCTGCTCTTGAGCGCCGAGTTGGCCTTACGCGCCCACGAGCATGCCGCCGCGGAGCGGGTGCTCACGCAGCTGTTGGCTGCAGACGGCGATGCGCCACGGACGCTGCTCCTCGCCTCGGACCTCGCCCGCGAGCAAGGTGCGGCCGATCGCGCACTGGCGCTGATCACGCGCGCGCTGGTCAAACACCCCGACGCAGGGGTGCTGCACGAGCGGCTGGGCCTGGTGCACGAGCTACTGGGCGATCAGAACGATGCGCGCGCCGACTACCAGACGGCGGCTCGCTTGGATCGCCACAGCACGGCACCGCTACTGCGCCTCGGTAAGCTGCAACGCGAGAGCGGCGACCTGCCTGGGGCCATCTTGACCTTCCGCGCGGCCGCGGAACGCGACCCGAGCGAGCCCGAAGCCTGGCTCGGCAGTGGCGTGTGCCGGCAGGAGAACGGCGACTTGCAAGGCGCACGCGCGGACTTCGAGCAGGCTCAGCTGCTCGACCTGATGCGTGCCGAGCCACTGATCGCCTTGGGCGATCTCGACCTGCGCGACCACGACACGACCAGCGCGCTGCGCCGCTACCGGGCGGCGACCCGGCTCGCGCCGCAGAACGCCAGCGCCTGGCTGAAGCTCGGCAACACGTTGGTGCGCACACAGGCGCAAGTGCAAGCCGTCAACGCGTTCCACAAGGCGATCGAGCTGGCGCCCGATCTGGCACAAGCACACAACGGTCTGGGCGCGGCACTGCATGCGCTCGGCGAAGACGCGCTCGCGGCCACCGAGCTGGGTGCTGCAGCCACGCTCGACTTGCACGACCCAAACCCGCTGCTCAACCTCGCGCTCCTGCGCCGTCACAGCGGCGACGAAGCCGGCGCGCAGCTGGCGTTCGCACAAGCCAAGGCGCGGGCGCCGGGGCTCGAGCTCGCGGGGCTCATGGCGTCGGGTGGCCGAAGAGCGTCTGCAGCGCGTCATCCTTGACCAAGTTGGTGCCGTCGAGCGAGTTGATGTCGCTCTGCGTCATGTCCACGCGCGGCGCGAACACCTTGG
>JADGRE010000129.1 GCA_017881185.1 Pseudomonadota bacterium | reverse complement strand
CTGGGCGACTGGGGCACCCAGTTCGGTCTGCTCATCGTGGGCATCCGCGACTTCGGCTCCGAGAGCGACCTCGACGCGCAGCCGATCGACGAGCTGGAGCGCGTGTACAAGCTGGCCACGGCCAAGGCCAAGGAAGACCCGGCGTTCGCCGAGGCCGCACGCGCCGAGCTGGCGAAGTTGCAGAAGGGCGACCCGGACAACCGCGCGCTGTGGCAGCGCTTCATCGCGGCGACGCGCGTGGAGCTGGACAAGATCTACAGCCGCCTCGACGTGCACTTCGATCACTGGCTGGGCGAGAGCGCCTACGAAGAGATGCTGCCGGGCGTGGTGGACGATCTGCTGCGCAAGGGCCTCGCCCGGGAAGACCAGGGCGCGATCTGCGTGTTCTTCGACGCGCCGGGCGACGCACCCGAGCTGGCCAAGAGCCCGTTCATCGTTCGCAAGAAAGATGGCGCGTTCCTGTACGCGACCACAGACATCGCGACGGTGCTGTACCGTCGCGACCACTTCCAGGCGGACCGAGCGCTGTACTTCGTCGACCCGCGCCAGTCGCTGCACTTCAAGCAGCTGTTCGCGCTGGTGAAGAAGCTCGGCATCACGATGCAGCTGGAGCACACGCCCTTCGGCTCGGTGCTCGGCAAAGACGGCAAGCCGCTCAAGACTCGCGACGGCGGGGTCATCCGCTTGTCCGACTTGCTCGACGAGGCGCAGAGCCGCGCCGCGGCACGCATGCGCGAGGAAGGCCTCGAGCTGTCGGAAGATCAGGTAAGCCAGCTTTCGCCGATCGTCGGCGTGGGCGCCGTGAAGTACGCCGACCTGATGCAGAACCGACTCAGCGACTACCAGTTCGACTGGGACAAGATGATCTCGTTCAAGGGCAACTCGGGTCCCTACCTGCAGTACGCCCACGCGCGCATCCAGGCGATCTTTCGCAAGGGCGAGATCGACCCTGCAACGCTCGCGGGCACAGCAGCGCTCACTCTGGAGCACGCCGCCGAGCTCGGGCTCGGCAAGCAGCTGCTGCGCTTCCCCGACGTGGTCCATCAGGCAGCGGAGCAGAGCTGCCCGCACCTTTTGTGCGATCACCTGTACGCGCTGGCGCGCCTCTTCTCCGTGTTCTACGAGGCCTGTCCGGTGCTGCGCGCCGAAGAGCCGGGCGTACGCGCGGGGCGCCTGCTGTTGTCGTGGCTCACGGCGCGGCAATTGCGAACGGGTCTCGGGCTGCTCGGTATCCAGGTGCCAGAGCGCATGTAGCGGCTCGCGTTGGCGGGGGTGTGCTACCTTGTTGGGAAGCTTGAAACCCGTGCCGAAGCGCGACAAAGCCGTGAGTCCCCAACACCCCCCGACGACCGAAGCGCCCGAACCCGCGACCGCGGCGCCCGTCCCTCATAAGGACGCAACTGGCAGCGCCAGTCTCAAAGACGCAACTGGCAGCGCCAGTCTCAAAGACGCAACTGGCAGCGCCAGTCTCAAAGACGCAACTGGCAGCGCCAGTCTCAAAGACGCGATGGCGACAGGCGGCCCGAGTCAGCGACCGAGCTCGGGTGCGGCGAGCGTCGCGGCCGAGATCGTGGCCGGCACGGCTGCGCAGGGACTCGATCACTACGTGCGCGGCCTCTACGACGCCAAAGAGAGCGTCTGGACGCAATCGGCGCGCGTCGTCGAAGAGGTCGTCAATCAGAAGCCCGAGCTGGCGGCGCCATACATCGAGAAGCTGTGTGGCCTGCTCTTGTCGGACAAGGCGCGCGTCGCCCAGTGCGCGGCGCATGCGTTGCCAGTGCTCGCGAAGGTCGCACCGGCCAAGGTGGCCAAGCACCTCAAGACCCTGCAGGGCGCATTCAACCAGGCGTCGGACACCGGCAAAGATGGCCTGGTACGCACCTTCGTGGCGTTGTGTCTGGCGTCGGTGATCTACCAAAAGCGTTTGATCGACGTGTTCGAGCAAGCCTTGCGCGAAGCCGACGCCAAGACTTTGCCGCGTTGGGTCGAGCTGATCTTGCCCGCACTCAAGGGCGAGCCTTACGCGCAGGCGCGCGCGGTCGCCGAGCAGCGCATGAGCGCGCCGGAGCTGGCGCGACCTGTGGCGCAGCGCATCGCGGATGCGCTCGGGTTGAAGTTGCGCGCCGTCACTCGGTAGCGCGCGCACCGTCACGCTCGAGGGAGCATGACCCACCAGCTTGGGTCAGACGAAACTGTATGCTGTATAGCATCCTTGCACGAAACTCCGCATTCGCTGATGATGTCCGCGGCGATGGTTGGGGTGTTCTCCCCCCCGAGCAGGCCCCTTCCATCGCCACTTTGACTCCGACTGCCGCGTAGCCCTTGCTGGGGACTTGAGGGCCGCTACAGCGCCAGCAGGCCTGGCTCGAAGTGCGCGGGCGGCTGGTATCCCAGCAGCTGCAACGTGGTCGCCGCGACGTTCGCCAAGCGCGGGCGCGGCAGCGCGGTATCGATGCGCAGCCGCGGTGCCGAGGGCGCGTAGACGTGAAGCGGCACGGGGTTGAGCGTGTGGCTGGTCTTGGCCCTGCGCTTACCCTGCGCGTCGAGCGAGTACTTGCCCTGCTTGTCGAGCTCGTACATCTCGTCGGCGTTGCCGTGATCGGCCGTGACGATGAGCGCGCCCTGCAGCTGGGCGATCACCGGCAAGAGCCGCCCCAGGCACAGATCGACGGTCTCCACCGCGAGCACCGCGGCGTCGAGCTTGCCGGTGTGACCGACCATGTCGCCGTTGGGGTAGTTGAGGCGCGCGTGCCGGTACTTGCCCGTCTTGAGCTCGGCGATCAGCGTGTCGGTGATCTCGGCCGCCTTCATCCACGGGCGCTGGTCGAACGAGACGCGGTCGCTCGGGATCTCGAGGTACGTCTCGTAAGCTGCATCGAACATGCCGCTGCGGTTGCCGTTCCAAAAGTAGGTGACGTGCCCGAACTTCTGCGTCTCGCTCAACGCCAGCTGCGGCACGCGGTTCTTCACCAGGTACTCGCCCAGGGTATGTTCGATGGTGGGCGGCGTGACGAGGTAGCTCGCCGGAACGTGCAGATCTCCGTCGTACTCCATCATGCCGGCGAAGAGCACGTCGGGGCGACGCTTGCGGTCGAACTCGCTGAAGTGTTCTTTCTCGAACGCTTGGCTCAGCTCGATGGCGCGATCCCCGCGAAAGTTGAACAGCACCACCGAGGCGCCGTCTTCGATGGGACCCACCGGCTTGCCGCTTGCGTCGGCGATCACGAAGGCTGGGAGATCTTGGTCGATGACCCCCGGGTTTTCGGCGCGGAACCCCTCGACGGCCGCGCGCGTGCTGGGAAACGGCCGACCTTCGCCGAGCACGTGCGCCTGCCAACCGCGCTCCACGATGCGCCAGTCGGCACCGTAGCGATCCATCGTGGTGGTCTGACGGCCACCACCCGAGGCGATGCGGTAGTCGCGGCCGGCCTTGCTGCTGATGGCGGCGAGCACGTGCTCGAGCTGCTCGACGTACTGCAGAGCGCTGGTCTCGGATACGTCGCGGCCGTCGAGCAACACGTGCACGCGCGCGCGGGCGACACCGTCGTTGTCGGCATGCTGCAAGAGCGCGAGCAGATGCTGGATGTGGCTGTGGACGTTACCGTCGGACAAGAGGCCGATGAAGTGCAGCGCGCTCTTGTGCTGCTGGCAACGCGCGACGAGGCGCCGCCAGGTGTCACCTGCAAACAGGGCGCCGCTGCGGATGGCGGCGTCCACGAGCTTGGCGCCCTGGTCGAAGGTGCGACCGGCGCCCAAGGCGTTGTGGCCGACTTCGCTGTTGCCCATGTCGGCGTCGCTCGGCATGCCGACTGCCGTTCCGTGCGCGACGAGCTGCGTGCTGGGCGTGGTCGCCGCGAGGAAGTCGAGGTTCGGCTTGCGTGCAAGCCACACCGCATCGCCTTCGTCGTGACGACCCACCCCGACACCGTCCATCACGCACACCACCACCGGGCCTGCGACTCCCGAGAACTGCGGGTGTTTCTTCAGCGTCCAGTCGGTCATGCCACTCCTGTCGGCCGGTGCTTGCCGCGGGCGTTCTGGTAGCCCGAGCGAGCGAGGCTTTCAACATCCTGGGGCCTGTGGCCAGTAGGCACTAGGGGCTGTCCCTGATTGTCGCTCGCAGTCGCATTTCGGCCGCTTTTCCACGGATCTCCGCGAAAAATCGCGTCGAACTGCTCCGCTCGGACAACCAAGGACAGCCCCTACTGACACAGAAACCCCTGCACCCGGCCATCTATCTGCTGCGAGCCGCTGTCGGAGCGGGCTCCTTGGAGAGCCATGGGACAACGAACCACTTGCTGGAATCAAGCTGCTGTTGGGATGAGCTTCGCGCTGGCACTGGCCGGTTGCAGTAGCGCCCCACCGAAAGATCCTTTCGCAGGGATGGGCACGATCATTCCGGGTGCCAACACCGGTGGCACATCCGGGGGCCAAGCCGGCGCGACTGGCGCGGCGGGCACCGGGATGCAGGCGGCGGGTGCGGGCGCGCTTGGGGTCGGGTCTTCCGGCAGTGGGACCGCAGGCCAGGGAACTGGCGCAGCGGGAACGAGCGCGGGCACCGGCACGGGCGCGGCGGGTGACACCAGCGCTGCAGGATCGGGTGCTGCGGGTGCCGCAGGCAATGGACCGGCAGCTGGCACGGGTGCAGCGGGCACGACCGCGGGCGCAGCAGGTAGCGCGGGCGCAGGCGGTGCCGGAGGTGCGGCGGGCGCAGCAGGTGCAGGCGGCAGTGCGGGTGGCGCAGGCCGCGCGGGCGCAGGTGGCGCAGGCGCAGGTGGCGTCGGCGGTGCCGCTGGCGACGACTGATCGACGACGCGTGATCGGCGACGGGCATCGCGCTGCGCCAAGCGCACACGAACCAGCTCGTCGCGCGCTGCAGCTATGGCAGCTCGAAGGCGACCGTGGGCGCGGGCGCATTGTCGGGGAAGGCTGCGCCCAAGAGCGACGCGATGCGCACGAAGAGCGTGGCTTTCTCGGAGCTCACCACCACCGCACACGCAACCGTGGCGCACAGCGGCTTGAGCGTGGCCGACACAGCTGACGGCTGAGTCACCGCTTCCTGCGCGCGGAACTGGAACGACGCAGTGTCTGCAGGCGGCGCGTCTTCGACGTCCTTCACGATGTCGGTCGCGCCTTTGACGCCGTCGAGCAGCTCGACCTTCTGCTTTTTCTTGGGCTCTTCGGCCGCAGCGGGCGCGCCCACGCGCGAGAAGTCCACGTTCACGCCTTGCCCGGCCGTGTGCAGCACGATCTTCAAGTTACCGCCTTCGGCGATCTTCTCGGGCTTGTAAGCACAGCTGCCGGTCTGCGAGCCGCGGCAGGCGTTTTGGATGTCGTCCCAGCGCGCGGTGAAGTCGCTCCACGGGCGCGGTGCGATGCTCTGGAATGGCACCTCTTCGTCGGGCTTCGAGCGCGCGTGCACGAGGAAGTCGTCGATGATGAACCAACCGGGCGTGGTGGAGTTGGCACCGGGTGGCCGCACCTTGAACGCAGCGCCGCGGAAGCCCGCTTGCTTGGCCGTGCTGAGTGCAAGCGCGACGGTCTCGTAAGGCACCGACGAGCTGACCGAGAGCGCGATGCGCGAGCGCAGCGGCGTCTTGAGCGCGGCGCTGAGCTTGGGCACGTCGCTGCCCTGGCGATCGGCAGCAGCCACGACGCCCGCGTTGAGCGTGAGCACCGGTTGCCCACCGACGTGAATCTCGCTCGGACTGATCTCGACATCCGCGAAGTCGGTGGGAGCCGCCGTGCTCACGCGCAGCGAGATGGGCAGCTCGAGCACCCCGACGATGGGCCCGGACGGTGGCTTGGCTGCGTCTTTGTCGCCGCCGCACGCGGACAGCGCCGTGCACGACAGGGCGAGCGCGAAACAGCTACAGGCGAGTAGAGACGGACCGGCGATACGGGAGCGGCGCATGGCTTTGGACTATACCGATCTTCGAGCGCTGTAGTACACAGACGTCATGCCGCGCTTTCCTTTGTCTGCACCGAGCGCACAGGGCCTTTCCGACCGCGTCTTCGGACAGCTCGTCCGCAAGTCCGGCACGCAGACCCTGTATCCGTTGCACGTGGGTGACACCTATTTGGAGCCGCTGGCGCTGGCACGCGCCGAAGCCCAAACCACCGAGGCACGACCGCGCCTGCACAACTACTCGCCGGTGCAAGGCGAGCCCGAGTTGGTGACAGCCATCGTGAACAAAGTGCAACGGCGCAGCGGCGTACGACTCGATCCCTCGTGCGTGCAGGTCATGAGCGGCGCGACCGCGGGCATGGGCGTGGTGTGCACTGCGCTGCTCGAGCCCGGCGACGAAGTGCTGCTGCCGTCGCCGTTCTGGCCGCTGATCCGCGGCATCGTCCGCGCGCGCGGCGCCGTGCCGGTCGAAGTGCCGCTGTTCACGCGCTTGCACGAGCCTGGCTTCGACGCGGTCGCCGCGCTGGAAGCTGCCATCACGCCGCGGACGGCGGCGATCTACGTGAACACGCCGCACAATCCCACCGGCGCGACCTTGCCAGAGGCAGTGCTGTCGGGCATCGCTGCGCTCGCCAAGCGCCACGATCTGTGGGTGCTGTGCGACGAGGTCTACGAAGACGTGTGGTTCGGTCCGAGCGCACCGCCTTCGGTGTTCGCGCGGCCCGACTTCGCAGAGCGCACCATCGCGACGCACAGCGTCTCGAAAGCCTATGGCCTCGCCGGTGCGCGCATCGGCTACTCGCACGGGCCCGCGGAGATCATGGAAGTCGTGCGCGGCGTGCAGACCTTCTACAGCTACTGCGCGCCGCGGCCGATGCAGTTCGGTGCGGCGCAAGCGCTCGACCACGGCGACGCGTGGCTCGCGAACATGCGCAAGGTCTACGGCAGCGCGGGCCGTGCGGCAGCGCAGGCGCTCGAGATCCCCGAGCCCGAAGGCGGCACCTTTCTGTTCTTCGACCTGCAGCGCCACATGCGGGACGGCGAGTCGTTGATGCAGGTGCTGGAGCGCTGCCTCGAAGCCGGCGTCATGCTCACGCCGGGCACGGCCTCGGGCAAAGACTTCGAAACCTGGGCCCGGCTGTGCTTCACGGTGGTGCCGGAGCGGGAGCTGCGACAGGCGGTGCAGCTGCTGCGCTCGGTGCTCGGACTGGGCTGAAGCGGGCCCCCGGCAGGCTCGGCCGATTTCTGAGCACTTTCCGTGAGTTGCCGACCGCTACCGTGCCGGACTAGGCAACCAGCGGCATGGCTGGCCCCGCCGGGCATGGACATCGGCAGCGTTCGGAGCATAGTAGGAACCCACATGTGCGCTGGCGGCGCACCACATGCAGTACGGGGAACGCTATGTCTGCAGGTCACACCAAGCCCGGCTCGGGGCGGCCGTCGCAACACGCAATGGATCCTGATCAAGGCAAGAGCGTCCGGGACACCCACGAGGAGTATCGGCCCGAGGTCGACCGGCAGGCGCGCGCGCTGATCACGCGCATCCAGCAGGACCCGAGCGACGTCGAGGCCATTCGCGAGCTGCAGGCCCACTACGTCAAGCGCGGCGACCAGGCGTCTGCTGTGAACTTGATGGAGGGATGGGGCGACACGCTCAGCGATCCGAAGGCCGCTGCCGACGCCTACCTTCAAGCCGCAGACGCCGCCCTGCTCTCCGGTTCGGAGCGCACACGCGCGCGCGCGCTTTACGAGCGCGTGCTATCGCGTGACGCGACCAACAGCGAAGCGCTCGATCGGGTGCTGCGCTTGCTCGAAGACGCCAGCGACTACGCGCGCGTCAAGCAGGTGCTCAAGTACGTCGCGTATCAGCTCGAAGAACAAGCTGCAGACCCGCGGCAACTGGCGCTGGTGCAGTACCGTCTGGGCCAGACCTACGAGCTGCGCTTCGACGAACCGGGCAAAGCCGTGGCCTGCTACCGCAAGGCCATCGAGGCCGATGCCAAGTTCGTGCCCGCGCTCGCAGCCGCGCGACGCATCTACACGCAGGTCGGCAACTCGCAGGCCGTGGCGTTGTTGTACGAGCTCGAGGTCGAAGCCATCGCCGAACCAGACGACAAGCGTGCGCTGCTCAGTGCGCTCGCCGAGCTGCGCCACAAGGAGCTCGACGACCTCAACGGCGCGATCGTGGCGCTGCGGCGCGCGCTCAAGCTGGTGCCCGCCGACGTGCAGGCGCTGCGCTCACTCGGTGAGGCGCTGGTCGCACGCAGTGAACGCAGCAACCCAGAAGACGCTGAAGCCGATCGGCGACGCGCTGCAGAGGTGTTCTATCAGTTGGCCCGGGCCGTGCCGCGCGCGGACGCCCGCAGTCACCTGCAACGGGCGCTGCAGCTTTCAGCCGATCACGAGCGCGCGCATGCCTTGCTGCTGGAGCTCTCGGGCCATGGCCGAGAAGCGACCGCCGCCGGTGGGCCCAGCATCGTCAGTCAGAGCGAGCCGCAGGCCGAGCTCGACGCGCGGGCGACGCGGCCTGCAACCGCCGCGGACGTACCGGACGAGCCGGTCTTCGCAACGGAGTCAGCTGCACCCGCCACACCGGTGGGGAGTGCACCGGTCGCAGAAGCGCAAGCGCCGCAAGAACCAGAGCCGCCTGCGCCGCCCGAGCCAGTGGTGTCGCAGCTTGCGATCGAGGCCGGCGCGCCCGAAGTCCCGGCCAAGCGGGACGCCGCTGCAGAATGGCTCGGCGACGCAGACTTCGAACACCCCAGCGCTGTGGACACGAGCGAGCTGTTGCCCGTGACCGACGGCGCAGACGAAGACGAGTTCAGGCCTTCGAGCTTGCCGCCCGAGCTGCTCGAGTTGCACGAGGAGCCTGTTGCGCCGGTGTTTCCGAGCCGCGAATCGCTGCGCGCACCGCGCATGCCGAGCTTCGAAGCCGAGGCCCAGGACGACAACGCAGCCGCGCTGCGTGCACGCCGGGCCAGCGTCAGCAATCCGCCGCCACCACCGCCGTCCGCGCGAAGCGTAGCGCCGCGCGGCCTGCCGCCAACAGCTGCGGGCATCGGACGCTCCCCCAGCGTGGCGCCAGCGCCATCACCGGGCGCCGTGCGGGCCTCGCAGTTTCCAGCTGCCGCAGCGCGTTTGCGCTCGGTGCCGCCAGCGGCGCCGCGGGTGGCCGAGCTGTCCCGTGGGACCGTGTCGCGTTTCTCGCCGCCGCCGGCATACGCCGAGATCCCGAGCGCATCGAGCGACGACTTCGGCCGAGAGCCGCTCGGCCGTGAGCCACCCTCGAGTGGAAGTCGACGTTCGCGCCCGGATCCGACGCTGATCGCCTGGCACTTGCCGGCCGATTCCGAGCCGGACGCTGCAGCGATACAACCCGCCGTGCCGCCCAGCGCGGCGCCTGCCTCGCTGGAAACGACCGCAACCGCGCAGCCATCAGCGGCAACGGCCACCGCGCTGCCAAGCTCGGCAACGACACCCTCACCGGGCGCACCAGCGACCGGCATCGAGCACGCAGCGGCAGCGGCCAGCACCGCACCCGCAGCCGGCAAGAGATCGAGCCGCGCGGCGTCGGGGCTCACGGGCACGGTGCGATCGCGCCGAGCGGACAGCAGCATCACACCCAGCGAACACGCGCCGAGCACACCAGCCAAGAGCGTTCCACCACGCGTACGCGTGAACCGTGAGTCCGCCGCGCCGTCGGCGCGCACACGCAGCCAAGATGAACGGGTGTCGGCACTTTCGCGCGCCGCGCTCGAGCAAGCTTCAGCGCGCCGCCAGTCTCACTTCGCGCCACAGTCCACTTCCCCGACGCAAGACACACCGGTCGTTGCGGCGCCTGCACCCAGCCCGGAAGCGACGCCGGCGTCCAGTGCGCCTAGCGCCGTGACGCCGCCAGTCAGCTCGCCGCTGCGCCGCGCGTCGGCGTCCGTTGCACCCAGCTCGGCGCCAGCGGCGATCACTCCGCCGCCGCCAGCACCTCGCTTGTCGCCCGCAGTCGTGCCAGTCGTTGCAGCCGTGGCACAGCACGGGCCGACGTCGGCGCCCACGCCGGCCCCATATCAGCCGCGTGCCAGCATCACGGTTGGCGAGCCTCCACGCGACGCAACGCGCGCCGAGCTCGAAGTGAACGTGGGTGCCACCACGGACTCGAACTTCTACGTGGGGTTCGAAAGCCGCTTGGACGGCGGTGGCTTGTTCGTTGCCACCTACAACGCGCTGTCGACCGGCACGCCAGTTTCGCTGCTCGTGACCCTGCCAGGCAACTTCCAAGGGCGCGTGCACGGACGCGTGCGCCTGACCCGCGACTCACAGGACCCGTTCGGCGAGGACGTGCCCGGCATGTGTGTGGAGTTCGAGGCGATGAGTCAGCAGACGCTGGCCCTGTTCGAGCGCTTTGCGCTAAAGCGCACGCCGACGTTCCTGGAAGACTGACGCTCGCGCTTGGCTCGAGTGAAGCACCCAGGCTGTCAGCTGGATTCCGGCCCGGGCTCCCGGAACACATCAGGCTCGAGGAACATCAGCCGAGCGATGGGCACCAGCGCGCGTACCCGCGCTTCGGCGGCGTCGATCTGCTCGGCGACCTCGCGGAAGCTGAGCGTGGAGTCGAGCTCGATCTTCGCGGCCACCAGTAGATCATCGGGGCCAAGGTGCAAGGTGCGCAGGTGAATCACGCGCTTGAGCTTGGCGTCGGCCAGCAGCGCGCTGCGGATCTGTGCGATGCGTTCGTCGCTGGCAGCCTCGCCGATCAACAGTGAGCGCATCTCGGTCGCGAGCAGGAAGCCGATGCCGACGAGCAACACGCCGATCGCCACACTGCCGAGCGCGTCGAAGCGCGGCTCGTGCGTGACCACGCTCAAGCCCACGCCGATGAGTGCGAACGCGAGACCCGCGAGCGCACCGAGATCTTCGAGCAGGATGACCGGCAGCTCGGCAGCCTTGGTGTGCCGCACGAATTGCAACACCGAGTCGCGACCGCGCAGCTCTCGGGCCTCGGCGAGCGCCGTCCGAAACGACCACGACTCCATCACCACGCCGAAGAGCAAGATGCCCACTGCGAGCCACGGCGATTGTAGCGGATGCGGATGCACGAGCTTGTCGACACCTTCATAGATCGCGAACACGCCACCGAGCAGGAAGATGACCAGCGCGACGACGAACGACCAGAAGTAACGCTCGGCCGCGTAGCCGAACGGGTGCGAATCGGTGGCGGGGCGCGCGGCACGGCGACCGCCGACCAAGAGCAACGCCTGGTTGCCGCAGTCCGCGACCGAGTGCACGGCTTCGGCGAGCATCGAGGCCGCGCCCGTGAAGAAGAAGCCGACGAACTTCACCGCGGCGATGCCGAGGTTCGCCGCGAGTGCGGCCACGACTGCTTTGTGACCCCCGCCGTGGTGACCGCCGTCGTCCATGCAGCGGCACGACTAGCGCAGCCGACGGGGCCCGTCAATTCTTGACGAAGATGTACTGCCCGATGATCTCGCAGGCGCTCCAGAAGCCGCCGCGACAGTAGCGCGTGCCTTCGCTGCACACGTAGGTGCCACCGTCACCGATGCGGGTCGGCGGCTTGCACGAGATGAACTTCGTGCCGGGCGTGCACGGACAATCCTGGTTAGGCGTCACGCAGTGCACGCACTCGTCGGTGATGTTCGGATCGTGATCGTTGCAATCAGGCCCGGCAGAACAATGCGGGCCGTAACCATCCATGTCCTTGTCGATGCAGACATCGCTGCCGCCGTCGGAGCCGTCGGCCGGCACCGCGGGACCGACACCGACCTTCTTTCGGTTGCCGCAGCCGACGCTGGCCACGAGCATGCAGACCAAGAAACACATCGCCACGCGCATCGAGTCACCTCACCACAACAAGCCGACGTCACAGCATCACACAAATATTACAAGCCATCATCCGCACAGCTGTCCCCATCCGCCTACATTGGCGCGCACCTTTTGAGGGCTGGCGAGCGACGGCATTGCTCGAAACCAAGCTGCGAAGCGGTGTAGAATCGCAGTTGCGGCGCTCGGCCGCCCCGAGCGAGCAGCGCCCACTCCACGATGGCAAGCAATCGCATTGGCCGTAAGACGGCTCCAGGCTTCGCGGATCCGCACGCGCCCGTGGTGGTGCCCAGTGTCGGTGCCGGCGCGGCACCCGCTGGGGCTCCCGCGGCCGGTTCTGCGCCCGCTGTGGCTCCCGCGGGCGTGGCCCCACAACAAGACGTTGCAGCTGCCCGACGCAGTATGCCCGAGCCGGCGGCGCGTGCCAGCGACCCGAGCAGGTCGCGCCAGACACCTCTGGTCGAAGTCGAGGTGAGCTACGAGCGCGGCTCGGCACCGCGCGCCGAACCCATGCGCCAGGTGTTCGAGATCTGGACGCACAATCACGTGTACGCGCTGGACTCGCGCTTGCACTGCCGCGAAGTGCGCGCCACCGCGGGCAGCAAGCCCGTGCCCGACCATCCATTCCTCGGCTCGCGCCTGGTCGGCGGACAGCTGCAGGAAGCGCAGTCGGTGGAGATGTCGTATCCGCTGCCGCGGCCGGGTGCCTTCGCGGTGTTCGAGGCCCGCAAGGGCAATCGGCGGCTCTTTTCACGCACTTCGGCGGTGGTGCGCGTGGTGTTGCGCCTGAAGATCGTCACCGTCACCGACCCCACCGCCATCCCGACCTGGGAGCAGGTCTCGGGCGACGTCTGAACGAGGCATCATGGCATCGCCCGAGCTGCGCATGGCGTTCGTCGACCTGCCTGCGCTGGAGCGGGAGATCGCCAGTAACCTCAAGCACGGACGCGCGTTTCTTTCTGAAGCAGCTGACGCGCAAGTGCTCAGCGATTGCTGGCTCGTGCTCGTGCATCCGCTGCACGCAGCCGAGCTGCGCTTGCCGGCGCAGGTGGTGATGGTCAGCGCGAGCGGACCGATGACTGGCACGGGCATCGAGCTGCGACCTTTCGGACCGGCCGTGATCGAGCAACTGGAGGCGTTCGTGCATGCGCCCGCTGACGCGCTGACGAGCGCGTCGATGCAGGCCGCGGACGGCGGCAATGGCGGCGGCGGCGGCGGCGAGTCAACCGAAGCGAGCGTGTCGGCACTTGAACAAGCCGAAACGCCGCTCGAGGCACTGCCACAGAGCGAGGCCGAGACGGCGCGGCAAGCGCAGACGGACGAAGCGCCTTGGCCCGAAGCCACCGATGCGTTCGAAGACGACGCCCAGCTCGACGCCCAGCTCGAGCAGGAGCTCCAAGGCAAGTCGACCCCGCCCGGCCAACAGCTGCAAAGTCGGCAAGACAAGCTACGGAAACTCGCGCCTGCGGAGCAGCTGAAGCTCGCTCGCACCGGCGAGCTGGCCGACCGCGTGACGATCGAACGGCTGTACGGCAAGCAGGTGTGGGAGGCGTTGCTCCACAATCCGCGCATGAGCATTCCGGAAGTGGCCCGCATCGCGCGCAAAGGCACCGTGCCCAAGCCTCTGCTCGAGGTGATTCTCGACAACGGGGCTTGGGTGAAGTCACCTCAGGTGAAGCGCGCCCTGCTCAGCAACCCGAAGCTCAGCGCCGATGCGATCGGCAAGCTGCTGCGCACCACGCCCAAGCACGAGCTCAAGTTGATCGAGAAAGGCAGCGCCTACGCGATGCCCGTACGCGAAGCCGCGCGCAAGCTGCTCAAGCAGTGAGCAGCGCTTCGGCGGTAGTCTCGATGAAGCGCACGCGCTGGGCGTGATCGCCGCGCCACGCGACCGCGATGCGATAGCCGGCGAAGGGCACGTGCCGGCGCAGAGTCCAGGCGGCCGCGTCGTCGGTGATGGGCGGATCGAAGCGCACGGGCACGGGGTCGGGCGCGGCCGCAGTGAAGGTGATGGCGCGCAGCGGCGCCGACAGCCCCTGGCCGATGGCCTTGATGTAAGCCTCTTTGAGGGTCCACAGGTCGAAGAAGCGGGCGCGTTGCTGCTGCGCCGGCAACGCCTGCAGCTCGTGAAGCTCGGCGTCGGAGAATACGCGACGGCCCACCGGCTCGTGCTCGACTCTGCGCTCGACCGACTCCACGTCCACGCCGATGTCTGCGTGGTACGTGACGGCGACCACGACGCAGCCGCGGGTGTGCGAGAGGTTGAAGCGCAGACGGCGGGCGCCCTGTGGCTGCTCCAGCTCGGGGCGACCGTGCTCGCCCACGCGGAACACGAAGCTGTCAGCTGGAACCGATGCTTGCGCCGCCAGCGCACGGCGCAGCAGGGCGTGGGCGATGACGTAGGTGCGCCGGTCCTCGTCGAAACGGAAGCGCTCGGCCCGCGCACGCTCGTCGCGGCTCAGCACGGCGGCAAGCACGGCCTGTTGCGCGGACGAAAGCGTCACCTCCGAGCGCGCGAAGAACACCGCTACCTCGCAAGCCAGGGAGTGCAGTGCAGGCAACGTCATGGTGGAGCCGGGGCGCGCGGGCCCCGAGGGAGCCTGGGACCACTGGCGATCTTGCCAGGCCGGCGCCAACAGATCTTCCACGGGCACGCCATGCGCCCTACGATGTCACGGCCGTGTTTCGCCAGCAAACCTTGCGTAGATCCCGCTACTTGCGCGCCAAGGGCGTGCCTGTAGGCGCTGTGCCGTGGCGAGGCGCTCGGCGCGGCCGCGGCCGCTGGACCACGGGCCGACAGCTGGTGTTGCTTGGGTTCTTGCTGTGTGCGGCCGGCCGTGTGCAGGCGCAGCCCAGCGCCGGCTTGAGTCTGCAGTGGGTCGCGCCCCAGGACTGTCCGGCGCGAGCGCAAGTGCTCGAGCAGATCGAGGGTGCGCTTGCGGACAGCGCGCGGCCGCCGAGCCCGCTGCGCGTGCGCGCACAGCTCGCTGCCGATGCCGACGGCTACACAGCCGCGCTGGAATTCACCGGCGGCGATTCGTCAACTGCAACGCGCTCGCTGCACGACAGCTCTTGCGCCACCCTCGCGGAAGCCTGCGCGCTCGTGATCGCCATCGCCATCGATCCCGGCGTCGCGGAGCGGCGCGCCAAGCCTGCGCCACCTCCACCGCCCAAACCCGAACCCAAACCCGAGGCGCAATCGCTACCGCCAGCGCCGAAAAGCTCGGTGCCCATTGCCATCGCAACGCCGCACGACGGCAAGCCTGCGCGCGATCAGCCGCCGGCACTGCTCGAGGTCGGCGCCGGGCTCGTGCTGCACTCGGGGATGCTGCCGTTCTTTGCGGAGGGCGCCTTCGGTGCCGTGGCAATGCGCGTGCTGGGGCTGCGCCTGCAGCTCTCGGGCTTCGCGCTGCCGGCGCAGCTAACAGCGGCTCCGCAGACGCCTCGCGTGAGCACGCATCTGTCGCTGGTCGGTGGCGCGATGCATGTCGGCTACGAGCTGCGCTTCGGGGCGCTCTCGCTGGGCCCTGCGCTCGGCGCGAGCCTCGTGTCGATTTCTGGGCAGGCGCGCGGCGTGGGCGCGCGGGCGCAGCAAGGCAACGACACCTCGCTCATGCTAGACGCCGGCGCCGCGGTGGCGGTGCAGCTCGTGAGCGGGCTTGCCCTGAGGCTCAGCGGAGAGCTCGGCGCGCCGCTGTCGCGCCGGCGCTACGTGGTGCTTGGTCTGGAGGGCGTCGTGCATACGCCCGACGTCGTCACGGAAACGCTGCAACTGGGGCTATTTGTCCAAACCAGGTAACAGAACGTTGCCAGGGTGGCCATTAATGGATGACATGAACGCGCTCGCCTCCGAAGCCCACCCCGAGCTCGCCGCCGCGGCCGAGCCCAACCGGGAAAGTCCGGCAATTCCGCTGACTTTCGAGGCCGTGTACCAAGCGAACTTCGACTTCGTGTGGCGAAGTGTGCGTGGGCTCGGTGTAGCGGCGGCGGCCGTCGATGACGCGACGCAGGATGTCTTCGTGGTCGTGCACCGACGCCTGCACGAGTTCGAGGCGCGGGCGCACATTCGCAGCTGGCTGTTCGGCATCGCCTTGCGGGTGGCGCGCGACTACCGACGCTCGGTCCGCCGCAAGGGGCCGCAGGTTCAGCTGCCCGAGACCCTGTGTAGCAGCCAGGCGGCGTCCCCGTTCGACACCACGGCGAGGGCCCAGGCGCTGCGCTTCGTGGAAGCGTTCCTCGACACGCTCAACGACGACAAGCGTGTGGTGTTCGTGCTCGCAGAGCTCGAGCAACTGCGACCGCCGGAGATCGCCGAGATGTTGGAGCTGAACCTGAACACCGTTTACTCGCGTTTGCGTGCCGCACGCCTGGAGTTCGCTCAGGCCGTGGCCGATCGCGCTGCAACCGACCCTGGAGCCCGCCATGAATAATCTCCCTCCCGATGCGCTGCAGCTGCTCGAGGTCGCCCGCGACGCGATGACGCCGAGCGACGAAGATCGCGTGCGCGTGCGGCGAAACCTGCTGGCGGCGACCGCGGCCACGGGGGCACTCACGGCAGCAAGTGGCGTGCATGCCACCGCGAGCGCGAGCAGCATGACGGCCAGCATGACGGCCAGCATGACGGCCAGCTCCGCGCTCAAGGCAGGCGTGGGCACCTGGCTCGGTGGTGGAGCGAAGTGGCTGGTCGCAGCGGCGCTGACCGGCACTGTCGCTTCCGCGACGTACTACGCGACGTACTACGCGACGAACTAC
>JADGRE010000128.1 GCA_017881185.1 Pseudomonadota bacterium | reverse complement strand
CTGGTTGAGCTCGCCGCGCACGATGCGTGGCGCGCGTTCCAGGTCGGCGACGGTGCGTGAGCCTGTCAGCAGCATCACCGTGCGCAGCTCGCGTTCGACGCGCTCGAGATACGCCTCGGCGCCCGCTTCGCCGCCCTCGCGCAACGCTTGCAACATGGGCCGCGCGATGCCTGCAGCTTTGGCGCCGAGCGCGATGCTGCGCGCGACGTCGAGCCCGGTGCGAATGCCGCCGGTGGCGATGACTTCGTGGCCGGCGCGGCGGCAGTACGCGACGCTGGCTGCCGTGGGCACTCCCCAGTCCCAGAAGCGCTCGCCCACGGCCCGCGCTTCGCCGCTGTCGGCGCGCAGTGTCTCGACGCCCACCCACGAAGTACCGCCGGCGCCCGAGGTGTCGACATGCTTGACGCCGACTTCGCGCAAGCGGCTCGCGGTACGCGGACCGATGCCGCTGCCGGTCTCTTTCGCAATCACCGGCAATGACAGCTCGTTCACCAAGCGCGCGTAGGTGGCCAGACAGCCGCGGAAGTCGCGGTCGCCGTCGGATTGAATCAGCTCCATCGCTGGATTCATGTGCACGCACAACGCGTCGGCGCCGATGTCGGTGACGAGCTTGCCCAGCGCCGCCGTCGGCTGCTCGCGTGCTTGCACCACGCCCACGTTGCCGAGCACCAGCGTGGTGGGGGCGTGCTTGCGCACGTCGTAGGTCCAGGCGGTCTCGGGCAAGCGCTGCATGGCGCGCTGCGAGCCCAGGCCGAAGCCGCAGCCGCGGCGCTCGGCGAGCGCCGCGAGCTTGTGGTTGACCTCGGCGGCTTCCGCAGTGCCGCCGGTCATGGCCGCGATGAACAGCGGAATTCGCAAGCGCTTGCCCAGCAGCGTCACGCTCGGGTCGAGGTCTGCGGTGGCCAGCTCGGGCAGCGAGTCGTGGATCAGCTCGACGCACTCGAGCAAGGTCGTGCGGCCACGAAAACCCACGTCTTCGTTGGCACAGATCGCGAGGTGGTCGGCTTTGCGCTGGCCGATATCGCCCATATTCCAGGCAGTGAAGCACGGCCCGTTGCCGGCGTCGAGCGCGTTGCAGACTCTTTGGCGGCGGCTTGCTGGCCAATGTGCGAGACCTCGGCTAGACAGCAAGCGAAGATGCCCAGCCACTGGACCGAAGACGTCAAGGCCCGCGTCAACGCACGCCTCGCCGAGTTTTTCGAGGAGAAGCTCGCACAAGCCAATGCGATGTCGCCGCGGGCGGGCGATCTAGTGAGCGCGGTCGCCGAGCTGACCATGCGCGGTGGCAAGCGCCTGCGTCCGGCCGTGCTCTTCGCCGGCTACCGCGCGGTGTCGGAGACCGGCTCGGCAGAGCGCATCGACGACGCCTGCGCCGCGCTCGAGCTACTGCAGACCTATTTCCTGATCCAGGACGACTGGATGGACGGCGACGAAGAGCGTCGCGGTGGTCCGGCCGTGCACGCGAGCCTCACTCGGCAATACGGTAACGCCCAGTTGGGTGCGAGCCTGGCCATCCTCGCCGGCGACATGGCTGCGGGTTTCGCGTTCGAGCTGCTGCACCGCGCGCCGTTTGCAGCGACGCACGTGCACGATGGTCTCGCTGCGTTTTCTATGATGCACTTCGAAGTGGTGTGCGGTCAGCAGCTCGACTTGCTCGAGCACGCCGACACCTCGCTCACGCACCATCTGAAGACGGGGAGCTACACCGTGCGCGGTCCGTTGCGTTTGGGTGCGCTGCTCGCCGGCGCCAACCCCGCGCAGCTCACTGCGCTCGAGCGTTTCGGCGAGCCGCTGGGCGTCGCGTTCCAACTGCGCGACGATTTGCTCGGCACCTTCGGTGATCCGAAGACCACCGGCAAACCCGCTGGCCACGACCTGCGTGAAGGCAAGAACACCGCGCTCATCGCCGATGCGCGTCTCACGCTTGCCCCCGAGCAGTGGGCGACGCTCGAACAGGTGCTGGGTCGCCCCGCGGCTACCGCAGACGAGTTGCTCGCTGCCAGCGCGCTGCTCGAAAGCTCAGGTGTGCGTGCGCGCGTCGAGGCCAAGTTGGCGGGCTTGATCGCGGCTGCTTCGGCCGCGCTCGATGGCGCGCCCCTGACCGCCGGCGGCACGCTCATGCTCAGAGAGCTCTTGGCACGCTTGTCGATGCGCGATAGGTGAAGACTGTCGGTTCATGAGCATGCCGGAACAGTCTTTGGCACGCGGGCTGGGTGCGGCTCAGGGTGCGGCTCAGGGTGCGGCTCAGGGTGCGGCTCAGGGTGCGGCTCAGGGTGTAGGCCACGGCAAGGTCATCCTGCTGGGTGAGCACTCGGTGGTGTACGGGCGCCCGGCGCTCGCTGCGGCCATCGCGCGCGGCTGTCGTGCCAGCGCCGAGCCCGCAGACGTCGACACGCTGAGTGTGCAGCCGTGGGGCGTGCGCTTGCGCCTGGACACGCCCGAAAGCGAGCCGGAGCGCGAGCTGTTGCGCACTGCGTTCGCGGCGGTGTGCGCGCGCTATCCGGCGCCACGCGCGGCGCTCTCGGTGCAGGCCGTGATGGAGATCCCCGGTGGCGCAGGCCTCGGTGGCTCCGCCGCCCTCAGCGTCGCGGTGATCCGCGCCATCGAACAGGCCCTGCAGTGCAACAGCAGCGACGACGAGCTCATCGAAGCCTCGCTCGCGTGGGAGCGCGTGTTCCACGGCAACCCCTCCGGCGTCGACAGCGCGATGGCCGTGCGCGGTGGCCTGGCGCTCTACCGCAAAGCTGAAGGGCTCACGCCCGTGCGCCTGGGCCGCAACCTGGTGCTGGTGGTAGGCCACAGCGGCGAGCATGGCAGCACCAAATCCATGGTCGAGAGCGTGGCGCGCCAGCACGCGCGCGATCGCGCCAAGGCCGAGCAGATCTTCGACGCCATCGCTGCGCTCGTGAACAATGCCAAGAGTGCCCTCGAACGCGGCGACCACGCACAGCTCGGCCAACTGATGGACTTGAACCAAAAGCTGCTCAACACCTTGCTGCTGTCCACGACGCGGCTCGAACACATGTGCAACATCACCCGCAGCGCAGGCGCGCTCGGAGCAAAGCTCACGGGCGGCGGCGGTGGTGGCTCGATGATCGCGCTCGCCAAAGACCGCGCGCACGCGGAGCCCATCGCGCAGGCGCTGCGCGACCACAACTTCGACGCATTCGTGGTGGAGGTCGCTCAATGACAGCAGGCATCGGCAAAGCGCGCGCTCGCGCCAACATCGCGCTCGCCAAGTACTGGGGCAAGTCCGATACCCAGCTCAACCTGCCCGCTGTGCCGAGCATCTCGATGACGCTCGATCCCTTGCTCACCGAGACCCAAGTGGAGCTGTTGCCCGAGCTGCGCGCTGACGTGTTCGTGCTCAACGGCGAGGCGAGCAACCCCGGCGAGCTCACCCGCGCGACGCAGCTGCTCGATTGCGTGCGCGCCGAGGCGGGCGTGCGCCTGTATGCGCGCATCGAGAGTCGCAATCACTTTCCGACAGCGTCCGGCTTGGCTTCGAGCGCGTCTGGCTTCGCTGCGCTCGCTGCGGCTGCACGACAAGCCTGCGGGTTGGCCTTCGATGCGCGCAAGACTTCCGCGCTCGCGCGTCAGTCTTCCGCATCCGCGGCGCGCTCGGTGTTCGGCGGCTACGTCGAGCTGCCCGCAGGTGTTGCAGGTGACGCCACGCTTGCAGCCACGCCGCTGTCTCCGCCAGAGCACTGGGCGTTGTGCATCGTGGTCGCGGTCACGCAGGAAGGTCGCAAAGCCGTGGGCTCGACCGACGGCATGACCCACACGAAGCTGACCTCGCCGTACTACGACGCGTGGCTCGCAGCCGCACCGAAGCTCGCCGACGAAGTGCGCGCAGGCATCGCCGAGCGCGATCTCGGGCGAGTCGGCCGCGCGATGGAACAGAGCACGTTGGCGATGCACGCGTGCGCACTGGCCGCGGCGCCTGGCCTCTTGTACTTCCAGCCGGCCACCTTGGCGGCCTTCGCCAAGGTTCGTGAGCTGCGTCAAACGCGCGCCGCCGAGGTCTACGCCACGATGGATGCGGGCCCTCACGTGAAGGCCCTATGTGCCGCGTCCGATGCCGCCGAGGTGAGCAGGGCGCTTGCAGAGGTCCCCGGGGTGTTACGCACGATCCTGGCGGGCCCCGGTCCGGGTGTGGAGCTTTTGTGATCTTTTTTGGCCAGACTGGAACCCAGAAATCACCTCGGCCCGCATTAACCCTATGAATGGGGACCGCAGCCCATTCCCTCCCGCACCAGGCGACCTACGGCTTGGTATCTCCAGAGCGATACATTTGCCGGGAGGCGCGTAGTGTCGCAATCGAGACCGAGTCTGATCGTCAGCGCACCCGGCAAGATGATGGTGGCAGGCGAGTATGCCGTTCTCGAGGGAGCTGAAGCCGTCGTGGCAGCAGTCGACCGAAGGGCCTTCGCCAGCTTAGAGAGTGGAGTCGTGCCTGCTGGCACGCTCTCCCCCGAAGCTGCCGCCAGCTTGGCCGAGGCCGAGAAACGCATCGGCATGCTCAAGTCGGGCGTGACTCTCGATGTATCTCAAATGCGCCAGTCTGGGCTGAAGCTCGGGTTGGGGTCTTCGGCAGCTGGCGCCGCTGCGGTCGCGGGCTTGGTTTACGCAGCCCACGGCCGCGATTTGGCCCGGCTCGACGTGCAACGTGAAGTTCTCGACGCCGCCTTCAGCGGGCACCGTGCAGTTGCGCCCAAGGGCAGCGGCGCGGATGTCGCAGCAGCAGTGCACGGCGGCTTCGTGCGTTTTCGGCGCTTGGGCGACGCCATCGAGACCCACCCGCTCGACTGGCCAGAGGGCTTGTCAGCGCGCGTGGTGTGGACTGGGCAAGAAGCTCGAACCAGCGCTTTCTTGAGCTGTGTCGAGGCCTTGGCGAAGCGCGATCCGGGCCGGCACCGCGGCGTCATGGCTGCGCTCGGCGCCGAGGCCGACCGCTTCGTGTCGGCGCTGCTCGCGGGCGATCTCGTGGGCGTGGTCGAAGCTACGGGAGCCTACGGCGTCGCGATGGGCGAGCTGGGCGAGGCCGCCGGCATCGAAATCGTGACTGATACTTTGGCGCGTGTCGCGAATCTGGCTCGGCAAGCTGGCGGCGCCGCCAAGCCTTCGGGTGCGGGCGGGGGTGACGTGGCCCTTGCGATCTTTGCCGAACCCCAAGCCGCCGAACGTTTCGAGCGGCTCTGCGGTGAGGCCGACTTGCGAGTACTATCCATCGAACTGGGTGCGCCCGGCGTTCGCGTCGAGCCCCCTAGCAGTAGCGAGGCAGCATGACACGCAACTCCCGGTGGCCAGGTTTCTACAAGCTCTCGGTCGAAGAACGCCGGCGCATGGCCGCCGAAGCGTTGGGCATCGACATCCGGGAGCTGATCGCGGCCGTGGGTGATGGCGGGCTGACCTGCGAGCGCGCCGACAAGATCATCGAGAACGTGGTGGGCACGTTTTCGATGCCGTTCGCGCTCGCGCTCAACGTGCAGATCAACGGGCAAGACTTCATCGCGCCGATGGTGGTGGAAGAGCCGTCGGTGGTGGCTGCGGCGAGCAACGCAGCGAAGATGGTGCGCGAAGGCGGCGGCTTCAAGGCCGAGGCCGACGAGCCGATCATGATCGCGCAGGTGCAGCTCGACGATGTGGTGGACTCGGTGCGTGCGTGCACGCGCTTGCGCCAGCACGCGGGCGAGCTCGTGGCGTTGGGCAACGACGCCGTGCCGGGCCTGGTGCAACGTGGTGGTGGCGTGCGTGGCATCGAGCCGCGCGATCTCGGCGACGGCATGGTGGTGCTGCACCTGTACGTCGATTGCCGCGATGCCATGGGCGCGAACCTCGTGAACACCGTGGCCGAAGCGGTGGCCGACCGCGTGCTGGAGCTGGCGGGCGGCCGCATGGGGCTGCGCATCCTGTCGAACCTGTGCGATCGCCGCAAAGTGCGCGTGACCTGTCGCGTGCCGGCGCATGCGCTTGCCTCCGACGGCCAGAGTGGCGAAGAGGTTCGCGACGGCGTGGTGCGTGCCTCGCGCTTCGCCGAGCGCGATCCGTACCGCGCGACCACGCACAACAAGGGATTGATGAACGGGCTCGACGCCGTGGTGATCGCCACGGGCAACGACTGGCGCGCGGTGGAAGCAGGTGCGCATGCGTACGCGGCGCGCAGTGGCAGCTACAGTCCGCTGTGCGTGTGGCGCGCCGACAAGGGCGACCTCGTGGGTGTGCTCGAGATTCCGCTGTCGCTCGGCACCGTGGGTGGTCCGTCGCGCGTGCACGCCGGCGCAGCCATGGGTCTGCGTGTGGTGGATGCTTGCTCGGCTATCGAGCTGGCGATGGTCGCGGCCAGCGTCGGCATGGCGAGCAACCTGGCGGCGCTGCGGGCGCTGGCCACCGAAGGCATTCAACGTGGGCACATGGCGCTGCACGCGCGTTCGGTCGCGATTGCCGCGGGTGCGGTGGGCAACGACGTGGAGCGCGTGGCACACCGTATCCATGCGCTGGGCAACGTGAGCGTCGACGCGGCGCGGCGAGCGCTTTCCGAGCTCTCCAGCAGCTCGCACAGTGCGCCGCCGCCGTCGGAGTGACGGCACTGTAGGGCCGGCTGCGCGGGTTGCCGGTGCGCGCGTGGGCTGGGCAAAGTCCCGCAGGGGCACGGGGCGTGTGTTAATCTGAAGGCTTGGTCCTCTGACCGGCCTTCGATGAGCCTTGTCCTCCGACTTCTGCGGGCGCTCTACGTCGTCGCGCGCATCTTCTCGAGCTACGCGCTGCAAGGCGCGCTCGAACGCTTGTTGCAGCGCGAGCTGCCGGCGAGCGACCGGGAAGGGCCCCGGCGCAAGCTACCCGCGTGGCTTAAACGCCGTAGCGCCGGGCTGCACGAGCGCAACGCCGAGCGGCTGTTGTCCGGCATCCTGAGGCTGCAAGGCGTGTACGTGAAGCTCGGTCAGGTGCTGTCCATCATGGGTGGCTTCTTGCCGAGTGCGTTTCGCAAGAAGCTCGAGACGCTGCAAGACGCTGTGCCGCCGCAGCCGTTTGCGCCGATGCAGGAGCAGTTCGTGGCAAGCCTGGGCAGGCTGCCGAGCGAGTGCTTCGCGCGCATCGACGCCTCGCCGATTGCTGCGGCCTCGCTCGGGCAGGTGCACGTGGCGTACTTGCACGACGGGCGCAAAGTGGCGGTGAAGATCTTGTACCCGGGCATTCGCGAGCTGGTGCGGGTGGACCTGGAAGTCGTGCGCTGGGCGCTGCGCCTGTACCAACGCTTTCTTCCGGTCGGAAATCTCGAGGTGGTGCACCGCTCGCTCGTGGATCTACTGCGGCGCGAGACCGACTACGTGCACGAAGCGCAGTGCATGCGCCGCTTCGCGGACAACTTCCGCGACAAGCCTTACGTGGTGTGTCCGGAAGTGATTGCAGAGCTCAGCACGCGCGAGGTGCTGACGATGACCTTCATGGAAGGCGTCAAGGTGAGCCACGTGGCCACGCTGGCGCAGCAGGGCATCTCGGCGCAGACGGTGGCGCGGCGCTTGCTCGAATGCTTCTTCGAGCAGCTGCTGCAACACCGCTTCTTCCATGCCGACCCGCATCCTGGGAATTTCTTGGTGCAGAAGGGAACGCACCCCGAAGACCCGCGCTTGGTGGTGCTCGACTTCGGTGCCGTGAGCGATGCGCGCGAAGAGCTGGTCGAGGGCTTGGTCGACGTGCTCATCGCGTTCTTCGGCCGCGACGGCCAAGCGCTCTTGCGTGGCTTCACCCGCATGGGCTTTGCAGCTGGCGGCGGCGACCAGAAGCTGCTCGAAGACACGGTGCTGATGTACTTCGAGCGCTTGTTGACGCTGCGGCAGCGCACGCCGGCGGCGCTGATGCGTGCGGGAACGGGAGAGCTGCGCAAGCTGGTGGACCCGAACATGGAGCTGCACAAGCTGCAGGAGCTGGCGCGCGCCTTCACGTATCCGGAAGGCTGGTTCTACATCGAGCGGGCGATCGTGATGACCTTCTGGTTGTGCGGGGAGATCGATCCGGAAATCGACATGTTGCAGGCGGCGTTTCCGTATGTGATGCCGAAGTTGGCGGCACGGCAGATGCAGAGCGAGAGCGCCACCTGACGGCCTCTGGGGGCGGCGACCGACGACGCCTCGCTCGCGTCTCACGGCCCATGCGATACTGCTTGGGTGATGACCGGTACGTATTTCGGTTGTCAGCTGCAACTACTCTCGATGCCGTGCTCCCCCAGCGGGCCGTGGAGCTTGTCGGTCGCGCCAAACACTCCGTGCGCCGGCGGCGCGCTGAAAGATGCGCGTTGCTGAGGGCTCGGGGGGTCCCTGCTGGTCGCGGGGGCGTCCCGTCGTGCCAAACGTCAGGTGGCGCGGCCGCGTTTGGCACGACGGGACGAGTGCGGGTTGCGCCGCGTACGCAAACGCTGGCAGCAGTCGCGGCGGCGGCTCTTGCAACCCGCGCGTCCCCCGCGACCCGCAGGGACCCCCCAAGCCCGCTCAGGTCGAGCTCTTCTCTTTCAGTGCACCGACGCGCGAGCTTCTAGCCAGTCGACGACGTTGGCGCTCAGGTTTGCGCCTTCCAAGCGGGACATCGCCTGGATGCCTGTGGGGCTCGTCACGTTCACTTCGGTCAGCTTGCCGCCGATCACGTCGATGCCTACGAACCACAGGCCGTCTTGGCGCAGACGTGGTGCGAGGCCGGCGATGATCTTCTTGTCGGCGTCGTCCAGCACGGTCTTCACGGCGGAGCCGCCCACGCGCAGGTTCGAGCGCACTTCGTCGCCCTTGGGTACGCGCAAGATCGCGCCGATGGGCTGGCCGTCGAGCAACAGGATGCGTTTGTCGCCGACCTTCACCTCGGGCATGAAGATCTGCGCCATCGCCAGACGCTTGCCGTTGAGCGTGGTGGCTTCGATGATGGCGTTGACGTTCGGGTCGCCGTCTTGCATGACCATCACGCCTTCGCCGCCCATGCCGCCGAGCGGCTTGATCACCGCACGTCCGCCGACGCGCGCCAAGAAGGTGATGATGCGGTCTTTGTGGCTGGTGACGAGGGTCTCGGGCATCAGCTCGGGGAAGTAGCAGGCGTAGAGCTTTTCGTTGGCTTGGCGCAGACCGTGGGGGTCGTTCATCACGAAGGTGTCGGCCTTCACGCGGTCGAGCATCAACGTGCACCACAGGTAGTTGCTGTCGAAGGGCGGATCGGTGCGCACCAGGATCGCGTCGACGGCGTGCAGTGAGATCTCTTCGCTGCCGCCGAGCGTGATGGGATTGCGCGGGTCGCGCTGCAGCTTGGCGGGGCAGACGCGCGCGTGCAGGCGGCCTCCGTCCAAGTACAGATCGGTGTTGAGGCAGTGGTCGACGCGGTGACCGCGGCGCTGGGCTTCTTCCATCAGCGCGAACGAGGTGTCGCCGTCGACGTTGACGGTTGCGACCGGGTCCATGATGACGACGAAGTGCATCGCGGGCTCACAGACCTTTTTCGCGGATCCAGCGGTTGGTGAACTCGGCGCCGCGGTGGTAGCTGTCGCGGGTCTGCTGCTCGATGTAGCCCTCGATCAGCGTGCCCAGACCGAACACGCGCACGGTGTTGTCCACGGTGACCACGCGCTCGCAGCGCTTTTCGCCGCGCGGTTCCACCCACAGCTCGCTCTTGGTCTTCACGCGGTCGGCGCCGGTCTTGGGAATCACGTCGATGAAGTACTTGCGTTGCGCTGGGTCATAGCGGCCGATCTCGGTGTAGCCGGCGCTGCCGCCGAAGATCTTCTGCGCTGCCGCCGGCATCTCGATGTTGGGCAGGCACTCCACGCGGCGATGCACGACGCCGTCTGGATCCTTGCGCTCTTCGACGACGTTGTAGCTCTTGAATCCGAGGTGATCCATGAACAGCGCGCGATTGAACTCGGCGTTGAAGAACACCTGATTCCAGAAAGTGTCGACGTCGGTGTCGATGAAGTTCTTGATGGTGTAGCGCACGCTGCTCCCTGGGGCCGTTGTCGGACTCCACGTATCACAACTCGCAGGCAGCCACCACCGCGGGACTGGTTCTCGCAGGTCTGGGGCGCTAGCGGGTTGCGCTACGACGTCGTGCTACGGCGTGCGCTGCTGTCAGGGCTCGACCGAGACCACGATGACGGTGCAGTTGTCTTCGCCACCGGCCTCGTTGGACTCGTCGATGAGCTTCTTGCAGCAGACTTCCAGGCTCTGCTCGTCGCTAAGAATCTCGCAGATGCGCTCGTCGGTGAGCTGGCCGCTCAGGCCGTCGGAGCACAAGAGAAAGCGGTCGCCGGCGCGCATGTCTTCGGTGCCGAGGTCGACCACCACGGAGTCCTGCATGCCGAGCGCGCGCGTGATGACGTTCTTCGGCAGGATGTCCATCGCCTCTTTGGGCATGTCCGGCATCATCATGAGGTAGTCGTTCACGAGCGAGTGGTCGCGCGTGAGCAGCTCGATCTTGCGGTTGCGCACGCGGTAGGCGCGGCTGTCGCCCACGTGCGCGACATGCGCGATGCCCTTTTCCGGGTGCAGGAGCAGGCCCACCACGGTGGTGCCCATGCCGTGCGTGCTCTGGTCGGAGCAGGAGCGATCGTAGATCTGCTTGTTGGCCATCTTGATGGAGGCCGACAGCCGGTTTTCTTGCAGGCTCAGGTTCGGGTCGATCGGGAACGGCCAGGTGGCGTCGTCCTTTTCGGTGGCCTCGAAGAAGGCCTTCATGCCCTCGGCCGCCATGGCGCTGGCGATTTCGCCGCTGTTGTGACCACCCATACCGTCGGCAACGAGGTACAAACGGTACTCATCGAGACACCGGAACGTGTCCTCGTTGTGATCACGCTGCAGACCGACGTCTGACAGCCCTAAGGCAGTAATGCGCATCGTAAATGGGGCGCGCCGAGTACAAGCGCGGGTTGAACGGCGGGTTGAACGCTCGCTCGAGTCACGTGGAGTGGAACGAGAGCTTACTGTGAACAGAGCCGGGAGTGAAACGCCAATGCGTTCTGGCCAGTATAGCGTTTTCTTTTCGCTGTCTTCCAGCGTCTTGCTCGGGGTGTGGGTAGCCACCTGCGGTGTCGGGTGCGGCCTGGGCAGGGCCGATCCTCGCAATGTTCGCGGCGCGTTGGCCGCGGCTGCCGAGGCGCTCGAGGCACAGGACGCGCGGAAATTGTTCAAGCTCATCGACCAGCGGGCGCGTCACGCGCTGTCGTCGATCGCGGCGTCGCGTGCGCGCGCGTGCAAGCTGATCGCGGCCGATTACCCGCAGAACGAACGCGCCGCAGCGCTGGCGCCGCTCGGCGATTGTGCGGCGACCGGCTCGCCCGAGGCACTCTTTGCTTCGCGTTGCGACAGCGCGTGCATGCAGGAGCTGGCCGGGCAGGTCGGCGCACCGGTCTCCGAGACTGTGGTGGGCGACGAGGTCGAGGTGCGCACGTCGCGAGGCACGCTACTGCACATGCATGCAGGCAAGGACGGCTGGTACGGCATTGTCTGGCACACGCCGGAGCTGATAGCCGAGCGCATGGATGCGTCGCGACAAGCACAGGCGATTGCGGAGAACGCCGAGGTCTATCGGAAGCGACGCGAGCTAGAGCGGGGGCAGTAGAACGGCGCAACCCGCCTTTTGGCCTTCACTTCGTCAAGGTCAGCGGCAGCTCGATGGGCAGCGGGTTGCTGGCGTCTGCCAGGTAGCGGTAGCGCGCCCAGTTGGCCATCACAGCGCGCACGTAGTTGCGGGTTTGCTCGATGGGGATGTCTTCGACGAAGCGATCGACCTCGATGACCTTGCCGCGCTTGGCGGCGCGCGCGAGCCAGGCGCTGACACGGTGCTCGCCTGCGTTGTAGGCGGCGATCGCTGGTACCGCTTGGCCATGGAAGAGCGAGAGCAGATCGGCGAGGTAGCGCGAGCCCAGGCGCAGGTTGATCTCGGGTTGAAAGAGCAGCGTGCGTTTGAAGGGGCTGATGCCCAAGGCGCTGGCGAGCTGTTTGGCGGTGGGCTCGATGAGCTGCAAGAGGCCGACGGCGTCGGCGCTCGACACGACCGTGGGGTCGTAGGCGCTCTCGCGTCGCATGATCGAGTAGATGAAGTCGAGCGGCAGGTGTTGTTGCTCGGTGAGGGTCAGCACTTGCTGCGCGTACGGTCGCGGATACAGCGCGTCCCAGAACGCGCGCTGCGGGCCGAGCGGGCGCGTGCGCAAGGTGCCTTCGTGCTCGCGTTCGGCGAGCCGACAGGCGCGGGCGTACTCTTGCAGGCTCTGGTACGCGGCGATCAATGCAGTTAGCGAGTCGCCGCCAGCAGCTGCGCGCAGCGTGTCTTCTTGCGTGTGCAGCGCAGCGCTGGCGTCGGCGACCAGGCCGAGGTTTGCGTAGAAGAGCACGTCGGCTGGGAGCGTGAAGCTGGGCGCGGCCGGGGCGCTCGGCGCAGTTGAGATCGCTGCCGCTGATGGCGGCGGCGCGCTGCTGGGCGCGCTGGGGTTCGTGCTTGGACTCGTGGTGGTGCTGGCGTCGTTAGGCAGTGGCGCTGGCGGTGCGTTCGGCTCGAGGAACGGGTCGCCAAGGCTGTCGCCAAGCGCACGCAGGCGCGCCTGGGAAAGCAGCGCGTACCAGTGCAGCGGCTCGATGGCGAGGATGGTGTGCCAGTGCTTGCGCGCAAGCTCGGGCTTGTCGGCGAGCAGCGCGCTGCGGGCGGCCCAGTACAAGCCGCGCGTGCGGATCAGCGTGGAGTTGGAGGTTGCCGCATAGCGCTCGAACAACGGCAAGGCGTCGCTGGGCTGCTTGCGCTCGAAGGCGTGGAACGCCAGCTCCCAGAGCGCCGACTGCTGGGCGTCGTGATCGCCGCGCTTGTCGGCGTCGGCGAGGAACGCGCGCATGTGGGCTTCGCCCCCGGGCAGATCGTGGCGCAGCTCGAGCCACGCGGCGTCGTGCAGCGCATCGCTGGTGAAGCGGCTGTCGGGGAAGCGCTTGGCGAAGGCGCGGTAGGCCTTGACGGCTTGGGCGTCGCGATCGGCGCGGGCCAGCGCGCGCGCGGCGTGGTAGCTGTCGGAGGCTTGGTTGTCGCCGCTGATGGCGGCGGCCTGCGCGAGCACCTTGGCGGCCTGCGCGTAGCGCGTGCGCAGGCGGAATAGCGCCATGCCGCGCAGGTGCAGCACACGGCCGCGCACGCTCTTGGCTTTGGGCGCGTGCAGGTGCTCGAGCTCTTCGAGCGCGGCTTCGGGCTTGACGGCCTCGAGCAAGTGGTCGGCACGCTCGAGGTGCTCGTCGTCGCTCCAGTGCAGCGGGTCGCCCAGCTCGCGCAGCGCCGCGACCACTTCGTCGATGCGTGGGTGGGCAGGGCGCGTGACGTACAGCTGATGCAGCTCGCGCACTGCCGCGCTGCGTTCACCGGAAAGTCGCAGCGCACGCGCGAGCAGCAGGTGTGCGGCGAAGTTCTTCTCGGTGCCGTTGCCGCTGCTGTTGCTGACCAGCTCGCGCAGCGTGACCAGGGCAGAGGCGACGTCGGCCTGACTGAGCGCGCACTCGGCCGAGCGCAAGGACAGCTCGGTGTCGCTCTTGGTCTTGGTCAGGCTCTGCAAGAGCGGACGTGCCTCGTCGCAGTGCCCCGAGCGGGCGAGCAGCAGCGCGCGCCGGCTGCAGATGTCGGTCGCGACGCTGTCGGGCAGCCCGTGCAGATCGGTTGGCAGGCTGCTCAGCGCGTCGCTCGGCTTGCCGATGCGCTCGTACAGGCGGGCGCGCAGGTAGCGCAGGTCGCTCTGTGCGGCGCGCTCGACGGGCAGCGCTTCCAGCAGCGCAAGCGCGCCCGCGTCGTCGTTCGCCAACATGCGCTCGCGGATCGGCGGCAGGGCCGGGTCGGTGGGCGCTTGCGCGAGCGCGCTGGGTGCGCTCGTTGCGAGCACGAGCAGCCACGCGGGTAACAGGGCGCAAAACGCGGCCGGGAAGGGGATTTTCTTGCGCCGCAGAGGCCCGAACCCAGTCTTGCGCATGCTCGGAAGAGTGCTGGCACGCCCTACTGCGATTGTCTATGCTCCGCCGCCATGTCGCCCGGGTCAGCCGCACCGCTTCGATCCCGCTCAACTGCCCGGCGCGTTTGCGCGCTGCTGGGCCTGTTGTGGGTCGTCTCCAGCGTGGTCGCCTGCGGCAAGAACATCGGCGATCCGTGCCACACCGCGCTCGACTGCAACATCTCCGCGACCCGGCTGTGCGACCGCACCCAACCCGGCGGCTACTGCACCATCGCGAGTTGCGAGACCGGCACCTGTCCGACCGACTCGGTGTGCGTGAAGTTCCGGCCCGACGTGAATCGTTTGAGCACGACCTACTGCATGTACCAGTGCGACGACGCCGACGACTGCCGCACCGACCAGGGCTATCGCTGCATCAGCGCCGCTGATTTCGGCGCGCACGGCGAGGCGAAGGTGCTCGACCATCCTTCCAGGTTCTGCGCCATCCATAACCCGCCTGCCGTGCTCCCGATGACGCCAGTCGACGACGCCGGCACCGGCAACATCTCGCTGCCGCCCGACGACGCCGGCCTGATCAGCGGCGGCTGACAAGTTCGCGTTCGCTTGGTGTAGTGTGTGGGCGGCCGCTGCGTTGGCGCGGCATGAGCGAGGCAACGATGTGGCGGTACGTCGCGGCCAGGTGTCTGCGTGCGCTTGCGACCGTGCTGGGCGCGGTAAGCTTGCTGTTCGTGCTGCTGCACGCGATCCCGGGCGATCCGGTGAGCGCGATCTTGGGCGATCAGGCGGAACCCGCGGACCGACTTGCGCTGCGCGCGACCCTGCATCTGGACGAGCCGCTGTCGCGTCAGTACCTGCTGCTGCTGGGCGAGGTCGGCAACGGTAGCCTCGGCCATTCGTTTCGTGCTCCGACGCGCAGCGTGACTTCGCTCATCGTCGAGGTGCTACCGCACACGCTTGCGCTCGCGCTCTGCGCCTTGGGCGTGGCGCTCGCGCTGGCTTTGCCGCTCGGGACGCTGGCTGCGGTGCATCGCGGAACACGCTGGGACAGCGCTGCGTCGTCGGTCGCGTTGCTCGGTTTGGCCATCCCCAACATCTGGCTCGGCCCGCTGCTGGTGCTGTGCTTCGGCGTGTGGCTGCGCGTGTTGCCGATGCCGGGTGACGAGCTGGGCGTCGCGTCGCTGGTGCTGCCGGCGCTGACCGTGGGCGCTGCGCTGAGCGCTATTCTGACGCGCCAGACGCGCGCCGCGCTCGCAGAAGTGCTGGCCGAGCCTTACCTGCGCGCCGCGCGCGCCCGCGGGCTTTCGGAGCGAACGCTGATCGTGCGCCACGCGCTGCGTAACGCATTGTTGCCGGTGATGACGGTCGCCGGCGCGCAGCTCGGCGCGCTCTTATCGGGCACGGTGGTGGCCGAGAAGATCTTCGAGCGTCCGGGGCTCGGCAGCCTGTTTCTCGAGGCGTTCCTCGATCGTGACATTCCGGTGGTGCAGGGCTGCGCGCTGGTGGTCGCGGTGTTCTACGTGGTGGTCAATCTGCTGGTCGACCTGCTCTACGGTGTGGTCGATCCACGCGCGGGGCTGACCTGACTTCCCTGTGGCCGAGCGCGCCGCTGCCCAAACACCCGCCGCCGGTCGGTGTGGTCATCTGCGGCGTGTTCGTGCTCTTGGCGGTGTGCGGGCCGTGGTGCGCACCGTATTCGCCGCGCGCCATCGATCTCCCTCACGAGTACGAGCTGCCGAGCTTGCGCCACTTGCTGGGCACCACCGACAACGGCGTGGACATCTTGAGCATGCTGCTGTGTGGTGCGCGGCTGGCGGGTGTGGTCGCGGTGTCGGCGGTGGGTGCATCACTCTTGATCGGGGCGCTGCTGGGGGTGTGGGCGGGTTATCGCGGTGGGCGCATCGACCACGCCGTGACTGGCGCCTGCGATTTGGTGCAAGCGTTTCCATCGATCGTGTTGAACATCGCGGTGCTGGCGCTGGTGGCGCGGCCGGGGCTGCCGCACCTGCTCTTGGCGTTGATCGCCAACGGCTGGGTGCTCTTTGCGCGGCTGGCGCGCGCCCAGACCTTGCAGTTGCGTCAGCTGGAGTTCGTGCAGGCGGCGCGCGCGCTCGGCTATTCGCAGAGTCGCATCTTGGTGAGGCACATTGCACCTAGCCTGGCTGGGCCGCTCGTGGTGCAGGCGACGGCGGCGCTCGGCAGCACGGTACTCGCGGAGTCGACGCTGTCGTTTCTGGGCCTCGGGCCGGGGGTGAGCGCATCGTGGGGTGCGTTGCTCGATCAGGGCAGTGCAGTGCTGCTCAGGTTTCCGCACGTGGCGTTGCTCGCGGGCAGCACCATCGCGCTGATGGTCTACGGAGCCAACCGCGCCGGGGACTACCTGCGCGACCGCTTCGATCCACGCTCTTAGTGGTCTGACCGAGGGGTTTTGACCGTTTCTCGCTGGTCCCGAACGCGCATGGCTGCGTTGCTCCTCGTCACAATAGCGCTGGCTATTGCTCCTCGTCGCGCCTTGCCCTGCGCGCCCGGTCCTGCGCGATAACCGATCAAAACCCCTCGGTCAGA